>JBBRZR010000019.1:0-25678 GCA_038236495.1 Burkholderiales bacterium
CGCGCTGCCACAGCCACGGGCCAATGAGGTGCTTGCGCGAAGGCAGAAGGCCTGCAACCGGTGGTCGATCTCACGGCCCCTGACATCAAGCCCGAGTTGCGCCGTTTCGAGCTCGAACGAGACGACTCGCGACTTGCAGTTACGGGCAGCCATTGAAATCTGCATGCGTTCGCATGAGTCGCTGTGTTCGCTGGCATACAGACGCTTCCCCGTAAGGCGCTCATGCTTGGCGTTTGCAGGTGCCTCCCACCGGCAAAAGGCTACGCTCGACATCCCGTTGAGGAGGCCAGAAGTACCCAGGAAATCGTCATGCACAACATCATCGATACGGCCGTTGCGGCTGGTAACTTCAAGACCTTGGCCGCCGCCTTGACGGCTGCTGGCTTGGTAGAAACGCTGAAGGGCACAGGTCCCTTCACCGTGTTTGCGCCCACCGACGAGGCCTTCGCAAAGCTGCCTGCCGGCACCGTGGACGCGCTGCTCAAGGACGTGCCCAAGCTCAAGGGCATCCTCACCTACCACGTAGTCAGCGGCAAGGTGATGGCAGCCGATGTGATGAAGATGGACGGCAAGTCAGCCAAGACAGTCAACGGCGCCGAGTTGAAGATCGGCACGCAAGGCGGTGTGAAGCTCAACGGCACTGCGCACGTGACCAAGACCGATATCGATTGCAGCAATGGCGTGATCCACGTGGTCGACGCGGTGCTGATGCCGCCGGCCTGACGCCAACACATCGTTCAACCGCTCCGGTGCCATCAAGCACCGGAGCGCCACCACCCCCTATCGAAAGAATTTCATGAAAAAGCACTTTCTTGCTGTTGCCGCCCTCGCGTTGGCCACACTGTCGGCCCAAGCCGCAGACATCGTCGATACCGCTGTGGCGGCCGGCAATTTCAAGACCCTGGTGACGGCGTTGAAGGCAGCTGGATTGGTGGACACCCTCAAGGGCAAGGGGCCGTTTACTGTGTTCGCGCCGACGGATGACGCATTCGCCAAGATCCCGAAGGCCGACCTGGATGCGCTGCTGGCCAACAAGGCCAAGCTGAAGTCGGTGCTGACGTACCACGTGGTGTCGGGTAAGGTCATGTCCACTGACATCAAGCCTGGAAAGGTCAAGACTGTGGAGGGCGAGCAATTGACGCTTTCAACCAAGGACGGCGTGATGGTCAACAACGCCAAGGTGGTGGCAGCAGACGTGGCCGCCGACAACGGTGTCATCCACGCCATCGATACGGTACTCATGCCCAAGTAACAACGGCTGAGCCGACTTGATCTCGCCGCAGATGGCCTAAGCGTTACCGACGGATCACGCAATTGTTAGCACTGAACGCCTTGCTACCGATGGCCCTTCTGGCTGTCGGCGCCTGGCTTGCGAGCCAGATCAAGAACGACGTCAGCATCGCAGACAGCCTGTGGCCTCTGTTCATCCTGCTGGCTACGGCAATGTACGCCATCACCGCGCCGCAGACTGCCCCGCGCACCGTCGTGGTGGTTTCACTCGTGGTCGTCTGGGCGCTGCGGCTGGCGGCCCACATCACTTGGCGCAGTTGGGGCGAGCCCGAAGACCGGCGCTACAAGGCAATGCGCGCTCGCAACGAGCCCCACTTTCGCTGGAAGAGCCTGGTGCTGGTGTTTGGTTTGCAGGCCGCGCTGGCTTGGGTTGTTTCCTGGTCCGCGCTCGCCGCCTTCCTCAACCCGAAGCCGTGGAACTGGATCGACACCCTGGGCGTAGGCCTGTTTGCTTTCGGTGCTGCCTTCGAGGCCGTGGCCGACTGGCAATTGGCCCGCTTCAAGGCCGACCCCGCCCACCAAGGGCAGGTCATGGACCGCGGCCTGTGGCGCAGCTCCCGCCACCCCAACTACTTCGGCGAATTCTGCGTGTGGTGGGGCATTTACCTGATCGCTCTGTCGACGCACGCATGGTGGGCGATTGCCTCACCGGCGTTGATGACGGTCCTGCTGCTGAAGGTTTCGGGCGTGGCGCTGCTGGAGCACGACATCACTGAGCGGCGCCCCGGCTACCGCGAGTACATCGCACGCACCAACGCATTTTTCCCTGGCTGGGCGAGGCAAACCCAACAGTGACGCCTGCGCCCGGGATTGCCTCTCAGGTGAACGAGATGACCCGACCTGCAATGCAGATCACAGGCAGCCCATGTGCGCGGCACGGCGGGTCATGAGCTCCGCAGGGCCACGCAGACTGGAGTTCACGATGGCGACCATCAGCGCGTTTCGCAACACAAGCTCGGAGACAGGCTCTGGGTGGGTGCCTTGGCCGCTTGAGCCAAACGAGCAGCATGAACCAAACGAGCAGCATGAACCAAACGAGCCAAACGAGCCTTCTACCAAAGTCGGCGTTGGTTGCCAGTGCCTTTGGCACCGGGCCGATCGCCTGGCGGACTACTCGGCATGCGGTGGTGTTGCCACTGCAAACGCCGTGGCCGAGCGTCTGCGCGCCAAAGTCAGACAGCCTGTTTCCGCGCTCGCACGCTGGATTGTTGACCGGAACGTGGTCACCTTCTCGCACGGTGCAGGGCTGATGCTGCCCCTCTTTCAGTTTGACTTTGACCACGGGTGTGTGCGCAGCGGCGCAGCGGCGGCGCTATCGGAACTGACAGCGGTGATGACCGACGACGAAGTCGCGCATTGGTTCTCTCGACCGAACACATGGCTGAACGACGCCATTCCAGCCCAGGCGCTGTTGACCGACGTGCCGGCCGTGCTGGCCGCAGCGCGAGCAGACCGGTTCGTGGCCAAGGGCTGAGGGCCATAGACGGGCCAATACCGACCGATACCGACCTGCATCAACGGCCACCTTCTATCAACCGATCAAAGCAGGATCGAACCAACATGCTCAACTACCTCGTCGCCTAAGCTGCCACTGCGGTGGTCATGCTGGCCCTGGATGTCGTCTGGCTCGGTTTCAACGCCAAATCCTTCTGTCGCGACGGCATCGGTCATTTGATGGCGGACCCACCCAACCTGGTGGTGGGTGGTGTCTTTTACCTGCTGTACCCGCTTGGCGTCTTGCTCTTTGCCATTGCACCTTCGGCCTGGTCCGGGTGCCTTGCAGCGCCTACGTGCGTACCTCGTGCCCGCGCTCGTGCCAACCCACCAGCCAAGCGTAGGCTCGCTGCGCTGATGGCGTCGAGGCTCGCCGGCCCGGTCGGCCGGCAGTGTCCGGCACTGACGAGACAGCATGCGCATGACCCATGGCCGCACGCACCGTTCCGCTGCTTCCTTTGAAGCCCTGAGCCCGCAGTTCGTGCCAAACCGCCGTTGCATTGGCACAGCCTTCTGCAACGCGCTGGCGAATGTGATGGCGATAGGCATCCAGCAGCGTAGGTCCACTGCCGCGTGAAGACCTTTCGGGGAACTCGCCCGCCCTCAGGAAGCTGCTCACCGTCCGCTGGTCCATGTCTGTGGCCCGCCCAATCGCCTTGAATGACAGGCGCTGGGCTCGCAGCCGCACCCTTTCCTCGTAGCGTGCCAATCGCGCTGCACGTCGATCAGTGCTCAGCTTCTGCCAGGCCATCAGCGGCACTGTCCCGTCGGCCGCACCAGGCCCAGAGGGCGGCAGCGGGCTCGCAACCACAAGCTGGGCAGCCTCACGCAACCTTGTGTTGTGACGCAACAGAAGCCGCTCAACCGTCTCGCGCAGATTGGCCAGAAGATGCCACCGATCGGCAACCTGCTGGGCATGAGGGATCACCTCCTGCACGGCCTCAGAGTACGCCCCTGCACGGTCGCGGGCGACCACCTTGATCGACGGATGCCTTCGCAGCCAGTCGGCCAAGCTCGTGGATTCACGGCCATCCAGCACTTCGATTGGACGGCGCCGCTCGAGATCCACCACGATAGTTCCATACTGGTGCCCGCGGGTGATGGCCCAGTCGTCGATCCCCACCACCACGGGAATCGCGGCTGGTTGGCATCCCCAGTGTTGCCGACAACCGAGACGCCGCCGCTCCACCCAACGCCTGAGCGATCGAGCGCCAGGCGCCATCGAGACCGACGGTGCGGCGTTGCTTGGGTGGCGCAAGGGCGTTGATCGGCTGGGAGAAGGTCACCTGGCTGCACTGCCGATTCACGCACTTGAAGCGCCGCATTTCGACGGCCCGACTGACGTGCCGGCCCCTGCTGGGCTCAGCAGTGAGTCTTCGCCAATATTGGCCGTGTCGGCGCGAGCTGCGGTGCGAGCATTTTGGGGCATTGCGCTGGCCGCACTGTGCTCGCCACGTCCAGGGCCAGACCGCCTACGGTGGTGCCAAATTGAGTGATTCGCTTCCCAACGGCGCGCAATGAATCCGTCAAGCCAGGAATGACAACCATGGTGACTTCTCATCGTGAATCTCACTGATCCACGATCTTGCCGTGCCGCTCGAGACGGCACACAAAGTGCGTGGACCCGACTTTGCTTCGGTCAACGACCACCTGGCGGCCTGGGCTGGGCTCTGCCGAGGCGCTGGCGGTGGTGGTTGCGGGAACGGTAGGCGCGTTGGGTGTGCCTGGCGTGCTGGACGTCGGGGCTGCGGCGGCCGGGACAGTTGCGGCGGGCGGCACGGGCACAGCGGTTGCCACCGCCGTCGGTATTGAGGTCTGCACCACCCACCGGCTATTGCCGGTGGACAGACGGTTCAAACGGCCCTGCCAGCTCAGCCACAGCCCGCCCGGAGGCTCGGCCAAGCCAGGCGCCAGCGTCAGCTCGACCGGGTCTCCCGGCTCGGCCCCGCGCGCCAGCCGGTAGCCCAGCACGCCATGCGCGGTGCGCAAGCCCGCCACGCCGACCGGGCCGTCGTCCAGCCAGTCCGGCCGCACCCCGGCGGCCAGCACCAGCGCCTGGTCGCTGTCGCGCTCGAAGGCCAGCAGGTCCAGGCCCGACCGGATGTAGTCGGACGAGATCCAGGCATGTGGCATGTCGCCGATGAAGCGGGCGTGGCGCGGCTGGCGGTCCACCACCTCGGCCCATTGGTGCCAACCGGTGGGGCGCTGGTCGCGGTGGAAGAAGTCCAGCATCGCATGCGCCCGTTCGGGCTGGCCCAGCCGCAGCAGGGCCGAGACCGAGCGCAGCTCGTAGGGCGTGTACTCGGACCCAGCCGGTCCCGTGCCCGCCATGCGCTGTTGCGACCCGTCCCACCAGCGCTGCCAGGTGGCGCGCAAGGCATCCTCGCTGACCAGGCCCTCGGCACCGGCCGGGCTGAAGATCATCGTGCTTGAGGTCGGGTCGAAGTCGCCCAGCTCGGCGGCGCCGGGCAGGTGGGTGATCCGGTGCTGGGCCATGGTCTGGGCCAGCGACTGGCCCAGCTCGCGACGGAATTCGGCGTGCTGGGCGTCCAGCTGGTCGGCGCGCAGCGCCAGCCCCGCGCTGGCGCTGCTGGCATGTCTCGCCAGCACCCGGGCCAGCAAAGCGGCGTCGCGCCAGCCGGTCAGCGCCCAGAAGTTGTCCCAGTAGCTGTGCATCGGCTTGGCCGAGTAGCCCTCGTGGCTGATCGACGCCGGCATCAGCCCCCAGAAGGCCTCGCGGCCCAGCTGGTGGTTGGCGGGGGTGCGCTCGGACTGGCGCAGCAGCTCCATGTAGCGGGCTGCCGCGTCCACCTGCGGCCAGCGGCTGGCCAGCCAGGCGCGGTCTTGCGGGCCCTGGGCCGAGTGGCGCCACAGCTCGGCCACGGCAAAGATGAACTGGCCGTGGCTGTCGTTCTCGGCCACCGGGTCGGCGCCGCGGGCATCGACGCAGCAGGGCACCTTGCCGCTGGCAAACAACTGGCCGGCGTACCAGTCGACAAACTCGCGCGCCGCGTCCACCTCGCCCAGGCGCAGCAGGCCGGCCACCATCATCGCGCCGTCGCGCACCCAGCTGCGGGCGTAGCTGCGGGTGCCGGGCTGCAGCGCCGGGCCGTCGCGCGACATCAGGATGTGCGACAGCGCCACCCGCAGGCTGTCGTGCAGCACCTGCGCCTGCGGCGGCAGTGTGAACTGCACCCGGTTCAGCCGGGTGCGCCAGGCGGCGGCAACGGCATCGAGTCGGGCGGCGGCAATGCGGCCGTCGGCGGGCGGAGTGACTGCGCCGGCCAGCGGCAGCGTGACAGTGATGGTCTGGCGCTCGCCCGCGCCCAAGTCCAGCGGCCAGTCCAGCCCGGCGCTGGCCAGGCCTTGTGGGTCGATCAGCGTGAAAGGCTGCGTGACGGGCTGGGTGCCTGGCTGCGCCGGGCTGCCGTCCAGCACATCGGCCTGGTCAAACGCGGCGGCACGCACCCGCGCCGGTTTGTTCAGCGTCTCCAGAAAGGGTCGGCCGTTGACCTGCAGCGTTTGCCCCTGCCAGCCCAGGTGGCTGATCTCGGCCACGCCGCCAGGGGTGTTGAGGAACTGCTGCGGCGGGTTGACCTGCCAGGGCCGCACGGCCAGCACCAGCGTCAGGTGCTGGCGTTGGGCAGTCGGGTTGTGCAGGGTGTAGCGGGCGATCAGCTGGGCCTGCTGGCGGTCACCGTCGGCACCGACCTCGATGGTCAGGCCAAAACTTGGATGGGTCCATTGCACCTGCGGCAGCGGCAAATGACCCTCGCGCAGGCTGTTGCTGCTGCGGCCGTCGGCCTGCACCTCGGCCCAGCCGAAGCGGCGGCCCTGGCCGTCGATCACCAGCGGTGCCAGCGACGGCCCGCCGCGGTGCGGCTCGATTTCGCCGTCCTCCGAGATCAGCGCCGCGCTGGCGCCGCCGCCGTCCACGCCCACCAGCGTCCAGTAGTTTTGCTCACCGTGCAGCGACCGAGGATGCTGGCTGCGGGGTGCCAGTGCGGCCAGGGCCTTGAGCATGGCGTTGCGGTCGGGCCAGTCGGCGGGCGAGAAGGCTTGCAGGCTGGCCACCGCGGCGCCGCGTAGCCGCAGGTAGCGCGCCTCCTGCTCGGGCAACCACAGCGCTTGCACCACGCGCTGGCTGCCGCGCAGGCGCTGGACGGGGCGCCAGTGCCGGCCGTCGCCGCTGAGTTGCAGGTCGCCCTGGCGCGGCGCTGCCGGCATCGCGCCGGCCCAGCGCCACAACAGGCCGTTGATCTCGCGCACCGCACCCAGGTCCAGCGTGCTGCCATCAGCGCTGTGGCGCAGCACGGGTGCGGTGAGCGGGCCCGGTGCCGGCAGGCGCTGCAGCGTCAGCCGCTCGAAGCACAGCTTGCCGGCGCCTCCGCCTTTGCCGCTGGCCACCACCAACTCCAGCGCGGCCGGACGCTGCAACCGCTTGTCGTCGGCAGGCCCCCAGGCAAACTCGATCTGGCGCTGGCGGATCTTGAGGTCTTGCGCGGCGACCGATGGGGTGTAGTCGGGCAGGTTGCGCCACCAGACGTTGTCGCCGCTGGCGTCCACCCACTTGACCTGGAAATGATTGGCCGGGCCCTCGCCTCGCAGCCGCAGCGTGAAGCCGTAGTGCGGCGGCAGGTCCAGCGGCAGCGCCCGCCGCGCCACGGCGTAGCCCGAGACCTGGCCGAAGTCGTAGTGCAGGCACAGGCCGCCCTGGGCATCGGGGGCGACGCGCGCGGCCACCTGGTCCGACGCGCTGGCCTGCCAGCGGCTGGCATCCTTGAAGTCGTCGAGCAGCTGGGTGTCGCGGGTGGACTGCGCCAGCGCCGGCCCGGCCAGCAGGCACAGCGCCGCAAACACCGTCGTCGCCGCTGCAGCAACCCTCGCCACAACGGCCGCCGAAATCACCGCCACCCTCATTTCACGCTGCCGGCCATCAGGCCTTGCAGGTAGTGTTTTTGCAGCAGCAGGAACAACAACAGCACCGGCAGCACCGTGACCACCGCGCCGGCCATCATCAGTTCACCGTCCACCACATGCTCGCTGGCCAGTGCGGCCAGTGCCACCGGCAGGGTGTGCAGTCTGGCATCGGTCAACACGATCAGCGGCCACATGAAGTCATTCCAGCTGCCGAGAAAGCCGAACACCGCCAGCGTCACGATCACCGGTGCGAGCATCGGCAGCACGATGCGCCAGAAGATCAGCCACTCGCCGGCGCCGTCCATGCGGGCGGCCTCCAGCAGCGCGTCGGGCAGGCTGCGCGCGTACTGGCGCACCAGGTAGATGCCGAACACGCCCGCCAGGCTGGGCAGGATCACGCCGGCCCAGCTGTTGACCAGGCCCAGGCTCTTGAGCATCAAGAACAGCGGCATCATCGCCACCTGGCCGGGGATCACCAGCGCGGCCATCAGCGCCTGAAAGGTCCGGTCCCGGCCCTTGAACCTGAGCTTGGCAAAGGCGTAGCCCGCCATCAGGTTGAACACCAGCGATCCCGCCGTGACCGCACTCGCCACCACGAAGCTGTTGAACAGGTAGCGGCCGATGCCGGTCTGCGCAAACAGCTGCCGGTAGTTGTCCAGCGTGGGCGTGGCGGGCAGCAACGGTGGTGGCAGGGCATTGGCCTCGCCCAGGTGCATGAAGGACATGCTCAGCATCCACAGCAGCGGCGCTGCGGCAAACAGCGCCGCCAGCACCAGCGCGGCATTGACCCAGAGCGCGAGCGGGTTGGGCTTGAATTTCATGCCGACGCCGCCGCTTCACCGCGCCGGCCCAGCCGCGCCAGGCCCTGGGTGGCGGCGGCCATCAGCACAAACAGCACAAAGGCCACGGCCGAGGCCTGGCCCAGGTTCCACCAGCGGAAGCCCTCCTCGTACATCAAGTACAGCACCGACACCGTGCTCTGCAGCGGCCCGCCTTGCGTCATCACATAGGGCTCGGCAAACAGCTGGAAGTAGCCGGCCAAGGTCAGCACGCTGACCATCAGCAGGGTGGGCCCCAGCATTGGCAGCGTGATGTAGCGCAGCTGGGCAAAACGCCGCGCGCCGTCCAGCCGGGCCGCCTCGTACAACTCGTCGGGGATGGCCTGCAGCGCGGCGATGATGATGATCATGTTGACGCCGAAGTTCTTCCACACCGCCAGCAGGATGATCGCCGGCATCGCCCAGTGCGGGTCGCCCAGCCAGTCGATGGGGTCGATGCCGAGTTGCCCCAGGCCGACATTGATCAGGCCGTAGCGGGTGTGGAACAAATAGCGCCAGACCAGGGCGACGGCCACCAGCGTGGTGACCACCGGCGCAAACAGCACGGTCCTGAAAAACGGCTTGAAGCGCGCCAGCGGCGACTGCAGCAGCAATGCGCAGCCCAGCGACAGCGCGATCGACAGTGGCACGCCGAAGACCACGAACTCCAGCGTGTTGCCCAGCGCGCGCCAGAACAGCGGCAGGCTCAGCACTTTGACGTAGTTGTCCAGCCCGGCCCAACGCAGGTTGTGCCAGTCGGCCAGCGCGTAGAGGTCGAAATCGCTGAAGCTCAGGCCCAGGCCGATGACCACCGGCAGGCCGAAAAACAGCCCGATGATGGCCAGCGCCGGCGCACAGAAGCTCCAGGCGACCAAGCTTTTGGCCAGCGTCGGGCGGCTCATGCCCGGCCCTGCTGCGCCAGCATCCAGCGGCGCTTTTCGAGAAAGCCGTCAACCCGTGCATCCAGCGCCGTGGCCATGACCAGCGGGCTCTGGTGCTCGAACACCGCACGTTGGGCCAGCTGCTGCATTTCTTGCGCGATGCGCTCCCACTCGGGCACGGCCGGTGCCGGTTTCACGTTTTCCAGCTGGACGGCAAAGGCGCGGGTCTTGTCCTCGTCGGCCAAGGCCACGCCGTCCGCGCCCGGTCGGGCCCAGGTGCTGCGGCGCGGCGGCAGGTTGCCGGTCAGTGCATGGAAGCGCTGCTGCACAGCAGGCTGCGCCAGCCAGGCCATCAGGGTCAGCGCCTGGGCCTGGCGGGGTGACTTCTTGAACACGACCAGGCTGGAGCCACCTGCGGTGGACGCACCGGGGCGGGGTGCAGCACCTGACGCGGCGGTGGCCTGGCTGTCCGGTGCCGGCAACGGCGCGGTGGCCCAGTCGCGGCGCCGCTCGAGGCCCAGCCGGCGGTTCAGCTCGCCGATGTTCCAGGGGCCGGAGATGTAGGCGGCAAAGGTGCCACGGCCAAACTCCTGCCACAGGTTGGCAATCTGGGTGTTGTTGATCGGCGGCGCTTGCCCGGACTCGAAGCGCGCCAGAAAAAAGTCCATCGCGCGTTGAAAACCGGCCGAGCGGAAGTTGCCCCAGCGCCCGCCGTCGCGCAACAAGGGCTCGCCTTGCTGCAAGGCCAGCGCCAGCAGCGGTTCAAACTCGTTGAGCGGTAACAGCAGTGGGTGCTTGATGCCGCTGTGCTGCAGCGCCGTCAACGCGGCGACCAGCGCCGACCAGGTGCCGACTGGCTGGGTAATGCCGGCGCGCTCGAACAGGTCGCGCCGGTAGAACAGCAAGCGGGTGTCCACGTACCAGGGCAGGCCCAGCAGCTGGCCGTCCACCACATTGGTCTGCCAGATGCCGTCAAACCAGTCGGCCGGCTGCAGTGCGGGCGTGCTGGCCACCCAGGCGTCGAGCGGCTGCAGCGCACCGAGCGCAGCAAACTCGGGCACCCAGGTGTTGCCGAGCTGGGCCAGGTCGGGCGTGGCGTCGCCGGCAAAGGCGGTCAGCAGTTTTTCGTGTGCGGCGCTCCAGGGCGGGGCGTCCAGCCGGACGGCAATGTCGGGATGCTCGGCCTGAAAGTCGGTCAGCAGTTCACCCACCACCTCGCCCTCTCGGCCCATCGCCCAGAAGCGCAGCGGGCCGGCGGACTTGGGTGTGCAACCGATGAGTGTGGGCGCTGCCAACACCGCCAGCGTGGCGGCGCCCGCGCGCAGGGCCTGGCGGCGGGCCGGCGCTGGCGGGGCAGATGGCGCGAGTAGGGCGAGGGCGGCGGGCAAAGTCATGGGCAAGGCAGCTTGCGATGGGGCCGTGGCGCCAGCCTACAACCAGCCGCCCCGAAAGCCCGCCCGCTGCAGCCCCAGTTGCAACTGCGGTTCGGCGCGCATCAGCCGCCAGACCTCGTCGCGCCGGTGGTTGGCGGCCATCAACGCGATCGGGCCCTGGTCGATGCCCAGGTGGTCGGTATCGACCCAGCCCAGGCCGGACACGATCTTGCCGTGTTTGAGCGGTGTGTCCAAGTAGTCGAAGCTGGGGTTGAAGCTGTCGACAAACCCGTAGCGGCCGTAGAGGGCGGCGCCGTACTGCTCGCGCAGCGCACGCAAGGCCGGCAGCACGATCTCGGGCGCAAACGGCAGCGATGCCAGTGCGGCGGTGGGTGCCAGCGTGCCGTCGTCATGGCCGCCCGCGCCGCGCCCGGCGTAGCTGTAGAAGCGGCGCTGCTCGCCCCGGTAGGGCCGCAGTACATCGGCTGGGCCGTCGCAGGCGGTGATGCCCCAGATGTCGCCGCCGTAGCCCTTCCAGCCCAGCGGGTTGGCCTGGGCATAGGCCCGCTGGGCCAGCGTGGCGCGGCGGCTGTTTTCGAAATAGTCGAAGTGGGCGTCGCGGGCGTTGGCGCTGGCGGTCTGCCGCAGCCAGGCGTCGCTGATGCCGCGAAAGTCCACCCAGCAATGCGTGTACTGGTGGCCAAACAGTGGCCCGAAGTGCAGATGCGTCTGGCCGTGGAAGGTCTGCCAGCCGCGGCTGTAGGTGCTGGTCCACTCGGCCCAGGCGTCCACGTCCACCACATGCCTTTTGCCGCGCGGGCTGCCAAGGGCCAGCAGGTAGACCAGCATCGCCTCGTTGTAGCCCTTCCAGTCGCTGGCGATAAAGCCCTGCTCGGGCGTCCAGCCGTGGCTGATGGACGGCGGCCGGTGTTGGGCCCAGCGCCAGTCCACCCGCTCGCTGATGGTCTCGGCAGCACGGCGGATCTCGACCTCGGCGGCGTCGTTGCTGCCAAAAAACCGCGCCGCGTGCAGCACGCCGGCCAGCAGCAGCGCGGTGTCCACGGTGGACAGCTCGCAGTCGGCGAATCGTTCACCGTTGCGCATGTCCAGGAAATGGTAGAAAAACCCGTGGTAGCCAGCCATGCCGCGTGCGCCAGGGCCTTGCGGTGCATCGCGAAAAAAGCGCAGCGTGGACAAGCTGCGCTCACGCGCATCGGCGTGGCTGACCTGGCCACGGCCGACCGCAATCACCGACGCGCTGAGCGCAAAGCCCACCGCGGCGATGCTGCAAAACGACGGCGTGGGCCAGCGGTCGGGCGCCAAGCCGCTGCGGGCGTCGGTCGTGTCCCAGAAAAATGCCAGCGTGCGCTGTTCCAGGTCGTCGAGCAGGGCGGTGTCGCTGCCGAGCAAGGCGGGCCTGCCGGACTCTTCCGCCAGCCTGCGACCGTCATCGACATGCGAATGCTTTGGGTCCGTCACACAGCCCGCGAGCGCAAGGGCGCCGACCTGGCCCAGCCAGCGTCGGCGGCTGGCGTCCATCAAAAAGCGACTCAATCAAGCACATCCGGCATGCGGCGCGCGGAGCGGTGGGTCCGCGACGCCACGGGGTTTTAAAAAATATAGCGAACCGACAGCTTGACCTGGCGCGCAGCCCCGGTGATGAACCCGTCGGGCACACCCAGGTGCGCGTTGTCGCCGCCCAGGTAGTTCACCGGCGTCTTGGTCGGCGCACCGGCCCAGCCATCGTAGCCACCGGTGTAGTTGACGGTGTTGAACAGGTTGATCACATCGGCGCGCAGCGTCAGCTTGCCCATGCCCAGCCCAAAGGCCTTGGCGATGCCGACGTCGAATTGACGGAACCGCTGGCCCTCACCGGCCACCACTTTGCAGGTATCGAATCCGTTGGCGCAATTGGTGATGCGAAACGGCAGGCCTGAACCCAGCGTCGCCTTGCCCGAGAGCAGCAAGCCCCAGGGCAGCAGGCTGTCGGTCACGCCCGAGGCCACGACGCGGTGGCGCTCAACGTCTGCCGACTGGATCAGCGTCGACACCGACCGGCCGGCGGTCCAGTTGTACGGGTCGTTGGTCAGGTTGTTGTTCGTGGTCTTGGCGTCGCTGTAGGTGTAGGTGATGCCCAAGCCCCAGCCTGACGCGTCGGTATACGGCTTGTCGGCCTTGAGGTAGGCGGTCTGGGTTACCGCATTGCCGTTGAAGTCGCCCAACACCAGGTTGCCGAAACCCGCCGGGCCGCCGAACAGGGCGTCACTGGGCGGCCTGCCGTTGACGCCGCCCAACGGGTCGCGGTTGCCTTCGCTCCAGTTGAACTGGTTGCGCGCGTTGGAATGGGTGTAGCCGATCTCGGTATTCCAGATGCTGACCGCCTGCCTCAGCCCGAGGCTGAACTGGTCGGTATAGGGCATCTTGTAGCCATTGCGGATCAGGTAGACGTCGCCGCCGGCCGCCGCGTTGTTGGTCATTTCGGCGATCGCATAGTCGGCGATCGTGCGGTCATAGGCCCGGCCCAACCCGGCAAACACCACCGTGCGTTTGTCGCCCAGCAGGTCGTAAGAAAAACCCACCCGCGGCTGGATCGCGCCGGTGAACGATTTGCGTCCGGCGCCGTTGGCGATGTAGTCGCCGATATTGATGCCGCCCTTGGCCAGCGACTGTGCATAGGTCTGGCCCGGCGTGACTGGTATGCCCTGGACATTGTTGCGGGTCGATTTTCCGTTGGCGTCCACCGGCTCCAGTCCCAGCAGCGCCGCGACGCGGTCAGCGGGTGTCACATAGGCGTTGTTCAGCATGTTGGACTCATAGTCCCAACGGATGCCGAGGTTGGCTTCGAGCCTCTTGGTGATCACCCAATCGTCCTGGAGGTAGATGCCGAACTGCTTGTTCTTGTAGCCCAGCGTGGTCGGCGTGGTGGCCTTGTCGAGTTGGAAATAATCGTTGGCGCCAAACGCCACCAGGTTGCCGGTCTGGTTGTTGATCAGCTTTTGGTAGATGTCGACCCCGCGCACCGAGCCCGTCAGGTCGTAGGTCATCAGCTTGACCTTGGCCCCGCCCTTGATCGTGTGGCCGGCCAGCCCGATGTAGGTCAGGTCATCCTGAAACAGCCAACCCGTCTGCTTCTTGTTCTGGGCATCGGGCGATCCGCCGGTTCGAACCAGTTCGGATGCGCCGGTCGTCGTGTTGTTGGGCGACAAGAAGTATTTGATCTCGGGTGCCTTGTTGTCGGCGTTCGGGCTCCACTCGTACTGCTCGTAGCCCAGCCTGGCCTCGTTGAGGAAAGAGCCGCGGGTCCACTCGTGCTTCAGGTCGAGCCGGGTCTCGTCGCTGATGCGGCCTTTTTCATTGTCCGGCGCGCTTTTCGTCGCATCCTCGGGCACATGGTCTTTCTCGCGCCGCACGCGCGCCGTCAACTCGACGTGCTGGTTGGCATCGACCTCAAGATCGATCTTGCCGAACAGCAGGTTCTCCTTGAAAGTCTGGACATGCGAGCCCTGCAGTGCCGCCAAGCCTGCCAGCACGCTGCCCGGAACCACCGCGGCAATTGCGGCTGCGTTGTAGCCCACGGTTCGCGGCGACTCGATGTCCTTGCCCTCGTACGACAGGAACCAATGCGCAACGTCCTGTTTGATCGGCCCACCGATCGTCACGCCATATTGGTTCTGCGAAAAATGGGTGCGGTCGACGCCGCCCTGCTTGAGCTGCTGCTCGCCGTTGCTGTAGGCCGTGAGGTTCTGGCCGGTATGGTCGACAAACACTTCACCGTGCACTTCGTTGCCGCCAGACTTGGTCACTGCGGTGATCGCTGCGCTGCTGACCTGGTCGAACTCGGCCGTGTAGTTCTGCGAGATCACCTTGTATTCGGCGATCGCCGACTGCGGAAACGGATTGCCGCGCGTCGAATCCATGCCTGACGCGCCGCCGCGCAAAATGTTGTTCTTCTGGCTGACGCCGTCGATGAAGATGTTGATGTTGTCCTGGTTCTGGGCACCGCTCTGCACCTTGACGAAGCCATTGCGGTCGGTGTCGAAACGCACGCCGGGCGCCAGGTCGGCGAACGACAGAAAGTTGCGCGAAATTTGCGGCAGGCTGTCGATCTGCTTGCGCGAAACCGATGTGCCCACCTCCGAATTCCGCACGTCCTTGCGCGCCAGCGACCCGGTGATGGTCACCTGCTGGCCGCCATCTGCCGCCACTGCCAGGTCGATCGCAGCGGTTTCGCCTATCGACACCGTGATCAACTGCGATTTCTGCCCGCCCACGCGCAGCTCATAGCTGCCGGGCGGCAGGCCGGCCAGCACGTAAGAGCCGTCTGCCCGCGTGGCGGTGCGGTAACGGGCGCCATTGAGCTGGTTGACGGCCAGCACCTCCAGCCCGCCTTGCGCGGCCGCGCCGGCCCGGCTGACCTGGCCCCGCACGGTGGCCGTGCTCAGCTGCGCCTGGGCGCCCATGCTGGCCAGGGCCAGCACCACGGCGGTGGCGAGTGCGTGGCGATGAAAAGCTTTTCGTGATTGCGTCATGGTGTCTCCTGCAGCGTTGGTGAGAGGGAAGAAATGGGGTGCGCCTGGCCTCTCAGGACGGGCTGCACGACTGACGCACCACCAGCTCCGAGCGCAGCGTCTGGTGGTGCACGGCACTGCGGCCCGGGTTTTCGATGGCGCTGGCCAGCCGGTCCATGGCCAGGCTGCCCAGCTCGGCGATGCGCACCCGCACGGTGGTCAGCGGCGGCGTGACGTAGCGGGCAATCGGGATGTCGTCAAAACCGGCCAGTGCGATGTCGTGCGGCACCCGCACGCCGGCCTCGGCCAGGGCGGCCATGCAGCCGATGGCCATCATGTCGTTGCCGCAGAACACGGCGGTGGGCCGGTCGGCCAGGGTGGCGATCTCGCTGCCGGCGCGCCAGCCCGACTCTTCGGTGAAATCGCCCGCCAGCACCAGCTCGGGCGCACCCGGCAGCAACTCGGCCAGCGCCGACCGGAAGCCGCGCAAGCGCTCTTGCGCCTCGTAGTTGTTGTCCGGCCCGCCGATGAAGGCCAGGTGCTTGTGGCCGCGCGAGATCAAATGGCGGGTCATCGCAAACGCACCGCCATGGTTGTCCACTGCAAACGACGACTGGCCACCCTCCGGCAGCCGGGTGTTGATCAGCACCACCGGCAAGCCGTGCGGCAGATTGTCCGCCAGCGACACGGTGTTGACATGCGGCGACATGATCAGCAGGCCGTCCACCCGCCCGTGCATCGCCCGCAGCGCGGCCACCGCCTCTTTGGCGTCGCCATGCGAGCTCGACACCAGCAGATGCAGGCCCCGCGCCCGGGCCTTGATGTCGATGCCGCGGATCAGCTCGGAGAAATACTCGCCATACAGGTCAGGCAGCAGCGTGCCAACGGTATGGGTGCGGCGGGTGATCAGGCTGCGTGCGGCCGACGAGGGTGTGAAGCGCAGCTCGGTGGCCACTGCCTGCACCTTTTGCCGGGTCTCGGGCGTGACGTTGGCCGCACCATTGAGTGCCCGCGACACGGTAGCCACCGAGACGCCGGCGGCGCGTGCAACGTCCTTGATCGTGGTGGCCATGACAGGGTTCGGCTTGGGCTCTGGCGCAGGGAACAACCCTGCCATGATTTCAATGTAAACGTTCTCATGACGCGGCTGGCTATGTATTTACCCGAGCATGTGGCAGGCTTGCATCAGGGTGGGCTGGACGAGCCTGCGTGCTGTCGTGCCGAGGAGCTGATGGCAAGCGGCTCGTTGCTGACTTTTGACGACATTGGATGCAGCCGTTCGACGTGCAGCGCGAGGCGACCAAGGCCGTCGGGCAACCGGCTCCCTCCATGTCCCCCGGCCGCCGGCCTTACGCCCGACGCCTCCTCCTTTACTTACGGGCTCCGGTCATCCAACGCCCTTGGCCGCCGGTATCTTTTCCGAGTGCGTGGGCTTGAAAACTCAGCACGGGATGCGGGTGGAGTAGCGCCGTGTCGGGCTGGCGTGTCCCGCGTAGGTAGAGAAGGGAGGGCCGGTGGTTGTCCGGCCCGGAATGACACGGAGCGGGGCACGCCAGCCCGGCGCGGTGCGGTCAAACAACACCCACGAACGGCAAGTTTCAGACGCAAAAACGAAAAGTTGGCAACGAGCCGCTTGTTGCTTACCGCAAACCGTCAACTCCATTCAGAGCCCTGCGCCATGCCCCGCAATCGCCTGCGCATACCACCGTGCGCTGGCCTTGGGGGTGCGCAACTGGCTGTCCAGATTGACATGCACCAGCCCGAAGCGCTTGGAGAAACCGTGCGCCCATTCCAGGTTGTCCAGCAGAGACCAGGCCATATAGCCGCGCACATCCACGCCGGCGCGGATCGCGTCGGCCACTGCGCCGATGTGGTCGCGCAGGTAGGCCACCCGCAGCGGGTCGTCCACACCCTCGGGCGGGGCCACCGGCGGGTCGTAGAAGGCGGCGCCGTTTTCGGTGATGTAGAGCGGGATCTCGCCGTACTGCTGGCGTACCCACAGCAGCGTGTCGGTCAGGCTGGGCGGGTGCACCTCCCAGCCGGTTTCGGTGTGGGTGGCCTGGGGCTGGCGTACGGGCGCGACGCGCACCGGCCAGACGCTGTCGTCGTGCCGGTTGACGCTGCGGGTGTAGTAGTTGATGCCCAGCCAGTCGATCGGCTGGCAGGCCAGCGCCAGGTCGTCGGCCGACCAATCGACCCAGGCCGGGCCGAACACCTCGCGCAGCGGATCGGGGCAGCGGCCCAGCAGCGCCGGGTCCAGAAATTGGCGGTTCATGTAGGCGTCGGCCCGCACACAGGCGGCGGCGTCCGCCGCACTGTCGCTGGCGGCGGCCTTGGGTTCGAGGTTGACCACCAGGCCGATCTGCCGGCAGCCCAGCGCCCGCAGCGCCTGCACCCCGGCACCGTGCGCGCGCATCAGGTTGCGTGCTGCAATCGCCGCCTCGAAGGCGCTGCGGTGGCCTGGTGCCAGCGTGCCGTGCAAGTAGCCGCCGTCGGTGATCACCCAGGGCTCGTTGAAGGTGGCCCAGTGGTTGACGCGGTCGCCCAACGCCCGGGCCACCACTTGGGCGTAGTCGGCAAACCAGCCCGCGCTGTCAGGGTTGAGCCAGCCGCCCCGGTCGTCCAGCGCGGCCGGCCAATCCCAGTGGTGCAGCGTCAACAGCGGCTGGATGCCGGCGTCCAGCAGCGTATCGACCAGCCGGTCGTAGAAGGCCAGCCCGGCCGGGTTGACGCGGCCGCGGCCCTCCGGCAGCACCCGCGACCAGGCGACTGAAAATCGGTAGGCCTGCAGCCCCAGGCTGCGCATCAGCGCCACGTCCTCGGGCATGCGGCGGTAGTGGTCGCAGGCGGTATCGCCGGTGTCGCCGTCCCGCACCCGGCAGGGGGTGTGGGCAAAGCGGTGCCAGTTGCTGACGCCGGCACCGTCGGCCAGCGGTGAGCCCTCGATCTGATAGGCCGAGGTGGCGGCACCCCACAAAAAACCGGGTGGAAAGGCGCTGACTTGGGGTGGGGTCATGGTGGCGGCAGCGAGGCATGTGAAAACCTTATCTTTCACTGTAGCCGCGCCTGATGGGCGCGCTGTAGAGGGTTAGCGCGCAGCTGGCCGGGCCGGCAAGCGCTGCGCGTCCTTCCCTCGCAAGCCCTGATTCCCCCGTGTTTTGTAATCGATTACATTTTGCGCCACCCTTGACTCGCCCGCATCCCTGCGTGCCGTGCAGACTGTCCATGCCGCCCTCGATCCCCGCTGCCGCCGACGCACCGCCGCCTCAGCGGCTGGGCAATGCCAGCGGCCGATTGCAGGCGCTGGTGCAGGGTCACGGCGGGCTGCAGGCGCTGCGCTGTGCCGAGCTGTCGATCAACCTGTTTGCCGCCAGCGCGCTGGAGCCCGGGCCGGCCAACCTCTGGCTGCGCTGCCACGGCGCTGACGGCCAGATCCGCCCGATGCCGCTGCTGGGCCCGACGGCCGCCGGGCGCCAACACCGCCTGGGCCAGCGCCTGTGGCATGAAGGACTGTTGCACCCCGCCGACGGGCTGCCCGCGACCGGTCAGCTGCACTACCGGGTGGAGCTGGTGCTGGCCGATACGGCCGATGCCTGGTTCTGGCACATCACGCTGCGCAACCTCGGCCCGCAGGCGCTGGACCTGGACCTGGTCTACCTGCAGGACGTGGCGCTGGCACCCTGGCACGCGGTGCGGCTGAACGAGGCCTACGTCAGCCAGTACCTGGACCACCAGCCGCTGGTCCACGCCCGCCACGGCTGGCTGCTGGCCACCCGGCAGAACCAGCCGGTGCAGGGCCGCAGCCCCTGGCTGCTGAGCGGCAGCCTGGGACGCACCGTGGCCTACGCCACCGACGCGCTGCAGGTGCTGGGCCTGGCGCGCCGTGCCGGCCAGCCCGCCGGCCTGCTGGACCAGCCGCTGCCCGGCCAGCGCCTGCAACACGAGCATGCGCTGGTGGCGCTGCAGGAGTCGCAGTTCACGCTGGCCCCAGGCGCCACCGCCCAGCACGGTTTTTACGGTTGGCTGCAGCACGACCACCCCGCCGCCAGCGGTGAGGAGGATCTGGCCACCGTGGCCCGGGTGCTGGCGCTGCCCGAGGCCAGAGCACCGGACGCAGGCGCGCTGGAATTTGCCGCGGCACATACCCCCGCGCCGGACAACCCCACGCCGGACTCCTCCGCGCTGCCCGAGCCCGGCCCCGACCCCCGCAACCTGTTTGCCTGCGCCGCGCCGTGGCCGTCCGACGCCCCCCGCCCGGACCAGCTCGAAGCCTGGTTTGGCGGCGACTGGCGCCAGGTCGAGCGTGACGCGGCCGGTCAGGTGCTGTCGTTTTTTGTCGGCAGCGGCGATCACGCAGCCCATGTGGTCACCCGCGATCAGGACCACCGGGTGCTGCGCCCCCACGGCCACCTGCTGCGCAGCGGCAGCCACTGGACACCGGACGAGCAGGGTGTGGCCAGCACGGTCTGGATGGCCGGGGTGTTCCACTCCAGCCTGACGCAAGGCCACGCCAGCGCCAACCGGCTGCTGTCGACCCAGCGGGGTTATCTGGGCCTGTTCCACGGCCTGGGGCTGCGGATCTTCGTCGATGCCGGTGCGGGCTGGCAGCTGCTGGACAGCCCATCGTCCTGGCGATTGACGCCGCAGCAGGCGGTCTGGCGTTACCAGGCCGGCGCGCGCTGCATCGAGGTGGTGGCAGACGCCGCGGCCCACGCGCCCGAGGTCGGCCTGCGGCTGTGCGCGCTGGATGGCACAGCGCTGCGGGTGCTGGTCACCCACCACCTGGCGATCAACAGCCCGGACGGCAGCGACGACGGTCTGGCCGAAGGCGTGGTGTCCTGGCGTCACGTCGGCGCCGACACCGACACCGACACCGACCCGGCGCCGGACCCGTGCGCTGACGACACCCGCACCGCGCACGGCACAGCGGCCGACCTGAGTCCCGACACAAGCCCCCGCACGCCCCCCGGCGTGCACGCCGACCTGCTGTTGCAGCCCGGCGCCGGTAGCGCGCTGGCCAGCCGCTTCGGTGTGAGCGGCGGTCTGCGGCTGCGTTGCGACAGCGACGGTCACACGCTGGCCGTGCGCGGTGATGAAGCACTGTTTCTGGACGGCCGCAGCCGCCGCCTGCCCTACCTGTGCCTGCAGCTCGACGGCGTGCACACGATGGCCTTGACACTGACCTGCACGTTGGTGCCCGGCCCGTCAGCAATGTCCGTGCTGGCCACCGTGCCCGGTCCGCAGCAACCCCCGCCGCTGCACTGGCTGCCGCCGCAGGACGACAGCGCCAGTCAGGCGCTCAGCGCGCTGGCCGACTGGATGCCCTGGCTGGCACACAACGCGCTGGTGCACTACCTGTCGCCGCGCGGGCTGGAGCAGTTCTCGGGCGGCGGCTGGGGCACACGCGATGTCTGCCAGGGCCCGACCGAGTTGCTGCTGGCGCTGGGTCGGCATGCTGACCTGCGCGACCTGCTGTGCCGCGTCTTCAGTGCACAAAACCCCGATGGCGACTGGCCGCAGTGGTTCATGTTCTACCCCCGCGACGCGCACATCCGGGCCGGCGACTCGCATGGCGACATCGTGTTCTGGCCGCTGGTGGCGCTGGCCGACTACCTGCTGGCCAGCGGCGACGCCACGCTGCTGGCCGAGCCGCTGCCCTACCACGGCGCGCCCGATCGCCGGCCGCTGTCTGAACATGTGGCGCGCGCGCTGGCGGTGGTGCGCGGCCGCACCATCGCCGGCACCGAGTTGGCCGCTTACGGCCACGGCGACTGGAACGACGCCCTGCAGCCCGCCGACCCCGCCATGCGCGAGCACCTCTGCAGCGCCTGGACCGTGACGCTGCACCACCGCATGCTGCGCAGCCTGGCAGCAGCCCTGCGCCACCTGGATGCCGGCCAGCACCGGGTCGCCGGCCCGTCCGGCCCTTCCGGCCCAGCCATCCCTTCCGTCCCGGCCATTCCCGCCATCCCGCCCACCCCGCTGGCCGACCAGGCCGGCACGCTGGAGGCCTGGGCCGACGCCGTGCTGGCCGACTTCCAACGCCTGCTGGTGGTCGATGGCGTGGTCACCGGTTATGCGTCCTTCGAGCAAGGCGTGGCAGTGGACTACCTGCTGCACCCGCGCGATTTGCGCACCGGCATCCACTACAGCGCGCTGCCGATGGTGCATGCCATCCTGGACGGGCTGTTCAGCCCGACGCAAGCCGCCGCCCACGCCGACCTGATCGAGCGCGAACTGCTGGGCCCCGACGGCCTGCGCCTCTTCGACCGACCGCTGCGCTACCGCGGCGGGCCGATGACGCTGTTCCAGCGCGGCGAGAGCGCCAGCTACTTCGGCCGCGAGATCGGCCTGATGTACATGCACGCCCACCTGCGCTGGGCCGAGGCGCTGGCCGAGCTGGGCCGGGCGGACGCCCTGCTGCACGCGCTGCGCCTGGCCAACCCGATCGGCTTGTCGGCGCTGTTGGCGCAGGCCGCGCCGCGCCAGCGCAACTGCTATTACTCCAGCTCCGACGCCGCCTTTGCCGACCGCGACCAGGCCTGGCTGCACTACGACCGCATCAACCGCGGCGAGGTGGCGCTGGAGGGCGGCTGGCGCATCTACAGCAGCGGCGCCGGCATCGCCTACCGCCTGGTGGTGCAGCGCCTGCTGGGGCTCAACAGCCAGCAGCACCGGCTGGGGCTGGACCCGGTGCTCAGCCCGGCGCTGGATGGCCTGCGCCTGCAACTGCCGCTGTACGGCCACCCGATGGCGCTGGTGTACCGCGTCGGGCCGCGCGGCTATGGGCCGCAGTCGGTGCTGCTGGACGGTGTGCCGCTGGCCACCCAGCCCGGCCACAACCGCTACCGCACGGCCGGCGTGTGGCTGGACGCCGGCGACCTGCGCGCCCGGCTGGCTGCCGGCGCCCGGCAACTGGTCATCACCCTTGGTTGATGCGGCGCTGCCGGTTGGCTGCGGGGCGCGACGCAGCGGTGCAGCCACGCCAGCCAGATCGCCCTGAAGCGGACGAATATCAACGTTGCAGGCCGTGCGCGGCGCGAGACCGTCGCCGCTGTGCCGCCCGAATGTGGGATGATAAATTCGATTCGGACACAACTTCATCAGGGCGAGCGAAGCGGGCAGGTTCTCGCATCCGCCAGACCCCCCCTGACGCACCGGTCGCACCTGACGAGCAGGACCCTCGCATGCCGTCCCGACAATCGGCCGCCCCGCAGGCCCCCGACGCTGCAAGCCAAGCTGCCCTGCCACCGTCACCCCGGCCGCCCCGCCGCCGCCCGCCCCGCTGCGCTTCCCGGTTCCTGATCGGCGAGTCTGGCCTGCGACTGCTGGAATGGAAGGTCACGCGCGACGCCGCTGTGGCGCAGCGCCTCTTCGAGGTGGTGGAAGGTAACCTGCACAACTCTGTACGCGAGCAACTGTGGGGATCGCTGGGCACCGTGCTGGCGGCCATCGCGATGGCTGAACACACAGGCGAATCCCGCTGGGGGCACTTGGGGTTGGGTGCAGAACCTCTACGGCCGTGTCGAGACGCTGATCGGCGCCGGCCATGGCTTCGTCGGCAACGTTTACCCGGCGGTGCGCGGCGCGGCATTCATCGCGCCCGAACTGCGCGATGCCGTAGACCGAAGCAAAGTCGGGTCTTACGCACTTTGTGTGACGACGGAGCCCTCAATTTGGATGCAGAACGCGGTCGCGCAGCTGGGCGAGCTTTGCTCCGCCATACATCTGCCGCTTGAGGTATTTCAGTCGGTTAATCTGGCCTTCGTCCTGCCCGCCGCAACCATGGTGGCCTCGCATCGTGAATTTCACCGATCTACGGTCTTGCCGTGCTTGTCAACGCGTCACACAAAGTGCGTAAGACTCGACTTTGCTTCGGTCTACGTGATCCGAAATCTTCTTGCCGGGCATCCTGTAGGTCTTCGCTCTGTCCTCGAAGATCCCAAGGTAACCCCGCCTCCCGGACCAGCCCGGATGTGGCCTTCAACCGGCCAAGATAGTTGTCGTCGACCGGCCAGGGCAATTGGCGCCAACCAGGCCGGCATCGTTGCTGCTGCCAGCACTCAGGCCCAGCAGCTGGGCGCGCTGGGTGACGGCGGCGATGATATCTTTGCGGGCCTTGGGGGCGTAGCGCTTGAGGTTGGATTTGTTCATGGGTCTTCAGGGCGCGCTGGGGCTGGGCTGCGGGGATGCCGGGATGCCGGGATGCGGGGCTGGAAACGGTGCCGGTCGGGATCAGGCGGGGTCGGGGTCGGGGCTGGTGTCGGGGCTGGGGTCGCCGCCGTTGTCCGGGTCAGCTCTAGCGCCGGCGGCGGGTGCCGTCAGCCGGGTTACGGTCAGTGCGCAGCGCTGGCTGATGAGGGCAACGATAGCGGCCAGCACGCCGTGCCCGTGGCCTTGGGCGTCCATGCGGGCTTGGGTCTGGCGGGCCAGATCGGGGAGAAGGTGGGCTATCTCCAGGATGCGGCGGCGCACCTGGGCGGGTGACAGGCCGGCGCTGCGGGCAAATTGCGCCCAGTGGCGGGCCATCAGCTCGCTGAAGCGGTATTTGCCGCCGATCTTCATCGCCATCCTGTCGGTCAGCTGCGGGTACACCGCCGTGCAAAGCAGGTCGTACAGCGGGGCCAGCACGGCACCTTGGGGGCCGTAGAGCAGCGAGAAGTTTTTGCCGTGGGCATCGTGGTTGCCGATCAGGGCGTTGAAGACCACCGCGTCCAGCAGCTTCAAGATCTGGGTCGCGCTGGGGCGGGTGGCACGGCGCAGCAGCTCAAAAGCCTGCGCCAGATCGGGGCCGCCCTCGTTTTGGTACTTGTGCTCGGGCACCACGCCCAGGGCTTGGCAGAAGTCTTCCTGGTGCAGACGGGCGGGTACTGCGCTTGCCCCCGGGCTGCTGCCGGGCGCCGCTTTGGGCGTGGCGGCCACCGCCAGCCGGTCGTAGCGCTGCACCAGCAGCACGGGGCGGTCAGCGACCTGGCGGATCGCCACCGGCGCCACGCTGAGCTTGAGCGCTGCCGCCAGGGTCATGCAGAAGGTTTCATTGAAGACGCTGCCGTCGACCCCGGCGATGGCGGGCTTGAGGATGTGGGTGCTGGGCGTGCCGTCCAGCGGCAGGCCGATGGCGTCGCCCTGCCCTGTGCTGGCCCCGGCCAGCGTGTGCCCGCCAGCCACCACGACAGGCAGCTTGTCTTGCGCGCCGGCCAGCGACAGGCGCAAGCCCGCTTGCCCGGCCAGCATCGGGCGCAGCGGCATCTCGTCGAGCAGGTGCAGCAGCGCCGGCTCGTCAAGCCAGCGAACGCTGTCAGCGGGGTCGGCGGTCGCTGAGATATTGGGTGGGGTGTTGGGTGGGGCGTCGGGTGGGCTGACGCTTTGGACGGGCTCCAACAAGGTGACGGCGCCGGCGCATTCACCGCCGATGCCATCGAGCAGGGCAAAGTCGTTCTGGCGCGATGCTCGCAGCGCCTGGGCGACCAGGCGGCGCTTGTCGCCATCGGGCAGCAGGCCGGCAAAAAACGGGCGGGTGGCGCGGTCGTCAAACGGCTCGGCACGCAGCGGCAAGGATTGGGACAGCGGGCCTTGGCTGGCACCCACTGACGCGCCTGCAGCGGCGTCGGCCTGGGCGGTGGCAGCGGCGGCTTTAGTCAACCACTCGGGCCGGTATGCAAAGTTAAGGCGGCCATCCACCCGCAGCAGCGTGCCGACGTGCTCACCCAGCAGCCAGACATCGAGTTGCTTGGGCATGGCGAGGTCAACGGTTGCCAAAGGCGGGCAAGCCGATGACCGCCAACGTGCCGCCCAGGGCGTGCAGCACACGCAGGATGTTCTCCAGCCGCAGTGTCGGCTTGCCGGCTTCCAGATCCACGATGAAGCGCACACCCACCCCGGCGGCCAGGGCCAGCTGCGGCTGGGTCAGGCCGAGTTGTTTGCGTGCGGCACGGGCGGCCAGGCCGAGCGCGGCGGGGGTGGGGATGTCGGTCGGGGGTGTCATTGCATAACTTTCCTGTTCGGGAAATTATGAGTGCTTCGCATGGGTTTGCAAGTTATATTTACCGATCGGTAACTAAACTGGGTTTCAGGTCAGCGTGACCGATCAATATCCCGAACGGGTAGCCAGGGCGCAGTGGCTGTAAAACGGTAGGCCGACTGAGTGCGGTGATCGCCACCCCCGGCAGGGAGCAGGTCGTCAGGCATGGGCCAAACGGTCAACCTGGTCACCATGCGGAGGTTCTGCCGCAATAGCGCGATGAGGCTGAGCATGCTGCGAGGCCGACGTCGATCAGAAAGCCAGCGAGTAGAACTGATTCGCTGCAGACGAGGATCGGTCTTTGATGTCGCCGAGCTGGCCTCTGCGGATCATGTGCATGACCTGGATGCCGGCGATCAGGATTCGGGCGCAG
>JBBRZR010000020.1:0-25428 GCA_038236495.1 Burkholderiales bacterium
CCCGAAGCACGAGGCGCCCGGCATCGCGCCGATGACGGCCGGGCCGGGGTCTTGCAGGAACTGTTGGTACTTTGCCCAGGCCTCCTCGGCATGGTCGACCTTGCAGATCGACTGGGTGTAGCCGCCGGGCCCGGCGCCCGGCACTTCATCGAACGACAGCTTGGGGCCGGTGGTGATCACCAGGTAGTCGTAGGCCAGGCGGCTGCCGTCGACCAGCTCCAGCGCATTGCCTTCTGCGTCGATGCGCTGAACAGCCTGGGCGACAAACTCGATACCTTTCTTCTCCAGATAGGGCCGGATCGGGAATGTGATGGTCTCGCGCTCACGCCAGCCCACTGCCAGCCAGGGGTTGGACGGCACGAACTGAAAATAGTCCACCGCGTTGACAACGGTGATGCGGTGCGCACTGCCCAACAGGCCACGCAATTCATAGGCCGCCGGCATGCCGCCGATGCCGGCGCCGAGGATGACGATGTGAGCCATGAAAATCTCCTGGATGCCGCCTGCGCGGCCGGGGTTGTTGACGCGGTGAACTTCTCAGATGGCGGTGGCCTCAAGTCGGCCGACTCAGGCCTCGGGCGCAGCGGCGCCACCGTATTGCTCGAAGGCCTGCAAGGCATGCGCGGCGACCATCAATGCCGGCCCGCCGCCCATGTAGATGCACATGCCCAGCATCTCCTCGAACTCGGCGCGGCTGCAGCCCAGCTTGACCAAGGCATCGGCATGGAAACCCAGGCAGGGGTCGCAGCGCGCGTGCACCGACAGCGCCATCGCGATCAGCTCCTTGGTCTTCTTGTCCAGCGCGCCGTCCTTGCCGGCGGCCTGGGCCAGCGACGAAAAGCCGCGCAAAGTCTCGGGCATGTCGGCGCGCAGCTTGGCCAGGCTGGCCGAAACCTCGGTCGTGATCTCGCGGTAGTTCTTGGTCATCATCGGCTCCTGGGTGGGTCAGTCGAAGGCGGGCTGTTCAGGCTTGACCACCGGTTTGCCGGCGGCGACCCAAGCCTCGTATCCCCCGGCGATGGAGGCGACATCGAGGTAGCCCATGTCCTGCATCACCGCCGCCGCCAGCGCTGCGCGGCCGCTGGTCTTGCAGTAGAGAACCACTTTCAGGTCGCGGGCAGCGAGTGCTGGCGTTGCGCTGAGCTTGAACTCCAGCAGCCCGCGCGAGACATGGATGGCGCCGGGCAGATGGCCGTTGGCAAACTCGTCGGCATCGCGCACATCGAGCAGCACGTCGGCGCGCAACAGGGCTTGTTCAGCCTGTTCGATCGGGATTTCTCTCACCCGGCTCTTGGCGGCGATCACGAGGTCATGGGCGGTTTTCATGGGTGGTCTTTCGAGAGTGAAAACTGGCGGTCAAGGCAGCGCGCGCTTCAACGCGATGGCGCCGCGGATCTGGCCCGGGGCGTAGCCGACGGCGCGGTCTTCGGGGTAGAGCTCGCGCAGCTTGGCGGCCACCGCGGGTGTCAGCTGGTCGGGTGCGCCGTGGCAGGCGGTGCACATCGCCTGCGTGGGCAAGGCGCGCAGGTAGCGCTGCATCGGTTTGCCGTCGGTCAGCACGGTCTCGGCGCGCTCCAGCGTGGCGGGGCTCTCGCCCGCTGCTGCACGGCGATCGAAGTCGGCCAGCACGGCGGTCTCCCAGCTGTCGGGCACCGCCTTGGGGTTGCGGTTGCGCAGGCTGACCCGGCGGATCGCCCAGCCGCTCTTCTCGGACGCGGCCTTGGCCATCTGCGGGGCGGTGTCGCGGCAAACCGCAATCGCGCCTTCGGGCCCGCCAGCAGCGATCGCCTCGGTCAGCACGGCCAGCAGCTTGGGCGGCATGGCGCTGGCCACCGTTCTGGCCTCGGCGACCCAGGGCTCGTCAGCGGCCAGCGCAGGCAGCGTGAGCATTGCCGAGCCCAGCACCATCAACAGGGAGATCGGTTTCATCATTTTGTGTCCAGAGCTTGTGGCAAGCCGCCAAGGCGACAGGGGTTGTTCGGGGCTAGGGCTGCTGCGTTGGCGCCGCATCCGCGTCGGCTGCACGCAGCGCCTGCTCGTCCAGCGCGCCGGCCAGCGCCGCCAGTCGCAAGCGTTCCATCACCAGCGCCACCCGGCCTTGCGCCAGCGCAAGCCGGGCCGCCGCGCCGTCGTTTTGTGCATTGAGCAGGTCCAGCGTGGTGCGGTCGCCGGCCACGCGGCCCAGCGCGGTGGCGTCGCTGCGCGCCTCGGCAGCATGCAACGCCTGTGCCAGGGCCGCGACGCGTTCGCTGCCCACGCTCAAGCCCAGCCAGGCCGCGCGCACCTGCTGCGCCACCTGCTCGCGGGTGTTGTCCACTTCGGCGGCGGCCTGCTCGGCCAGGCGCAAGGTTTCCAGTTGACGCGCATCGCGCGCGCCGCCGTCAAAAAGTGGCATGTTCAGCAGCAGGCCGATCGAGCGGTTGCCCGACCGGTTGCTGGCATTGCCAAAGTCGCCGGCGCCGCTGAGGCGCTCTTGCGCCAGTTGGGCCACCACATCGACCGTGACGGAGGCGCGCAGGCTGTGCTTGGCGGCCTCCTGGCGTGCGACGTCCAGGGCCAGGCGGCGCATGCGCAGGCCAGGGTTGCCGGCTTCGGCCGCAGCCAGTGCGGTGTCCAGGTCGGGCGGTGGCAGACCGGTCATCCGGCCCAGCGGCAGGCGCGCTTGCAACTCAGCCACGGGCAGGCCGCTGCTGTCGGCCAGCCCCTGCCGCTTGAGGCGCAGGTCGATGTCGGCGGCCATGCGCTGTGCGCGTACGCCGCCGAGGCGGGCCTGCGCTTCGTAGGTGTCGGTCACCGGCGCGGTGCCGATCTTGAAACGGTCTTGCGCCTCCTCGCCAGCACGCTGCACCACCTCGAGCTGGCGTTGCTGCACGCGCAAGGCCTCTTCGGCCAGCGCCAGGTCGAAGTAGCGCTCGGCGGTGCGCAGCATCAGCGCCTGACGGTCGGCCTGCCATTGCACTTCAGCCACATCGACCGACAGGCCGAGCTGCAGCTGTTGGGCGCGGCGCAGCGGGTTGTACAGCGGCTGCGCCAGGGTCACGGCCACACGACCGGCCACGCCGCTGTTGATCGAGGTGGCAAACGCCATGTCTTGCGAGGTGCCGAAGCCGGGTGCCGAGAACTGGGCGCCCTGGGTCGCCGTGTCGCTGCCGGCGATGCCGATCGACGTGCTCAAGGCCACGTTGGGCCGCCACAACGCCGCGGCTTGATCACGCCGGGGTTGTGCCGCCGCATGGGCAGCGCTGTGCACGGCCAGGGTCTTGTCATGTTGCGCGGCCGCCTGCCAGATATCGACGAGACCAGCGGCCTCCGCTGCCGGTGCCAGGCAGGCGGCGGCCAGCGCCACAGTGAGTGTCCAGCGGGCGCTGCGCGTCACGTTCAGCCCCCGCTTGCGCGTTGGGATTGCACCCAACGCACCAGGTCACCGGCGGCCATCGCGCCGGATTGGCGTGCCACCTCCTTGCCGCCGCGGAACAGGATCAGCGTCGGGATGCTGCGGAGGGCGTAAGCGGCACTGGCTTGCGGGCAGGCCTCGGTGTCGACCTTGGCGAAGCGCACGTCGGGCAGTTGCGCCGCAGCGTTGGCGAAGTGCGGCGCCATCATCTTGCAGGGGCCGCACCAGTCGGCCCAGAAGTCCACCAGCACGGGCAGGTCGGTGTTGGCGACATAGCGCGTGAAGACCGCGTCGGTCAATGCCACGGGCTTGGCCGCCATCAGCTCGACGCCGCACTTGCCGCACACCGGCTGGTCCTTCAATCGCTCTTCAGGCACACGGTTGGTGGCACCGCAGCCCGGGCAGGCGAGATTCATGATCAGGCCCCGGCGCGCGCGCCAAGCTTGCGCATGATGGCTTCCATCAGGCACCACTTGGTCAGCGCGCTCTGCAGCAGGTTGACGCCGACAAAGGCGGTGAAGGCCAGCCACCATTGGCTGACGAAGATCGGGCTGCCGGGGATGCCGAGGGCCAGCGACAGCAGGATGAAGCTGCCAGCGACGAGTCGAACGAGTTGCCATGAAGTCATATCAAGCTCCTGAGGTGGATGGGGGTGAAACAGGTGAAACAGGTGAAACGACTGCGGCTGCGGCCGGCACAGGGTCAGGCTGATCGACAGGGCCCAGCCCGGTGATCGCGCCCAGCCGGTGGCGGTAGGCCACGTAGTAGAGGATCGGGATCACGACCAGCGTCAGCACGGTGGAGACGAAGATGCCGAAGATCAGCGAGATCGCCAAGCCGTTGAAGATCGGGTCGTCGAGGATGAAGAAGGCACCCAGCATCGCGGCCAGGCCGGTCAGCACGATGGGCTGTGCCCGGGTGATGGCCGAGCTGACTATTGCCCGCTTGAAGTCCATGCCGGCGCGCACTTGCAGGTTGATGAAGTCCACCAGCAAGATCGAATTGCGCACGATGATGCCGGCCAGCGCGATCATGCCGATCATGCTGGTGGCGGTGTACTGCGAACCCAGCAGCGCGTGGCCCGGCATCACGCCGATGATGGTCAGCGGGATCGGCGCCATGATGATCAGCGGCGTCAAATAGCTGCCGAACTGCGCCACCACCAGCAGGTAGATCAGGATCAGGCCCACGCCATAGGCTGCACCCATGTCGCGGAAGGTCTCGTAAGTGATCTGCGATTCACCGTCCCACTTGATGGCGTAATCACGGTACGGGTCTTGGGGCGGGTGGATGAAATATTCCTGCAGCATGCCGCCGCCCGGCGTGGTGATCTTGGCGATGTCGCCGCGCATCTGAAACACGCCATACAGCGGGCTGTCGAGTGCACCGGCCATGTCGGCGACGACGAAGTTGACCGGCAGCAGGTCCTTGTGGAACTGCGGCTGCTCGCGCACGGTGTCGGTGACGCTCACCAGCTCACGGATCGGCACCAGTTTGCCGTCGGCACTGCGCACCGCCAGCTGCAGCAGCGTGTTCAGGTCGCCCTGGGCCGACGGCGGCAGCTGGATGACGGCCGCAGCGGGGTACTTGCTCTGGTCATGCAGGTAGGCGGTGGCCTCGCCGGCCAGGCCGGCCCGCAAGGTGGTGACGATCGCCTGCTGCGGCACGCCCAGCATCGCGGCCTTCTGGCGGTCCACGACGAGCATCGTCTTGGGCGCGGCGGCGATGCTGCTGTCGTCCACGTCAACCACACCCGGCGTACGCTCGAACACCGCACGCACCGCCTTGGCCACCTGCTGCCGGCCAGCGGCTTCCGGCCCGTAGATCTCGGCGACGATGGGCGACAGCACCGGCGGGCCGGGCGGCACTTCGACCACCTTGATGTTGGCGCCGAAGCGCTGGCCGATCTTCTGCAGCGCCGGCCGCACGCGGGTGGCGATGGCGTGGCTCTGGGCCTTTCGGTCGTGCTTGCCGACCAGGTTGACCTGCAGGTCGCCGACGTCGCCACCGGTGCGCAGGTAGTACTGCCGCACCAGGCCGTTGAAGTTGATCGGCGCGGCGGTGCCGGCGTAGGCCTGGTAGTCGGTGACCTCGGGCACGGTGGCCAGGTAGGTGCCGAGCTCGTGCAGCACCGCAGCGGTCTGCTCCACCGGCGTGCCGGCGGGCATGTCGACGATGACCTGAAACTCCGACTTGTTGTCGAAGGGCAGCATCTTCAGCAGCACCAGGCCGGTGGCCGGCAGCGCCAGCGAGACGGCGATCAGCGCCGCAATCCCCAGGCCCAGCAGGCCGCGGTTGCGGCCGCCGCTGCGTTCGTCCAGCAGCGGACGGAACAGGCGCTCGAAAGCCGGTGCGATCTTGGCCGACAGGCCGTGGTGGGCTGCCGGGTGGGGCGCTGCGCCTGCAGTGACAGTATCAACATCGGCATCGGCATCAGCATCGGCATCAGCAGCCGGTGCCGGCGTGGCCTTCATCCACAGCCGCGCCAGCCAGGGCGTGACGACAAAGGCGATCGCCAGCGACAGCAGCATGCCCATGCTGGCGTTGATGGGGATGGGGCTCATGTACGGGCCCATCAGCCCCGATACAAAAGCCATCGGCAGCAATGCGGCGATGACGGTGAGCGTGGCCAGGATGGTCGGGCCGCCGACCTCGTCGACCGCGCCGGGGATGATCTGCGTCAACGTGCGGCCCGGGTACAGGGCTTGATGGCGGTGGATGTTCTCGACCACCACGATCGCGTCGTCCACCAGGATGCCGATCGAGAAGATCAGTGCAAACAGCGACACCCGGTTGAGGGTGAAGCCCCAGGCCCAGGACGCAAACAGCGTGACGGTGAGCGTCAGGATCACCGCGCTGCCGACAATGGCCGCCTCGCGCTTGCCCAACGCAAAAAACACCAGCGCCACCACCGACGCGGTGGCGAACAGCAGCTTGGTGATCAGCTTTTGCGCCTTGTCGTTGGCCGAGGCGCCGTAGTTGCGGGTCTCGGCCACTTGCACGTCGCCCGGAATCACGGTGTTGCGCAGCGCCTCGACACGCTGCATCACCGCATTGGCCACGTCGATGGCGTTTTCGCCGGCTTTTTTGGTGATGGCGATGGTGACGGCCGGGTACTCGGCTGCAGTGCTGGCGCCCGCCGGGACGGCGGCTGCCGGGCCACTGGCGGCGCTTGCTGCGGCGGCCACGCCGTGCCAGACATAGCGGCTGGGTGGCAGCGGACCATCGCGCACCGTGGCCACGTCGCGCAGGAAGATGGGCTTGCCGGCGCGCACGCCCACCACCAGATCGGCCACCTCGCTGGCCTGGCGCAGAAAAGGCCCGGACTCGATGGCGACTGCGCGGTTGCCATTGATCAGCTCACCCACCGGCAGACCCAGGTTGGCCGACAGCAGCGCCTGGCGCAGATCAGGCACCGTGACACCGACACCGGACATGCGCGCCGGGTCGATCTCGACCATCACCGCACGGCCCGGGCCGCCGATGGTGCTGACCTCGCGTGTGCCCGGCACCCGCTTCAGATCAGCCTCGATGCTGTGCGCCACGCGCTCCAGATCGTAGGGGCCTGAGGTCGGGTTCTTGCTGAACAAGGTCAGCGTGACGATGGGCACGTCGTCGATGCCCTTGGGCTTGATGATCGGGGCCAGCACGCCCAGACCGCCGTTGGGTGATTTCGGCAGCCAGTCTGCGTTGGAGTTGACCGTGTCGTACAGCCGCACCAGCGCCTCGGTGCGCGGCACGCCGACCTTGAACTGCACCGTGATGATGGCCAGGCCGGGGCGCGACACCGACATCACATGCTCAACCCCGGCGATCTGCGCCAGCACCTGCTCGGCCGGGCCGGCCACCATCTGCTCGACATCACGCACCGCCGCCCCGGGGAACGGGATCAGCACGTTGGCCATGGTCACGTTGATTTGCGGCTCCTCCTCACGCGGCGTGACACCCACCGCGAAAAAGCCCAGCAGCAAGGCCATCAGGGCCAACAGCGGCGTGATCTGGGCGCGCTGGAAGTAGGCGGCGATACGGCCGGAGACGCCCAGGGCGCCGCTGCCGTTGTGGGTCTTGGAAGGCTGGGTCATGGTCGGCCGAATCTTGTGAAATCTAGCGCGCACGGGCGGCGGCTTGCGGGTCGGAGACGACCTGCTCGCCCGCCATCAGGCCGGACAGGATCTCGACCCGGTCGCCCTCGGCACGACCCAGCCGCACCTGGCGCAGGACGGGCTTGCCGTTCGGGTCCAGCACGTACAAGCCGGTCATCTCGGCGCGGCGCACGATAGCCTTGAGTGGCACCGACAGGGCCCCGGCGGCGGGGACGGTACCCGCCGCAGCGGGGGCTTGCGGCACCGCCAACCACAGCCGCGCGAACATGCCCGGCGACAAGCCGGCCAGGCTGGTCGGCAGGTCCGCCCGAAGCTGCACCGTGTGGGTCGTCGGGTCGACGGTTGGCAGCAGCTGCACCCGCGACGGTGTCACCCAGGCAGACGCTGCGGGCAAACCGGGCAACTCGATGCGCAGCGCCAGGCCGGCCGGCGACTGCGCGGCGACGGATTGCGGCACGGACGCCGTGACCCGCAACGCCGCCGGGTCGTAAACCGTAACCAGCGGCCGCCCGGGCATCGCCATGTCGCCGAGCGACACGGGGACCTCGGCAACGACGCCGGCAAACGGCGCACGCACCACATAAAAGCCGCTCTGGGTGCGGGCCGCGCCAGCCTGCGCCAGTAGGGCATTGGCTTGGGCTTGTGTCGATTTGAATGCCGATTCAGCGCGCTCCAGTGCCGCCTGGCTGATGTAGTTCTTCTGGAACAGCTGCTTCTGGCGCTCGAAATCCTTGCCCGCCACCTCCAGCGAGGCGCGGGCGGCCTGTACCTGCGCGTCGCTGGCGGCCGCGTTCTGATCGGCGGCGCGCGCATCGATGCGCAGCAGCACCTGCCCGGCCTTCACCCGGTCGCCGACCTTGGCATCGAGTTGCACCACGGCGCCCGGCACCTGCGCCGCCACCACCGTCTGGCGCACGGCCTCGATCACGCCATCGAAAGCCGACGCCGCGGCGCTGGCGGCGGCCTGCGCGGGCGCGGCCTTGAGCGTCTGGGCCAGCGCAGCGGACTGAAGACCACAGGCCAGGGCGGCGGCAAGGGCGACATGGGCGAGACGGATCGTGAACATGGAGCGCGCTTTCTGCTGGTGGCCCGACTGGAGGAACGACTGGAGGAACGACTGGAGGAACTTGATTTGATTTATTGTTTACGTATGTAGTTAAATAGTCAAGTACAATTGTGCACAAGGACAAGCAAACAACCCTGCTCCAAGGCATCATGGCGACTCCGCAACCTCCGACGTGTCCCCGCATGGAAGGCCTACCCGACGAAGCGCTGGCCCAGGTGGCGGCTTTTTTCCAGGCGCTGTCAGAGCCGACGCGCCTGCAGATCCTCAACCTGCTGCGGCAGCAGGAGCGCAGCGTCGGCGAACTCGCGCAGCTCTGCGGTCACAGCTCGGCCAATGTCTCCCGACATTTGGCCTTGCTGACCCGGCGCGGGCTGGTTGCCCGAGAGAGCCGCGGCAACAGTGCTTACTTCAGCATTGCGGACGAGTCTGTCTACGCGCTTTGCGATCTGGTCTGCGGCAGCATCGCCCGCCAGTTCGAGCGCACGGTGCAGGAGCGGTCGGCCTTTGTCAGTCCGGCGACCAAGGCGACCAAGGCGACCAAGAGCGCGGGCTGACCTGCCGGCATTGAATCCTGCGTTGTGCCGTGCAGTGGTCAATCCGACTGGACGTAAATCAGACATGACACTATATTGACGCCCAGACCAGTCCGCGGCGCGCGCGATCAGCCGGCCCCGACACAGTGCAAACCCGATTGACGCCACAGCGGGGTGACGCTTAAAAACGCCCCGCGACCTACCGAGCACTGACAACCCGGTTGCCGCTTTCTCGGCCACCGCAGCGCGGTGGCAGCGCCTCTGGTATTTCCCGGAAGCGCAATGACAGAACATCGCGAGGAGTCCGTCGATGGAAAGTTCGCCGCAGGAACATTCGGTACGAGACGACTTTTCCAGAGACGCAGCGCTGCCGTCCGGCTGCGAGTTGCCGGAATTTCGCAAGTCTCAAGCAGCCAACGATGTTCGCATGTCGCAGCTTGCGCGCACGATCGAACACGAGATCATCCCCCGGCTGATGCTCGCGCACCGCGCTGCAGCCGAGCCACTGCCGATACAGGCCGACACGGCCTTTGCGGTCTCGTTCGACGACGTCAAGCAGTTCGCCAAATTGGTGCTGTCGCACGATGAAGACGCGGCATTTGCCGAGATCCACAGCCTGCACGCCCGCGATATTTCGATCGACCGCATCTTTCTGGACCTGTTGGCACCGACCGCCCGCTACCTGGGCGAGCTCTGGGACGACGACCTCTGCACCTTCACCGACGTGACCGTCGGGCTCGGGCGGCTGCAGCGTGTGCTGCGAGAGTTCAGCCCGGCGCTCGGTCGCAGCGTGGAGCATCCCGCGCGGGGTCGCCGTGTGCTGTTGCTGCCCGGCCCCGGCGAACAACACACCTTCGGGCTGGTGATGGTGTCAGAGTTCTTTCGGCGAGCCGGGTGGGACGTGACCGGCGGTGCCTGGGCCGCTGATGCCGATGCGGCCGCACTCGTCAGCGCCGAATGGTTCGACGTGGTCGGGTTCTCACTCGGCGCCGAGATTCACCTGCAGGCCCTCGCCGATCGCATCAGCGCGGTCAGGCATGCCGCCTGCAACCGCGCGCTGAAAGTGCTCGTCGGCGGCCCGCTGTTTGGCATCCACCCGGCGTTCATGGCCAGGGTAGGTGCGGATGGCATGACAATAGACGGGCGCGAGGCGCCCGCGTTGGCGGAAGGCCTGATCGGCCGTCAGGGCCGACGTCACGTGCCCCCTGGCTGATGCCCGCCCGGGTTCGAGGGCACAGGCGCGGATGAACCACACGAGGAATTGATGCGTCAACCACCCCGAAAGCATCGCTCTGGAGGACACGGGGCTCTGCCACTTTCCTTGATCTCCGCGGGGGAGTGCTGGCCTCGCCCGGCCCTGGGATGCCCATGAGAGAGTTCGAAGCACCCGCCCGCACGCTCGGCGACCTGAGTGCGGTCATGGCTGGACGGCTCATCGCCGCGGCCTCGGACGTGGCGATGATCATCGATGACAAGGGTGTGATCCGCGATTTGGCGTTCGGCAGCGAAGACCTGCAGCGTGAGGGTTACCGCGATTGGCTCGGCAAGTCCTGGGCGGACACCGTGACGGTCGAGAGCCGCCCCAAGGTCGAGGCGTTGCTGCGGGAATCGCGCAGCAACGCCGCTCCCCGCTGGCGCCACATCAACCATCCATCGGTCGATGGCGTCGACCTGCCGTTGTCATGCTCGGCGATCGCGCTGCCGCAACAAGAGGGTCGGGGCAAGGCTGGCGCCCGCTCGATCGTTTTCGGCCGTGACCTGCGCGCCAACGCCGCGCTGCAGCAGCGCCTGATCAGCGCGCAGCAGGCGATGGAGCGCGACTACTGGCGACTGCGCCACATGGAGACGCGCTACCGCTCGTTGTTCCAGGTGGCGTCCGAAGCGGTGCTGATCCTTGACGCGATCACCGGCAAGCTCGAGGAGGCCAACCCGGCTGCGCTGGCCCTGTTTGGTCCGCAAGCCTCGAAGCCGAGCTGGATGTTGTCCGACAGTTTTGATTTCGACGCCGGTGCCAAGCCCAGCACCAGCGTGCCTGCGATGCTGGGGCGGGTCAGTGCCACGGGCCAAGGCGAGCATGTCGTGGCGCGGCTGACGGGTCATGTCGGCGACATGCGCATCTCGGCCTCGCTGTTCCGGCAGGAGAAGACAGCCCACCTGCTGGTCCGGGTGGAGCCGCTGAATGCAGCGCACAGCGCTGGCGAGAACGCCGGCCAGAGCGCGCTGCTCAAGCTGATCGAGAATGCACCCGATGCCTTCGTCGTCACCGACCTCGACGGTCTGGTCCTGACCGCCAACCATGCTTTTATCGACCTGGCCCGGCTCGCCGCGGAAACCCAGGTGCGCGGCCAGTCGCTCGGGCGCTGGCTGGGCCGCACCGGCGTCGATCTGAACGTGCTGATCAGCAACCTGCGCCAGCGCGGCGCGGTGCGCTTGTTCGCAACCGTGATGCGGGGTGAGTACGGGTCGGCGACCGAGGTCGAGATCTCCGGCGTGGCCATTTCCGAGGGCGAGCAGCCCTGCCTGGGTTTCACGATCCGCGACGTGAGCCGCCGACTGTCGGCCGAGGTACGCACCACCGGCGCCGGCCGCGAGATGCCGCGCTCGGTGGGCCAGATGACCGAACTGGTCGGCCGGGTTCCGCTGAAGGACATCGTGCGCGATACGACCGACCTGATCGAGCAGCTGTGCATCGAGGCTGCGCTCGAGTTGACACACGACAACCGCGCCTCCGCGGCCGAAATGTTGGGTCTGTCGCGCCAGAGCCTGTACGTCAAGCTGCGCCGCTTCAGCATCGGCGACCTGACGCCGGCGTCGGGCGAGGAGTAAGTCCTCTCGATGACGCTCCGGGTTGACACTCAGAGTGTAAATTGAGATTGACAGCTTGAGGTGTCGCGGGCAGTATGCCGCAGCATGACACGCCCCAAATTGCCCGTCCTCGCGGAGTTGCTCGAAAAGATCGCGGAGGCTCAGCCGTCTTGGGCCTTGGGCTGCGACGTCGCGGCCGCGGGCGCGCTGCAGCCCGGCCGGTCTGCAGGGATGGGCCGCGTCTGGCCTCAAGGCCCAGGCCGATTCGCTGACCTCCCGATACACGGAGTGACCCTATGAGCAACGAGATATTCGATGTCGTCGTGATTGGCGGCGGCCCGGCCGGCGCCACCGCGGCACATGACCTGGCGCGCGCCGGTCGCTCGGTGCTGTTGCTCGACCGCGCCGGCCGAACCAAGCCCTGCGGTGGCGCGATCCCGCCCCGGTTGATCAAGGACTTTGCGATCCCCGACGAGTTGCTCGTCGCCCGCGCGACCTCCGCGCGCATGATCTCGCCGAAAGACGTGCGGGTCGACATCCCGATCGACAACGGGTTCGTCGGCATGGTCGACCGCGACCAGTTCGATGAGTGGCTGCGCGCCCGCGCGGCCGCCTGCGGTGCGCACCGGCGTGTCGGCCGCTTCGAGCGCCTCACACGGGATGCCGATGGCGTCAGCGTTGTGCATTTCGAGGCGCGCGAAGTCAATGCCGCCGGCAAGAAGGGCGAACCCGTGGCGATGCAGGTGCGCGCCCGCGCCATCGTCGGTGCCGATGGCGCACGCTCCGAGGTCGCCCGCCAGGCCGTTCCTGGCGCCGAACGCACCAAGTATGTCTTTGCCTACCACGAGATCCTGCGCACACCGGCGGCGCTACCGGCAGGCTTTGACGGCACGCGCTGCGATGTGTACTACCGCGGTACGCTGTCCCCGGACTTCTACGGCTGGGTCTTTCCGCACGGCGACACGATGAGCGTGGGCACCGGCAGCGCCGACAAGGGGTTTTCGCTGCGCACGGCGGTCGGCGGACTGCGCCACGCCGCCGGCCTGACCGGTGCAGAGACACTGCGCCGCGAAGGCGCGCCCATCCCGATGAAGCCGTTGCCGCGCTGGGACAACGGCCGCGATGTCGTGCTCGCAGGCGACGCCGCCGGCGTCGTCGCACCGGCCTCGGGCGAGGGCATCTACTACGCGATGTTCGGCGGGCACCTTGCGGCCGATGCGGTCGAGGCACTGCTCAAGACCGGCGACGTGCGCTCGCTCGCGCTGGCCCGCAAGCGCTTCATGAAAGCGCACGGCACCGTGTTCCGCGTGCTCGGCATCATGCAGTGGTTCTGGTATTCGAGCGACCGGCTGCGCGAACGCTTCGTCAGCATCTGCAAGGACCGCGACGTGCAGCAGCTGACCTTCGAGTCGTACATGAACAAAGAGCTTGCCCGCAAGAAGCCGATGGCGCACTTGCGTATCTTCTTCAAGGACCTGGCGCACCTGTTCGGGGTGGCGCGTGTCTGACGCGTTGGCAGCCGATCGCAGTCGTGCGGGCGGCGATTTTTGTCGCCCTGCCCGCTGCGCCGATGAACGGTCAGACCGTCAAGATCGACGGACCGTCCAGCGCGGGATGAGGTGAGGGCATGAACGACAGTTCACTGATCGCAGCGCTTGTCGACCTCGTGATCGCGTTCACGCTGATTGAGGGTGCCGCGCTGCTGCTGATTCACCGCACCACCGGCCGCGGGGTCGTGCCGCGCGAGTTCCTGCTCAACATGGTGTCGGGCCTGTGCCTCATGCTTGCACTGCGGGCACTGGTGCGCGATGCCGGCGCGGCATGGGTCGCCGTTTGCCTGATGAGCGCCGGGCTGGCCCATGGCACCGATCTGTGGCAGCGCTGGCGGCGGGATGCGCGCATTGGGCGGCCGGTGCGCCCATGAGTGTCATAGCCCTGGGCCTGAACCACACCACCGCACCGCTGGACCTGCGCGGCCGATTCGCGTTTTCGGGCGACACGCTGGTACCGACACTGCGCGCCTTCCGCGGTCGGCTGCCGCGTGCGGCCGAGGTGGCGATCGTCTCGACCTGCAACCGCACCGAGTTGTACGTCGGCAGCGCCGATGACGCGTGCGACGAACTGGCCGAGCAGGCTCTGGGCTGGCTTGCTGAATCTGGCGGCATGGCGCCGGCAGCGCTGCAGCACCATTTTTACAGGCTCGAGGATGCGGGTGCGGCGCGCCACACTTTTCGGCTCGCCAGCGGCCTGTCGTCGATGGTGCTCGGCGAGACCCAGATCCTCGGCCAGATGAAGCAGGCGGTGCGCGAGGCCGATACGGCAGGCACGCTGGGCACCACGCTGCACCAGCTGTTTCAGCGCTCGTTCGCGGTTGCCAAGGAGGTGCGCAGCGGCACCGAGATCGGCATGCACACCGTCAGCTTCGCTGCGGCGATCACGCGGTTGGCCGGCGATCTGTTCGGTGACTTTGGCGACTTGAACGTGCTGTTTGTCGGCGCAGGCGACATGGCCGCACCGGTGCTGGCGCATCTGGCGGCTAAGGCACCGAAGCAACTGACCGTTGCGAACCGCAGCATCGAGCGCGGCAAGGCACTCGCCGCGCAGTTCAACGCCGAAGCTATCGGCCTGACGGCCGCCATGACGCAACTGGCCGAGTACGACGTCGTCGTTTCATGCACCGCGAGCACGCTGCCGATCATCGGCCTCGGCACGGTCGAACGTGCCCTCAAAGCCCGGCGTCGGCGGCCGATGCTGCTCGTCGACCTGGCGGTGCCACGCGACATCGAACCCGAGGTCGCCGCGCTCGGTGACGCCTATCTCTACACCCTGGACGACCTGGCGCGCATTGTCCAGGCTGGCAACGACAAGCGCGGCGCGGCAGTCGGCCAGGCCGAGACCATCATCGAGACCGGCGTGCAGGAGTTCGTGCGATGGCTCGGCACACGCGAGTCAGTGCCGCTGATCCAGGCCTTGCAGTCACAAGCCGAGACCTGGCGCGCCGCCGAGTTGCAGCGGGCGCGCAAGCTGCTCGCCAAGGGCGGCGACATCGAGGCGGTGCTCGAAGCACTGTCGCGCGGGCTGACGCAGAAGATGCTGCACGGGCCGATGGCGGGCTTGCAGGCAACTCAAGGGGACGAACGCGTGGCACTGACGGACACGCTGTCGCGGCTGTTTCTGCGGTGTCCGATGCGGGAGCCGCGATAACGTCATCGTGTTGAGATATCCCACCGGGGCAGCAACCGCCCGGGCTAACGCGCCAAGGCCTGCTGCCGCCGCTCCGCCGGGGTGCTCATGAGGCGCTCACCGACATCCGGCGGAACAGGTCATCGAGGTGGAGACCGGCAAGCCCGGGCAACAGCAGCACGGCCTCGGCAAAGTCGCCGCCGTCGGTCCAGTAGGTCGGTGTCACGACGGTGCGCAAGCCGGCGGCAGCAGCGGCGCGCAGGCCGTTGGGCGAGTCCTCGAACGCGATGGCGTGCTCGGGCAGAACGTTCAGGCCGCGCAGCGCGAGTTGATAGACATCGGGTGCAGGCTTCTTGGCGCGCACCTGGTCGCCGCAGGCAATGGCAGTGAACATGCCCTGGCCGCACCGCCCGAGCGTCGATTGCAACAACGCGTCGATGTTGATCGCGGTCGTCGTGCTGGCGATCGCCAGCTTGCACCCTGCCGCCAGCGCTTCGTTCAGCAGAGGCGCGACACCCTCGCGCAGCGGCACCGCGCCGTCGGCGACGAAGGCGCTGTAGAAGCGGGTCTTCTCGGCGTGGATGTCGGGCAACAGCCTGCCCAGGCGCCGGCGTTCGTAAGCTGACACGTCGAGCTGGTCGATGTAGTGCGCGATACGCTCCTTGCCGCCGGTAACCTCCAGCAACGCGCGGTAGGCGTCGGGCTTCCAGACCCAGCCGAGCCGGTAGCGCTCGAACGCGAGATTGAACGCGACGCGATGCGCTTCTTCGGTGTCGGCCAGCGTGCCGTCAACGTCGAAGATCAGGGCCTTGATGCTCATCTCATGTCTCCTGCGGCGTCTGGGTGTTGAACACACGGCTGGCCAGTATGTCCTGGGCCGGCAAGGTCAACAAGTCGTCTCGGGTCAGCCCCGTGTCGCTGGCGAACTGGCGCGTCGCGTGGCTGAGCCGGACTGCGTGCTCGGGCCCGATGCTGGCATGCTGCAGCTGCTGCTGCTACCGAACAAGCCCATCGCGCGCGACGGGTTCGTGATGCACCTGGACTCGCGGCAGTTGCCACAGGTCGCCTCGGCGTCCGCGCATTTTCTGCTGTAGCGGGCACAGGCAGAGGTCCTGCGCACGCTGGGTCATGTGCGCGCAATGCCGCCCTGGACGAAGCGGCGAGCGCGGCAGCCTGGGCTTGGGTCTCGGTGCGGGAGAGGGCGGCTGGCTGTGCCGCGGTCTGCGGTGCGGCGAGTGGGTTGCTGCCCACGGTCAGCGTCAACACGGATGCACGTCGATTGGACTTGCGTCAGAACGATTCCTTGCCCGGACCCAGACGATCCGTCAAAATGAACTGACACAGTGCCGTGTCGGGTGTATTTACATTCGGCCATCCAGAGCGTTCGCATGAAGTTTGGAGTTCTTAGTGGTCTTTCCCTTTTCGGCGATCGTCGGTCAGGACGAAATGAAACTGGCGATCCTGATCGCGGCCATCGACCCGAGCATCGGCGGCGTGCTGGTGTTTGGCGACCGCGGCACCGGCAAGTCCACCGCAGTGCGTGCGCTGGCAGCGCTGCTGCCCACCATGCGCGCGGTGATTGGCTGCCGCTACCGCTGTGACCCGGCACTGAAGACCTGTTGCGAGGACTGCGAGGCACGCAAGGCAAAAGGGCCTTTGAAGAGCCATGCGGTGCCCGTGCCGGTCGTCGATCTGCCACTCGGAGCGACCGAGGACCGGGTCGTCGGCGCGCTCGATCTTGAGCGTGCTTTGGCGCAGGGCGTCAAGGCCTTTGAGCCCGGACTGCTGGCACGGGCCAACCGCGGCTTTCTGTACATCGACGAAGTCAACCTGCTCGAGGATCACCTCGTCGATCTGCTGATCGATGTGGCCGCGTCCGGCGAGAACGTCGTCGAGCGCGAGGGCTTGAGCGTGCGCCACCCGGCGCGCTTTGTGCTGGTCGGCAGCGGCAACCCGGAGGAAGGCGAGCTGCGCCCACAGCTGCTGGACCGCTTTGGCCTGTCGGTCGAGGTGCGCACGCCGCAAGACCTGGCGTCGCGCGTCGAGGTCGTGAAGCGCCGCGATGCCTACGAGCGCGACGGCGCGGCGTTCAGCGAGGCTTGGTCGAAGAGCGAAGCGCGGGTTCGGCGCCAGATCGTGGCGGGCCGGGCGCGCATCGGCAGCGTGGTGGTGCCGGACGCGGCACTGGAGCGCGCCGCGCAGCTCTGCATGGCGCTGGGCACCGACGGCCTGCGCGGCGAGTTGACCTTGATCCGCGCGGCGCGTGCGTTCGCGGCGCTGCAGGGCGACAGCGAGGTCGGCGATGTGCACTTGAAGCGGGTCGCGCCGCCGGCGCTGCGGCACCGGCTGCGGCGCAATCCGCTCGACGATGCGGGGTCGAGCGTGCGGGTGGACCGCGCGGTGACAGAACTGTTCGGGGCATGAACGCCGCGGCGCTGTCGGAAGCGATGGCGGCGGTGCTGTTCGCGGTCGATCCGGTCGGTCTCGGCGGCGTCGTGTTGCGCAGCGGCGCAGGGCCAGCACGCGACCGCTGGCTCGCACGGCTGGCGCAGTGGCTGCCGGCCGGCACGCCTTGGCGCCGCGTGCCGCTGCAGATCAACGAGGATCGGCTGCTCGGCGGGCTCGACCTGTCGGCCACGCTGCAGGCCGGCCGCCCGATCGCGCAGCGTGGCCTGCTGGCCGAGGCCGACGGCGGGGTGGTGGTGCTGGCGATGGCGGAGCGGCTGACGGCCTCGACGGCCGCCAGCGTCTCGGCGGCCATCGACACCCAAGAACTGGTGGCCGAACGCCACGGTATCGGCGCCCGTCACAGCAGCCGGATCGGCGTCGTTGCGCTGGACGAAGGCATCGCTGACGACGAACAGGTGCCGGCGCGGTTGCGTGAGCGATTGGCCTTCCACCTCTCGCTGTCCAGCGGCGGCCGCGAAGCTGCGGATGCTGCGGACGATCTGTTGTTCACCCGGCATGACGTGGCCGCAGCGCGCGCACGCTTGAGCGGCGTGCGCATCGATGACGACATCGTCGAAGGCCTGTGTGCCGCGTCGCTGGCGCTCGGCGTCGAGTCCGTGCGGGCGACCCTGTTCGCCTGCCGCGCAGCCCGTGCAGCAAGCGCGCTCGACGGGCGTGATCAGGTCAATGCACAGGACGCCGCACTCGCTGCCGGCCTGGTGCTTGCGCCGCGCGCGACACAGCTACCCGCTGCCCAGGCGGAGCCCGAGGACGCGGCGGACGACCCGCAGGACGATCCGCCCGACGACGCTCCTGACGAGACACCCGCCGAGCCGCCGGACGACGGCCAGACGCCACCATCCGACACCGACGAGCCGGCGACGCCCCAGGTTGCCGTCGATGACGTCGTGCTGGAAGCCGCCCTCGCGGCGATACCGCCCGGCCTGCTGGCCACCCTTGCGCTGGGCCGGGCGGCGGTACGCACGCCGTCGTCGGGCCGGGTCGGTGCCGCAAAACTGGGCAACGCCCGCGGCCGACCGACCGGCGCGCGCCGTGGCGAGCCGCAAGGCGGCGCGCGCCTCAACCTGATCGAGACATTGCGCGCGGCTGCGCCCTGGCAGGCCTTGCGGCGCCGCGAGGCCGAGGCAGCGGGCCGGGCGGTCCCCACCCGCATCCAGGTGCGTCGCGAGGACTTTCACGTCTGGCGCTTCAAGCAGCGCAGTGAAACGACGACGGTGTTCGTCGTCGATGCCTCCGGCTCGGCGGCCTTGAACCGGCTCGCCGAAACCAAGGGCGCGGTTGAACTGCTGTTGGCCGACTGCTACGTGCGGCGCGACAGTGTCGCGGTGATCGCGTTCCGTGGCGCCGGCGCTGAGTTGCTGCTGCCGCCGACCCGGTCGCTGGTGCGGGCCAAGCGCAGCCTGGCCGGCTTGCCCGGAGGCGGCGGCACGCCGCTGGCCGCCGGTATCGCCGCGGCGCACGCGCTGGCCGATGCAGTACGACGACGCGGCGCGACGCCGGTCCTGGTGCTGCTGACCGATGGCCGCGGCAACATCGCGCGCGACGGCAAGCCCGGTCGCGCGCGTGCCGCCGAGGATGCGTTGGCTGCTGCGCGGCAGATGCGGCTCGACGGGTTCGCGACGCTGCTGCTCGACACCTCACCGCAACCGCAAGAGCCGGCCCGCCAGCTGGCCGCGGCGATGGGCGCGCGCTACGTGCCTTTGCCGTATGCCGGCGCGGCGGCGCTGTCGCAGGTCGTGCGCGCAGCGGTCATGGCATGACGCTGCGCTGGGACCGCGCGGGCCGCGACTGGCCGCACCGCGAGGCCAGCCGCTTCGTGCACGCCGGCGGGCTGCGTTGGCATGTGCAGTGCATGGGCGAGGGCCCGGTCGCCTTGCTGATCCACGGCACCGGTGCGGCGACGCACTCGTGGCGCAAGGTGATGCCCCTGCTGGCGCGCCACTTCACGGTCGTGGCGATGGACCTGCCCGGGCACGCGTTCACCGGGATGCCACCGGCGGCGCAACTCTCGCTGCCCGGCATCGCCGCCGCGGTCGCTGCGCTGGTCGAGACGCTGGCGCTCGAGGTCGCGGTCGTCGTTGGCCACTCCGCAGGCGCTGCGATTGGCGCGCGACTGGTGCTCGACGGCGCCGTCGCGCCACAGGCGCTGGTCTCGATCAACGGTGCGTTCCTGCCGTTCGCCGGCTGGCCGGGGCTGATCTTTCCGCCGGTCGCGCGTCTGATGGCCGCGACACCCCTTGCGCCGCACCTGTTCGCGCGCCGCAGCGGGAGCCCCGGCGCCGTCGAGAAGCTGATCGGCGGCACCGGCTCGACGCTGGACGCGCCAGGGCTTGCGCTCTACGCCACGCTGGTGCGCGACGCCGGGCATGCCGCCGGCGCGCTCGGCATGATGGCGCGCTGGGACCTTCGACCCCTGGCGGCCGACCTGTCCCGGCTGCTCACACCGCTCACGCTGATCGTCGGCGTGAACGACAAGGCGGTGCCGCCGCGCGATGCGCAGCGGGTGCGTGCGCTGATCCCGGCAACGACGCCCTGCACGCTTGCCCATGTCACCGGCGGCGGGCACCTGGTGCACGAGGAGCAGCCGGTCGAGGTTGCGCGGCAGATCGTGTCGGCGTTGCACCTCGAGCAGGATAATTTTGCCCAACCGGTGACTGTCCACACGGCGTGACAGCTAGCCCGGGTCGCTCCAGCCCCTGGCCAAAGCCCGGACGTGCTCGCGCGGCCCGAGTGAAGACGCCAGCGTGCCGCTGGTGGCCAGCCCTTCGAGGTAGTGCGCCTCCATGACGGGTGCTGCGAGCAGCAGCTCACGTTCGGCCAGCGGTGTGTGCAGCACAGCGCGCAGCCAGTGCAAGGCGCGCATCCAGCCCGGGACCCAGATGCGGCGCTGGCGGCGGGCGATGCCATCAGCGATGCGCCGGGCGGCGTCAGCCACCGGCATTTCGCGGCGCAGCAGCCCAGGCGAGGCGGCGCGCAGCCGCACGAAGCCCGGGTGCAGCGCGCCCTCGCCAACCAGCGGCGTGCTCACCCAGCTCGGGTGGATCACGGCCACCTGCACCTGGTGTGCAGCAAGTTCGATGCGCCAGGCGTTGCACATCGCCTCAACAGCAGCCTTCGATGCCGCGTACGCGGACAAACAAGGCGGGTGGGCGAACGACGCCGCCGACGCGGTCACCACCACCTGGCCGCGAGCCGACAACACCGCCGGGAGGGCGCTGCGCACCGTGTTGAACACACCGATGACATTGACGTCGATGCAGCGCTGCCAGGCTTTCGGGTCGGTGTAGGCCAGCGGGCCGAACGACGCCACGCCCGCATTGGCCCACACCACGTCGATGCGGCCGTGGCGCGCCAGGGCTGCGGCCACCGCAGCCTCGCAGTCGGCCATCGATGTCACATCGGCCACCAGACCCAGCACCCCAGCCCCCACGCTGCCGGCGGCGGCCCGCACGCTGGCAGCATCGCAGTCCACCAGCACCGGCACGGCGCCACGCCGTTGAAACTCATGCGCAGTGGCCGCGCCGATGCCGGAGCCGCCACCCGTGATCAGGACAACCTGTCCGCGCAGAGGCGGGGTGGCGCGTGGCATCGGACTCCAGTCCAGCGATCGGGTGTTCAGCCGACTTTGGTGATCATCAGGTAGAGGATCGGCAACGGCAGCGCTGTCGCCACGGCGCCGCAGATCTGCCACACCTTGGACAAGCGCAGGTACTCCGAGGTGATGTGGTCGAACTTGCGCAACAACTGCCGCTGCCTCAACTGGATCGGCAGCAGTACCAGCGCCCAGATCAGTCCTGACATGCCGAACAACATGTAGGACCAACTGATCCAGCTGTGGCTGGCGCTGCCGCCGTAGCGTTCGGCCATCAGGTGGCCGGTGATGATCACACCCAAGGCGCCGCTCAGGGTGAACAGCATGTCGGTGATCAGCACCAGTTTGTTGCTGAAGCGAATGATCTCGTGGTTGCGGGTGCGCTCGGCCAGTGCGGCCCAGGTGCCGCTGACGATCACGTTGCCCAGAAACAGGCAGGCCGACAACACATGGATGGTCTTGATCGTTGCGCTCACGGTTTGCCTTCTTGCGCGGCGGCCGGCCCGGCGCCGGTGTCGGCGGCTTGCCTTGCCGCTTCTGCCTGGGCTTCACGTTCGCGCCGTTGCAGCGCACTCTGTGCCTGGGCTCGTGTGACGTCGCGCAATTGCCACCAGACAAAAGCAACACCCGCCACCAGCAGCAAGGCGACTTCGATCAGCTTGAGCGCGCCAGCCTCCACCATGTCGGGACAGGGCCGGGCGCCTCAGCGCATCACGCGGTCGCGCTGAATCAGCCGCACATGCAGGTCGGTGGCCCAGGCGATGCGCTCGTCGAAGCTGCGCCGCGGCAAGCGCTGCTGCGCGGCACCGCCAGTGATCGGTGTCACAGCAGCTGCGTCGACCAGAAACTTCACGGCTGCCATCGGCTGCAGTGCATCGGGCTGCGCCACGGGTGACATGATCGCCGCGCCGGTGGCCCGTGCAATCAGCACCAGCTTGCGCCGGCGCGGCACCACGGCACGTCGGTTCACCGAGTCGAGGCCATCGCGTTCGAGCTGGTGGCCGATCTCGGCGTAGACCAGCCGCGCTGCGGTGATGGCCGGCCGGCAGTCGCGCGGCAGCGCCTGGATGCCTTGTTCGGACCGCTGGTAAAGCGCTTCGGCTGCGTGCAGCAGCCGCTGGATGACACTGGCGATCGCCGGCGTGAAGACCGGCGCGCACAACCAGGCGTCGGCGTCCACGCCGGCTTCGCGCAACCACTGCCGCGGCAGGTAGAGCCGGCCGTTGCGGGCATCTTCGCCGACATCGCGCGCAATATTGGTCAGCTGCATCGCCACACCGAGCTCGCAGGCCCGCGCCAATGCCTGGGCTGACTCGGTGCGCATCACCAGCGCCATCATCGCGCCCACGGTCCCGGCCACGCGCGCACCGTAGTCCTGCAGATCGGCCAGGGTCTCGTAGCGCCGGCCCTGTGCGTCCCACAAGAAACCTTCCAGCAGGGCGTCAAGCAGTGGCCGTGGCACGGCGTAGGCATGCACCACCTGCGCCAGGGCACGGTCGGCCGCGACGGGGCCCGGCCGACCCTCGTAGATGGCGTCAAGCCGGCGTTGCAACAGCTGCATCTCGGCAAAAGCATCGGTGCCGAGGTCGATGGCGTCGTCGGCCAGACGGCAGAAGGCATACAGCGCGCTCGCCGGCCCCCGCACCCGCGCGGGCAGCAACAGCGAAGCAGCAAAGAAGGTCTTGGAGCCACCGCGCATCAGCGCGCGGCACGCCTGGGCGTCGTGGGCGCGGCTGCTGGCAGCGGCGGCGGACTCAAGCGTAGGCTTTGACATCGGGGATCACCTGTTCAAGTGTCTTCGCGGACATCAGCACGCCCGGCACGCCCGCGCCGGGGTGGGTGCCGGCGCCGACCATGTACAAAGCTTCGATGTCTTCGCTGCGGTTGTGTGCACGGAACCACGCGCTTTGCAACAGCAAGGGCTCCTGGCCGAAGGCCGCGCCCTTGTAGGACAGCAGTCGGTCCTGGAAGTCTTGCGGTGTGGTCACACGCGAGCTCACGATGTGCTTGCGCAGGTCTGGCAGTACGGTCCGTTCAAGCGCTTCGGCAACGGCCTGTCGGTAGGGCTCGGCCTGCAATGCCCAGTCGGTGCCGCTGTCCAGATGAGGCACAGGGCTGAGCACGTAGAAAGCGTCGCAGCCCGGCGGAGCGAGTGAAGGATCCGTGGCTGTGGGGCGGTGAAGGTACAGGCTGAAATCCTTGGCCAGCTTGTGGCGCTTGAAGATGTCGCGCAGCAGTTCTTCATAGCGCGGGCCCAGGACCATCATGTGGTGGGGCACATCGTCGTAGCGCTTGTTCGTGCCGAAGTACCAGACAAACAAGCTCATCGAATGACGGCTTTTCTCGATCCGCTGGTTGGTCCAGCGGCGGCGGAACCGGGGCTCTATCAGGTGGCGGTAGGTCCACATCGTGTCGGCGTTGCACACCACGATGTCGGCCTTGAGCTGCTCCCCGCCGGCCAGCGTCACGCCGGTCGCGCGTCCGAGTGTCTTGGCGCCAGCGGCTTGTGGAGCGATGTCGATGCGAGCGACCTCGGCATCGAACCGAATGCGGCCGCCCAGGCTCTGCAGCAGCTTGACCATGGCACTGATGATGGCGCCGGTGCCCCCCATGGCCGAGTGCACGCCGAAGCGCCGCTCCAGGGTGTTGATCAGGCTGTAGATGCAGGTGACCGACAGCGGGTTGCCACCAATAAGCAGCGGGTGGAAGCTGAACACGACCCGCAGCTTGGGGTTTTTGAAGTGGCTGCACACCATGTCGTGGATGCTGCGCCAACCCCGCATCTGCAGCATCTTGGGCACCGCACGGATCAGATCACCCACGGTGTTGTACGCGATACCGCCGAGTTCGATGAAGCCCTTCTGGTAACACACGGCGGCTTCTTCCAGGAAGCGCTCGTACTGCGGCAGATCCTCGGGGCAGAACCGGGCCACTTCAGCCCGCATGCGCTCGGCGTCTCCGCTGTAGTCGAACCAGGTGTCGTCGTCAAAACGGATGCGGTAGAACGGATCCATCAGACGCAACTCGACGTCGTCGCTGAACTTGCGGCCAGCCAGCGCCCACAACTCATCGAACATGAAGGGTGCGGTGATGATGGTCGGACCGGCGTCGAAGGTGAAGCCATCCTGGCGCCAGACATAAGCGCGACCGCCGGGCGCGTCGAGCTTTTCGAGCACGTCGACCCGCCAACCACGGCAGGCCAGCCGTATGGCTGCTGCGAGGCCGCCAAATCCGCTGCCGATAACCAGCGCGTGGGGGCCGCCAACCGGCCCCGCGCCTCCTTGGGCCGGCCCTGCGGGAGCCGTGACGAGATGGGGCGAAAATTGACTGTTCATAGGACGCAGTGTGCCGACAGTTGAGCTTATGTTGCCTGTGGGGGCAAGTCGTGTCTGCCCCGAGTCCCGGCGCGATTGGCCATGGCCCAACGCCACAACGCGCTGGTGGAAATCGGCAGGACGAGCATCCCATGCTCGAGGATGCCCAGCGCCAGCATCGTGCCCACCAGCGCGAGCCCGAGCACCACCGTGGGGCCGGCCTGCGGTGACACGGCGTGCATCACCATCAGCGCCAATACGGCGCAGGCGGCCGTAACGGCGAACGGAAAGAGCAGGTTCATCGGGCGGCGGCGGAAGAAGCTGCTGAGATAAGCCAGGTGTGCCGGCAAGAACTCCTCGCTGAGGTTGCGCACGCCGAGAAACAGATTCAGCTTGGCACTCGTGCGCATGGCCCACAGCACCAGAAATGTCCAGGTGCCGACCTGGTTAGGCGCGCCCCAGGTGATGGCGACGATGAACAGCCCCACGCACAAGATGCCCAATTCATGCCACAGGATGGCGCGCAGCGCCTGAACGAAACGTTGCCCTTCGTGCCCTTGCCTCAAGCTGCTGGGCAGCGCCGTGGTGCGTGGGCCGGTAATCCAGCCGGTGAGGAAGCTCAGTTCATGCCAGCCCCAGACCAGCAATGCGCTGGTGAAGGCGCAATAGGCGCCTGCCACCGTGGTCTGGCGGGCGGTGTGCGCCAGCGCCAACAGCGCCGCAGCGGCCAGCGCGGTGGAAACCAGCAGGCTCCACCGGTAAGCGCGCCTTTGCATACCATTGAGTACCAGCACGATACCGGTGCTGAACCACCAGATGAAAACGGCGAAGACGACGGCAAGGGCGGTTGCAGACATGCCGGAATGCTCGAAGGTCGAAACGCTAACTACCAGGCCGGCGCCATGCGCACCTGCGCTGGCAAGGCGTGATGCCGTACTGGCAGCATGTACAGACGGGCAAAGGTCCAGA
>JBBRZR010000021.1:0-24265 GCA_038236495.1 Burkholderiales bacterium
AAGGTGCGGGCCACCCAGGCCAGCGAGCGCGGGTTGTCGGTGTCCATCACCAGCAGGTGCAGCAGCGGCAGCACCTCACGCCGGGCCTGGAACTGGGCGCGGTAAGTGATCACACTGTCGAACAGGCTGAGCAACAGCGCAAAGCCGTCGTCGGCCTCGTGTACCCGGTGCTCGAAGCCCAGCGCCAGCGCGTGCGACAGCATGTGCAGACGCTCGATCTGGCGGCCCACGCTGAGCAGACGCCAGCCGTCGTCGCGCGTCATGCGGTCGGTCTGGGCGCCGGTGATGGCGGCCAGGTGGGTGGCAGCGCGTGCCAGCACGCCCAGCACGTCGGGCACCGGCGCATGGCTGTCGCCCCGGTCCAGCACGTCGGCCAGGTGCTGGGCAAAGTGGTCGTCCACCTCGTGGATCAGCTTCCAGTGCTCGGGCGACAGGCGCTCGCGCAGTGCCTGAGCACACTGGCGCAGGCTGTGCAGGCTGTGGCTGACACTGCGGGTGTGGCTGCGGGGGGTGCCGTCGCTATCAGGCGGGTCGGCGCGCAGACCCTGCAACAGCGCCCGCTCAAACACCCGCGGCGATTGGGTCGGGCTGGGCACGCCCGGTGCCACCAGGCTGTGGTACCGGGCCAGATCGCCCAGCAGCCGCAAGGCGGGTTCACTGGCATCGTGAAGGGTCTCCAGCGTGACGCGCACCAGACGGGCGGCGTTTTCAGCGCGCTCGGTGTAGCGGCCCAGCCAGTACAGGTTCTCGGCGGCCCGGCTGCTGACACTGCGGTGCCAGTGGGTCAGCTCGACAGCGGTCAGCGGCTTGGGCAGCAGCGAGCTGTCGTCCACGGCGCCGCGGGCGATCACCCAGGTGTCCACGCTGGCACTGCCATGCTGCATGCTCAGCCAGGGGTCGTGCGCGCTGCGCGTCGGGTCGCCGGGCTTGTCGCCGGGCTTGTCACTGTCGCGGCCAGAGACCCGGGTCAACGCACCGGGCAGCACACGCCAGCCGCCGGCGCCATCGGCCAGCGCAAACACCCGTATCACCGCGCTGCGTGGCAGCAACTGGCCACCGGCCCAGACGGGGGTTTCACCCGGCCGCACCCGCGCCTGCAGGCTGTAAGCGGCAGGATCGGCATCGATGCGGGCGACCAGCGCGGCGCGCTCGGCCGGGCCGAGGTAGGCCGCCACCAAGGGGCTGAACCCGCTGTCCGGGAAGGTGGGCGACACCACGAAGTCGGCCAGCCGGTCGCGTTGCGCGGCCCAGACCGCCGGCTCGCCGCACCACCAACTGGTGGAGGCCGGCAACAGCAGCGGCGCGCCCAGCAACCGATCGGCCACGGCGGGCCAAAATGCGGCCATGCCAGGGCTTTCCAGAAAACCGGCGCCAGGCGGGTTGGCCATCACCACCTCGCCCGCGCGCAGCGCCTGCATCAGGCCGGGCACGCCCAGGGCGGAATCCGACCGCAGCTCCAAAGGATCGAGAAACTCGTCGTCCACCCGGCGCAGCAGCACATGCACCTGCTCCAGCCCGTGCAGGCTCTTGAGAAACAAGCGGTTGCCACGCACCGTAAGGTCTGAGCCTTCCACCAGCGTGATGCCCAGGTAGCGCGCCAGAAAAACCTGCTCGAAATAGGTTTCGTTGCGCGGGCCAGGGGTCAGCAGCACGATGCGGCTGCGCTCACCCGCCGGGCTGGCGCGCATCAGGCCGTCCAGCAGCGAGCGGAAGCTGGCGGCCAGGCGTTGCACCCGCAACGCCGCGAACTGGTCATGGAACATCGGGCCGACGATCAGCCGGTTTTCCAGCAGATAGCCCAGGCCGGACGGCGCCTGCACCCGCTGCGCCAGCACCGAGAACCCGCCGCCCGGCCGGCGCTTCAGATCGAAGGCGGCCATGTGCAGCCGCGACTGCCCAGCCTGCCACAAGCCATGCGCCGGCCGCAGGTATTGCGGATGGGCGAACACCATCGACGCCGGCAACAGCGCGTCGCGCAACAGGGTCTGCGGGCCGTAAATGTCGGCCAGCACGTGTTCCATGAGGCGGGCACGCTGCACCACGCCGGCATCGATGCGGGCCCAGTCGTCGGCGTTGATCAGTGCGGGCAGCAGCTCCAGCGGCCAGGGCCGGCTGTGCTCGTCAGCGTCGGCGTAGACGTTGTAGGTGGCACCGTCCTCGCGTACCCGCTGCTGCACCCGGGCCTGGCGCGCCGGCAGATCGCGCCAGCCGTCCAACCCCAGACTGTCAAAAAAAGTTTGCCAAGGGGCGGCCAGCGCCGCACCCGCACCGGCAGTGCTGCCGGGCGTGCCGCGCAGCTCGTCAAAATGACCGGGGGTGGCCCGCCGCGCCGCGCCGCCGGCCAGGGCCGCGGCGTCGGGCAACTCGTCATCCGCCAGCAGACTGCTTTGCATGGGCAAATCATGCCCTGCCGACAGCGGCTCAGGCATCGGGTGCTGCCCCGCCAAGACGACGTGCTGCCGTCAAACCGTGCGCAAGTCCAAGGTGAACGGAAACTCCAGGCTGCGCTTGGGCTGCCCCACGTCCATACGACCGGGGGTGTGGCCGATCGTGAAAAACCGCGCCAGCCGCCGGCTCTCGGCCTCGAAGGCGTTGACGGGGAAGCTGGCGTAGCTCAGCCCCCCCGGATGCGCCACGTGGTACTGGCAACCGCCCAGCGAGCGGTTCATCCAGCGGTCCACCAGGTCGAAGGTCAAGGGCACATCGGTGCCGATGCTGGGGTGCAGCGCAGTGGGCGGCAACCAGGCGCGGTAGCGCACGCCGCAAACATACTCGCCGACCCGGCCTGTGGGTTGCAGCGGCACCGGCACGCCGTTGCAGGTGACGACATGGCGCGGGTTGATCAGCCCGGTCACCTTGACCTCGATGCGCTCGACGGATGAGTCGACATAGCGCACCGTGCCGGACGACGAGCCCTCTTCGCCCATCACATGCCAGGGCTCGAGCGCGCTGCGCAGCTGCAGTTGCACGCCTTCGGCGGCCAGGTCACCGACCTTGGGGAAGCGGAACTCGAAGTGCGGCGCAAACCAGGCCGCGTCGAAGCCGAAGCCGGCGGCCTGCATCTCTTCCATCACATGCTCGAAGTCCTGCCAGACAAAGGTCGGCAGCAGGAAGCGGTCATGCAGTTCGGTGCCCCAGCGCACCAGCTCGGCGCGGTAGGGCTGGGTCCAGAAGCGCGAGACCAGCGCGCGCAGCAGCAGCTGCTGGACGATGCTCATGCGGGCATGCGGCGGCATCTCGAAGGCCCGCAGCTCCAGCAGGCCCAGGCGGCCGGTGGCGCTGTCGGGTGAATACAGCTTGTCGATGCAGAACTCGCTGCGGTGGGTGTTGCCGGTCAAATCCACCAGGATGTTGCGCAAGGTGCGGTCCACCAGCCACGGCGGCATCCATGCGCCTCCACGCTCGCCACCTGGCGCGCTGCCCCCCGAGGGGGCTCCGCCGCCTTGGTGCGGCCCGGCGGCGCCGGGCTGGCCATAGCCTTGCTGGTACTTCTCGATCTCGGCCAGCGCGATTTCCAGCTCGTAGAGCTGGTCGTTGCGGGCCTCGTCGATGCGCGGCGCCTGGCTGGTCGGGCCGATGAACAGACCCGAGAACAGGTAGCTCAACGAGGGGTGGTTGTGCCAAAAGGCCAGCAGGCTGCCCAGCACATCGGGCCGGCGCAAAAACGGTGAATCGGCCGGGCTGGCACCGCCCATCACGAAGTGGTTGCCACCGCCGGTGCCGGTGTGGCGGCCATCGAGCATGAACTTCTCGGACGACAGGCGCGACTTCCAGGCCGCGTCGTACAAGAACTCGGTGTGCTCGACCAGGTCGTCCCAGTTGTGCGCCGGGTGGATGTTGACCTCGATCACACCCGGGTCGGGCGTGACGGCCAGGATCTTCAGGCGCGGGTCGCGTGGCGGCGGGTAGCCCTCCAGCACGACCTTGACTTTTTGCAGCGCGGCAGTGGCTTCGATTGCGGCCAGCAACTCCAGGTAGTCCTCGAGCTTTTCAAGCGGCGGCATGAAGACGTACAGCACGCCGCTGGCCTGGCCCTGGCTCTCGGCCTTGGGGCCGTTGGAGCGGCGCGGGTCACGCACCTCGACCACCAGCGCGGTGCGGGTGATCCAGTGCGCAGACTCCCCCGGCGCTGGTGCGCGCGCGGTGTCGGCAGTCGTGTCGGCCGTCGTGTCGGCCGTGGTGGCTGCCGCAGCGGTGGCCGTGCGGTTGGCTGCCAGCGCGGCGGTGGCGCCGGCCTTGCCCGCCTCGAACAGCTTGGCCTGCAGCGACACGGTGCCGCCCTCGGCAAAGCCGCCGCCGATCACATGGGCTGCGTACTGGCCGCGGATCACCGCTGCGGCCGGCAGTGCATCGCGCGGCGAAAACGGATCGGCCTCGATGTGGAAGGGATAGTCGGTGGCCTTGACCCAGGGCAGCGAGTCCAGCGGCAGGCGCCAGCCCATCGGTGAATCACCCGGGTGCAGGTACATGCGCTCGTCGCGGAAGAACCACGGCCCGGTCTGCCAGTGCACACCCGCCGGCGCATCAGCCCCGGCCTTCTTGATCGGCAGCGCGTAACCCACCGGGTGGTCCAGGCCCTGGGTGAAGATGCGGCGCAGGCGGATGCGCTCGACCTCGTCGTCGAGCTTGGCGTCGAACGGATCGACATTGGTCGGCAGCCGGCGCTCGCGCCAGAGGTGGTACCAGGTGTCCTCGTAGCCGGTTTGCACATGGGCGTCGCTGACACCCAGGCGATGGCTCAGGCCGGTCAGGAAGGTCCGGGCGTCGGCGGCGGTGTAGGCATGGGCTTCGCGTTCGTCGGCAAACAGCGACGGGTCGTGCCAGCAGGGCTGGCCGTCGCCGCGCCAGCAGATCGACAAGGCCCAGCGTGGCAGCTGCTCGCCCGGGTACCACTTGCCCTGGCCGTAGTGCAAGAAGCCGCCCACGCCGTAATGGTCACGCAAGCGGGTGACCAGGTCTTGCGCAAACAGGCGCTTGGTCGGGCCCAGGGCGTCGGTGTTCCACTCGGCGCCGTCGCGGTCGTCCACCGCCACGAAGGTGGGCTCGCCGCCCATCGTCAGGCGCACGTCGCCCTCGGTCAGTTGTGCGTCCACCGCGGCGCCCAGGGCCAGCACGTCGGCCCATTGCGCCTCGGTGTAGGGCTTGGTGACGCGGGGCGATTCGAAGATGCGCGACACGGTCATCGAGTGTTCGAACTCGACCTCGCATTCGTCGATCGCACCACTGACCGGCGCCGCGCTGCCCGGGGTGGGCGTGCAGGCCACGGGGATGTGGCCCTCGCCGGCCATCAGGCCGGAGGTCGGGTCCAGCCCGACCCAACCGGCGCCGGGCAGGTACACCTCGCACCAGGCGTGCAGGTCGGTGAAGTCGACCTCGGTGCCGCTGGGGCCGTCCAGCGCTTTCACGTCGCTCTTGAGCTGAATGAGGTAGCCCGAGACAAAGCGCGCCGCCAGCCCCAGGTGGCGCAGCGCCTGCACCAGCAGCCAGCCGGTGTCGCGACACGAGCCCGATTTGAGCGTCAGCGTCTGCTCGGGTGTCTGCACACCCGGCTCCATCCGGATCACGTAACGGATGTCGCCTTGCAACCGCTGGTTGATGCCCACCAGGAAGTCGATGGTGCGGCGCTCGGCAAGGTCGATGCTGGCCACAAACTTGGCCAGTTCGGGCGTGGCGGCCTCGGTCCCCAAGTAGGGCTGCAGCTCCAGCTTGAGCGCCTCGTCGTAGGTGAACGGGTAGGTCTCGGCCTCGGGCTCCAGGAAAAAGTCGAACGGGTTGTAGACCGACATCTCGGCCACCAGATCGACCGTGACCTTGAACTCGGTCATCGGCTCGGGGAACACCAGCCGCGCCAGGTAGTTGGCAAATGCATCCTGCTGCCAGTTGATGAAGTGGTCCGCGGGCTCGACCGTCAGCGAGTAGCTCAGGATCTTGCTGCGGCAATGCGGCGCCGGACGCAGGCGCACGATGTGCGGCCCCATGTTGACCAGCCGGTCGTACTTGTAGTGGGTAACGTGGTTCAGGGCGACGTGGATGGACACGGGGTTCCTTCAGGGACCTTCAAGGGCAAACGGATGCTGCAGCGCCGCATTTTCTCTGGGATGCGGAGAAAAAGCGGCGGCCGGTCAAGCAGGCACCAGAAAATCCTGGCTGATGCCGGCGCCAATGGCGTTGACACGGTCCAGGAACTGGGTCAGGAAGGCATGCAGGCCGGTGGCCAGGATCTCGTCGATGCGGCCAAATTGCAGGTCGGCACGCAGCCGGCCGGCGCGGCGCCGGGTCTCGACGCTGGGCTCGTTGGCCACCAGGTCGAGGTTGGCCACCAGCTCGTTCATGCAGGCCGCCAGTGAGCGTGGCATGTCCGGGCGCAGCATCAGCAGCTCGGCCACCTTGTCGGGCCGGATCACGTTGCGGTAGACCTTGCGGTAGATCTCGAAGGCGCTGACCGAGCGCAGGATCGCGCTCCAGTGGTAGAAATCCACCTCGGGCGCGGCGTCGTCGGCCCAGGCGCCAAAGTAGTCGCCGGCCAAAGCGTGGAACTTGACGTCGAGCAGCCGGGCGGTGTTGTCGGCCCGCTCCAGGAAAGTGCCGATGCGGATGAAATGCAGCGACTCGTCCTGCAGCATCGTGCCCACCGACACGCCCCGGCTCAGGTGCGAGCGGAACTTGACCCACTCGAACAGCGCCGCCGGATCACGCTCGAAGGTGTCGTCGGCCAGCATGCGGTTGAACTCCAGCCAGGTCTGGTTGGTGGTCTCCCACAGTTCGGTGGTGAGCTTGCCGCGCACCGCGCGGGCGTTTTCACGCGCTGCGCCCAGGCAGGACAGGATGGACGACGGGTTGTCGTTGTCGCGCACCATGAACTGCATCACGCTGGCGGCATTGACGGCACCGTGCTTCTTGCCAAAAGCCTCGGTCAACTCCGAGATGCCCAGCACCCCGGCCCAGCCCTGCGCCGTCCGGTCGGCCGACTGTGGCAGCAGCGAGGTCTGGTAGTTGACGTCCAGCATCCGGGCCGTGTTTTCGGCCCGCTCCATGTAGCGGGACATCCAGAACAGGTGGTCAGCGGTTCTAGAAAGCATCTTCTTTTTCTCCTGTCAGCCTTGGCGCTGGGACATGACCGCCGGCCCGGCGACGATCGCAGGCGCGGACTCGGGGTCAGCCTCCAGCACCCAGGTGTCCTTGGTGCCGCCGCCCTGGCTGCTGTTGACCACCAGCGAGCCCTCCTTCAACGCAACCCTTGTCAGACCACCCGGCACCGTCTGCACGCTATTGCCCGACAGCACAAAGGGCCGCAGGTCGATGTGACGCGGCGCGATGCCGCTTTCGACAAACGTCGGTGTGGTGGACAGCGCCAACGTGGGCTGGGCGATGTAGTTGCTGGGCCGCGCCAGCAACTGGGCGCGGAAGTCCTCGATCTCGGCCTTGGTGGACGCCGGGCCGACCAGCATGCCGTAGCCGCCGGCGCCGTGCACCTCCTTGACCACCAGCTCGCCCAGGTGGTCCAGCACGTACTTCAGGTCGCCCGGCTCGCGGCAGACATAGGTCGGCACGTTCTCCAGGATGGGTTTTTCACCCAGGTAGAACTCGACCATCTTGGGCACGTAGGGGTAGATCGACTTGTCGTCGGCCACACCGGTGCCGATGGCGTTGCACAGGCTGATGTTGCCCTTGCGATAGACATCGAGCAGCCCGGCGCAGCCCAGCGTGCTGTCGGGCCGGAAGGCCTTGGGGTCTAGAAAATCGTCATCCACCCGGCGGTACACCACGTCCACCCGGCGCGGCCCCTGGGTGGTGCGCATGTAGACGAAGTTGTCCTTGACGAACAAATCCTGGCCCTCGACCAGCTCGATGCCCATTTGCTGCGCCAAAAAGGCGTGCTCGAAGTAGGCGCTGTTGTACATGCCGGGTGTCAGCACCACCACCGTCGGCTCGTTGACCGACGGCGGCGCCACTGCGCGCAGTGTCTCGAGCAGCAGGTCGGGGTAGTGGGCGACCGGGGCGATGCGGTGCTGGGCAAACAACTCGGGGAACAGCCGCATCATCATCTTGCGGTTCTCGAGCATGTAACTCACGCCGCTGGGCACGCGCAGGTTGTCCTCCAGCACGTAGTAGGTGCCGCTGCCGTCGGGCTGGGCGGCGCGCACGATGTCGATGCCGGCGATGTGCGAGTAGATCTGCCCCGGCAGGTCCACGCCCATCATCTCGGGCCGGAACTGCGCGTTGTTCAGGATCTGGTCGGCCGGCACGATGCCGGCCTTGAGGATGTCCTGGTCGTGGTAGACATCGTGCAGGAAGCGATTCAGCGCCGTCACCCGCTGGGCCAGTCCCTGCTGCATGCGCGCCCATTCGTCGGCGGGGATGATGCGCGGGATCAAATCGAACGGGATCAGCCGCTCGGTGCCCGCGCCGTCCTCGTCCTTGGCGCCGTAGACGGCAAAGGTGATGCCGACGCGGCGGAAGATCATCTCGGCTTCATCCCGCCTGGCTGACATCTGCTCGGGCGGTTGCTGCTGCAGCCAGCGGTCGAAGCCACTGTAGTGTGCACGTACCGTGCCAGCGGCTGCCAGCATTTCGTCAAAAGTGGGTGTCATCGTGAGTGGGCTCCTGGCCCTTCAGGGTTAGCAACAATCGCACCACCCACGGGCGCGGTCCAGTGCCAGTAACGGCGGCGCACCTCTCGGGTGCAGGCGCCAACACCATCGTGCCACAGCCATGCCCCGCATTGGTCGCTGCGCACCACTTCGATGCCGCGATCAACATAGCGTTGCATCACATCGGGCGCCGGGTGGCCATAGCGGCTGCGGTAGCCGGCCTGCACCACCGCGGTGCGTGGCTGCACGGCATCGATGAATTCAGCACTCGACGAGGTGCGGCTGCCGTGATGCGGCACCAGCAACACCGTGCTGGCCAGCGCCGGCCCGCTGCCGTCGCGTTGGCGCTGCAGCAGCGCTGCTTCTTGCGGCGCCTCGATATCACCGGTCAGCAACATGCTGCGGCCTGCGCTGTCGGCGACGCGCAGCACGCAACTCAGCGCGTTGGATTTGCGGGCGTCAGCGTGCTCTTGCGGCGTGGGGTGCAGCCATTCAAAGGCCACGCCGTCCCAGGTCCAGCGCTGGCCGGCATCGCAACGGGACTGCGGCACGCCCAGCCGCAATGCCTGCGCGAGCAGCGCATGGCCGGGCTCCAGCGAGCTTTGAAGCGACGCCACCGGTTGGCCCGCCAGCAGGCTGGCGGCGCCACCCACGTGGTCGCCGTCGCGGTGGCTGAGCACCAGCAGGTCGATGCGGCGCTCGCCACGGGCGCCCAGCAGCGGCAACAGCACCCGCAGGCCGGCGTCGTTGTCGCGGCTGTACTGCGGCCCGGTGTCGTAGACCAGCAGGTGGTGCTGGGTGCGCACCAGCACTGCCGTGCCCTGGCCGATGTCGGCAGCCAGCACATCGAACCCGCCTGCCACCGGGCGGACCAGCGGCGGCCACAGCAGTGGCACCACCAGCGGCAAGGCCAACCAGCGCAACGCCCAGGGCACGGGCAGCAAGCCCAGCACGGCGCCCAGCAGCCCGCAGGCCACTGCCCAGGCCGGCGCGGCCGGCGCCTGGTACACCGCCCAAGGCCACTGAGCCAGCAGACCCAGGCCCCAGACCATGGCCTGCACCGCTGCGGCGGCCACGGTCCAGGCCCAGGGCACCAGCATGCCCAGCAGCGCCAGCGGCGTGATCACCAGGGTGACCAGCGGTATCGCCACCAGATTGGCCAGCCCGCCCACCAGGCTGAGTTGCTGGAAAAACACCACCGACAACGGCGCCAGACCAAAAGTGGCCACAAGCTGTGCGCGCAAATGGCCGTGAACATGGCCCTGCAGACGGCCCAGGACGGCGCCGCTCCCGCTCCCGCCGGCGGCCGCAGCCGGCGGCACCGACGTGCGGCCAGGCCCATCGGCAGGTGATGCATCGGCCGACGGCTCGTCCGCCGAACCGGACACCATCAACAAACCCACAGCAGTGAACGACAGCCAGAAACCCGGCTGCAGCAGCGCCCAGGGGTCGAACAAGGTGACCACCACCGCGGCCGCCAGCAAGACCAGCGGCCAAGGCCAGCGCTGGCCGCCACTGCGCAGCAGGCCGGTGGTCACCAGCATGATCACGGTGCGCTGCGCCGGCACACCCCAGCCGGCCAGCACGGCATAGGCGGTGGCGATCGCCAGCCCCAGCCAGCGGCCCGCCATCGACGCGGGCAGCCTGAGCATCAGCCGCGGGCTGCGGCGCCACAGGCGGCTGGCCAGCGCGCCTGCCGCCCAGGCGAACATCGTCACGTGCACCCCGCTGATCGACACCAGGTGCGCAATGCCGGTGCGGCGAAAGATGTCCCAGTCCTCACGCTCGATGCCGGCCTGGTCGCCCACCACCAGCGCCGACAGCACGCCGGCCAGGCGCGGATCGGTCACTTGGTGCGCGATCGCCTGGCGCACCGCCTCGCGCAGCCGTTGCACCGGATAGCCGGCAGCGTCGCCCAAACGCTCGGCCGGCGGGCCACCGCGGGCCACGCGCACATAACCCGTGGCGCCCACGCCCTGCTCGAACCACAACAGCTCGACGTCGAAGCCGTCCGGGTTGAGTGAGCCGTGGGGTTGCTTCAGACGCAGCGGCAGGCGCCAGCGCTGGCCGGCCTGCAAGCTGTTGCGGGGATCGTCCAGCGCCACCTCGTCGTTGAAGTTGTTGTACCAGCCCAGCGACAGCAGCGGCGGCAGCACCGGGGCGGCCCCGGTCGACACGGCAGCTGCACCTGCGGCTGCACCTGCGGCTGCACCTGCGACTGCACTTCCGGCTGCACTTCCGGCCGGAATACCAAGAGAGGCCTCTTGCCACTCGGCCCGCTCGACCTCGAACTGGAAGCGCAAGCCCGACGGCCCGTGCTGCGGCAGGTTGGCCACCACACCGGTGACGAGCAGGTTGCGGCCCTCCAGCGCAGGCGCCAGGCGCTCGGCCAGGCGGGCGTCGGCACGCAGCCCGGCCATCGCCACGGCCAGGCCAGCCGCACCCAGCAGGCACGCGGGCAGCACCCGGGCACGCCGCCAGGCCAACGCCGTCAACAGCCAGACCGCGCAGACTGCTGCCAGCCCGGCATACCAGGATGCCGGCCAGAGCCTGGCCTGCTGCATCTGCCAACCCAGACCACCCAGCCAGGCCAGGGCACAAAGGGCCGCGCGCCAGCCAGGGTCCAGCCCCGGGCCCCGCACGCCTTGCAGAGCCTGTGCCGACATGGCCGCAGTGTAGGATGCCCCAACGGCCGTAGCGGTGCAAACGGCCCTGGCCGGATCGCCCCCCCCCGAGCCGCCCGGCCCTGCCGCGCCAGCCCGCGGCACCCCTCCCCACTTACCCGCCGAGTCACACCATGGCCGTCCACGACAAACTCCTGCAACTGGGCATCAGCCTGCCTTCGGTGGCCATCCCCGCCGCCGCCTATGTGCCCTTCGTGCGCACCGGCAACCTGGTCTTCATCTCGGGGCATATCGCCCGCAAGGGCGGCTTGCCCTGGGTGGGCCAGCTGGGCCTGACGATGACCACCGAAGAAGGCAAGGCCGCGGCCCGCGCCATCGCGATCGACCTGATGGGCACCCTGCAAGCCGCGGTGGGCGACCTGAACAAGGTGGTGCGCATCGTCAAGCTGATGAGCCTGGTCAACAGCACGGCCACCTTTACCGAACAGCACCTGGTGACCAACGGTGCGTCGGAGTTGTTCGGCGAGGTCTTCGGCGCTGCCGGCGCCCATGCCCGCAGCGCCTTCGGCGTGGCGCAGATCCCGATGGGCGCTTGCGTCGAGATCGAGCTGATCGCGGAAGTGCAGTGACGCTGCGGCCGCAGCGGCTGTTGGCCGGCATGGCCATCGCCTCGTTGCTGGCGGTGGCGGGTGCGCTGTATACCCAGCACATGATGGGCATGCTGCCTTGTGCCTGGTGTGTGCTGCAGCGGCTGATCTTTGTCTCGGTGGCGGTGGCTGCGGTGCTGGGCCTGTTGCTGCCGGGTAGGTTGGGCACGCGGCTGGGCGCGGGTCTGGCGCTGGTGCTGGCCGGCTCGGGCATGGCCGCGGCGCTTTGGCAGCATTTCGTGGCCAACGCGTCGGCATCCTGCAACATGACCCTGGCCGACCGGGTGATGGGCATGACCGGTCTGGACGGACGTTTCCCCGAGGTGTTTGCCGCCTACGCATCCTGCGCCGACGCCAAGGCCGATCTGCTGGGTCTGCCTTACGAGTTCTGGAGCCTGGCGCTGTTTGCGCTGCTGGCGCTGGCCGCGCTGCAAGTGCTGATTCGGCCGCGCTAGTCAGGTTTTCAGCCGCCCGGCCGCTCACCCACGGTGATACGGTGCAACAGCCGGCGGTGGCCGTCGTAGCCGCCGGTGGCGGCATGCACCAGGCAGCGGTTGTCCCAGATCACCAACATGTCGGGCGACCAGCGGTGGCGGTAGACAAAGTCATCCCGACCGAGGTGGGCAAACAGCTCGGTCAGCACATCCGCCGCCTCGGTCTCGGGCAATCCGTCGATGCCGATGGTGTAGCCCGGACTGACGAACAAGGCCGTGCGGCCGGTTTCGGGATGGCGGCGGGCCACCGGTTGCAGTTGCGTGGCCAGCGCCGAGTCATCGAACCGGATCGCCATCGACCGGCCCGCGTCCTGCTCACCGTAGCGGCCTTGGCGCGAGTAGCCGCGGCGCGCCGAATGCACCCCTTGTTTGTCCTGCAACAGCGACTTCATCGCGGCAGGCAAGGCGTCCCAGGCGTCGTACTGGTTGGCAAACAAGGTGTCGCCGCCCACCGGCGGGATCACGTTGCCAAACAGCAGCGTGGCCGCGGGCGGGTTGGCCAGAAAGCTCCAGTCGGAGTGCCAGTTGTCGGCAAACAGCGAGCTGGTCTCATCCGCCTCGCGCTTGACCTGGGCCACATGCGGATGGCCGGGGATGGACTCGAAGTACGGGTCCGGCCCGAACGGGCCGACCGCGGCGGCAAACCGCTCCAGATCGCTCACCGACATCGCCTGGTCCGGGAAAGCCAGCACCTGGTGCGCCAGCCAGTGGGACCGCAACTCGGCCACCTGGCTTGCGGTGAGCGGCTGCGTCAGGTCAACGCCACAAACTGAAGCACCGCAGGGTGCATTGGCAGGGGTCACGCTGAGGGTCATGGAGTGCCTTCATGGAGAGTGCGCAACGCACCGGGCTGGTCGGCAGCAGCGCCGGCGCAGGGTACCGATGCTAGCGCCGACCCGGGCCCAGGATCGCCCCAAATGCTGCGACGGGCTTGACGTCGGGGTCTTCCCTTCTGCCGCCTGCACTCCTAGCATCGGTCCTCCCGATTCACGCGACCCACCCGACCCCTACGAGGAACCCTCATGAGCCAAAGCGCCACCCAGTACCTGCTCGACGCCAGCCGCATGCCGACGCACTGGTACAACATCGCCGCCGACCTGCCCAGCCCACCGCCGCCGGTGCTGCACCCGGGCACGCTGCAGCCGATCGGCCCGGACGATCTGGCGCCGCTGTTCCCGATGGAACTGATCATGCAGGAGGTGTCGACCGAGCGTGAGGTGCCGATCCCCGAGCCGGTGCGCGAGGTTTTCAAACTCTGGCGGCCGGCGCCGCTGTTCCGTGCCCACCGGCTCGAAAAAGCCCTCGGCACGCCCGCCAAGATCTACTACAAATATGAGGGGGTGTCGCCCGCCGGCAGCCACAAACCCAATACCGCCGTACCGCAGGCCTGGTTCAACGCCCAGGCCGGCATCAAGAAGCTCACCACCGAGACCGGCGCCGGCCAATGGGGCTCATCGCTGGCGTTTGCCGGCAATCTGTTCGGGCTGGATGTCACTGTCTTCCAGGTGCGTGTCAGCTACGACCAGAAGCCCTACCGCCGCGCGCTGATGGAGACCTACGGCGCACGCTGCATCGCCAGCCCGTCGATGGAGACGCAGTACGGCCGCAGCGTGCTGGCCGGCCGGCCCGACCACCCCGGCTCACTCGGCATCGCCATCAGCGAGGCGGTGGAAATCGCCGCCACGAACGACGACACCAAGTACGCGCTGGGCTCGGTGCTGAACCATGTGCTGATGCACCAGACCATCATCGGCCAGGAGGCGATGCTGCAGCTGGAGATGGCCGGCGACGACCCTGATGTGATCGTGGGCTGCACCGGCGGCGGCAGCAATTTTGCCGGCATCGCCTTCCCGTTCATCGGCCAGCAGCTGCGCGGCGGCGGCAAGACCAAGCAGCGCCGCATCGTGGCAGTCGAGCCCGCTGCCTGCCCGTCACTGACCCGCGGCAAGTACGCCTACGACTTTGGCGACACCGGCCACATGACACCGCTGACCAAGATGCACACCCTGGGCAGCACCTTCACGCCGCCCGGCTTCCATGCCGGCGGCCTGCGCTACCACGGCATGGCGCCGATGGTCAGCCACCTGCGGGAGCTGGGTCTGCTGGAGGCCACCGCCTACCACCAGGTGGCGTGTTTCGAGGCCGGTGTGCTGTTTGCGCGGGCCGAGGGCATCGTGCCCGCGCCCGAGGCCAACCATGCCGTCAAGGGCGCGATCGTCGAGGCGCTGCGCTGCAAGGCCGAGGGCAAGAGCGAGGTGATCCTGTTCAACCTTTGCGGCCACGGCCACTTCGACATGGCGGCCTACAGCAACTACTTTGCCGGCAAGCTGACGGATCAGAGCTACAGCGAAGAAGAGCTGGCGATGGCGTTGTCGGGGCTGCCATCGGTGCCGGCTTGATGGCACGGGTGCCATTCCTGCCGGCTTGACGGCACCGGGGGCCAGCCCTACTGGCTTGACGGCACGGATGCTGGCCCTGGGGGCTTGACGCCAAGGGCTGCGGGAAAAGTGGCAGGTGGCACACTGCAGGCGTCAGTTGCCCACCCGCCCACGCCACATGCCCCGACCCAACCCCCCGCCGCTGCCGGCATCGGTACCCGGCGAGCTGGTGCACTCGCACCTGCCGGGCTTCGGTCAGGTCACCGCAACGGTGTCCGGCCAGGGCGCGCCGCTGCTGCTGTTGCACAGCATCAATGCGGCTGCCTCGGCTGCCGAGATGCTGCCGCTGCATTTGCACTTCAGCCAGGGTCGAACCGTGCTGACGCCCGACCTGCCCGGCTACGGCCTGAGCGACCGGCCCGACGCCGACTACAGCCCGCGGCTGATGACCGATGCGCTGCATGCCTGCACCGCGCTGCTGCGCCAGCGCTGCGGCGGCGCGGCGGTGGACGCGGTGGCGGTGTCGCTGGGCTGCGAGTTCCTGGCGCGGGCGGCGGCAGAGCGGCCGGCCGACTACCGCAGTCTGTCCCTGATCAGCCCCACCGGCTTCAGCGGCCGCCGCAGCTGGCGCGGCGCGCCGGGCAGCACCCGGGAGGTGCCCGGCATGCTGCGGCTGCTGCGCGGCCCGGGCTGGGGCGCTGCGCTGTTTCGTGGCCTCACCCGTCCGGCCGTGATCCGCTACTTTCTGCAGCGCACCTGGGGCAGCAAGGCCATCGACGAGGGGCTGTGGCAGTACGACCTGCTGACCACCCGCCAGCCGGGTGCCGAACATGCGCCGCTGCACTTCCTGTCGGCCGGCCTGTTCTCGGCCGACATCCACACCCTGTACGACCAGCTGCAGCTGCCGGTATGGATGAGCCACGGCAATCGCGGCGACTTCACCGACTACCGGGGCAGCAGCTTCGTGCGGCAGCGGTCGAACTGGCAGTTCAGCAGCTATCCCACCGGCGCCCTGCCGTACTTCGAGCTGCCGGCCCAGGTCTGCGCCGACCTGGGCTGCTTTCTGGCCGGCGGCCGGGTGGCGCAGCGCTGAGCGCCCGAGCACGGGGCAAGCTGTTCCGATCACAACGCCGGCTTGCCATCCTCACCGGGGCCGGGGCGGCCACCTCGCCGCTGCTGCTGACGGCCCGATCCCGTGGTGAATGTCACGGCTGACCACGCCGCCGCCCCCGGCTCGCGGGGGACACGGTACTGGGACGGATGGACAGAATTTCGCTCATGTCAATCCCACAGGTTGTAGCCCCATGAATCGTTTTCTTGTCTCCACCGCCATCGCATTGCTGGCTGCCACGGGTGCTGCCCGGGCCGAAGCCAACCTGCTGGTCAATGGCAGCTTTGAGCAAGCAGGGCCCAGCTTCGCTGTTGCGGGCAGCTATTGCTACTTGGGCTATGCACCGCTGGAATGCGGCAGCGTGCCCGGCTGGTCGGGCGCCCTGCCGGTGATCCAAAGCAGCAGCAGCCCCTGGGGCACCCCGTCCAGCCTGTCTGGCTGGGACAACGCACAAGGTGCCGTCCTGATCGGTCTTCAGAACGCTTCGTATGCCGCCCAGACCGTCGGGCTGGCGGCCGGCAGCTACACCCTGAGCTGGTCAGATGCCGGCCGCTCGAACTACGGCAGTGGCACGTCGTACACCGTCAGCTTTGACGGGCAAGACGTGGGCAGCTACAGCACCACCCTGGGCCAGGGCTGGGCCACGCACAGCCTGGCGTTCACGGCCGCCGGTCCCGGCGTACTGCGCTTCCAGGGCCAGGCCATCAGCGCCGATGGCACGGCCTTCATCGACGACGTGCGGCTGACGGCAGCGGTGCCCGAGCCGGGGTCGCTGGCTTTGCTGTTGGCGGGCCTGGCAGGCATCGGCCTGGTGGCGCGCCGCAAGGCTGCCTGAAGGTCGGGCCAAGACGACCTGGCCGGCTGCGCCAGGCCGACCCGTCACGCGGCCGTCAGCTCGACAACTGCGCCCAGGCCTTGTCGAGTCGCTTGACGCTGACCGGCTGCGGCGTGCGCAGCTCCTGGGCAAAAAAGCTGACGCGCAGCTCCTCGATCAACCACCGGTACTCGTCGAGCCGGGCGTCGGCCACGCCTTTTTGCTCGATCAGCCGGCGCAGGTAGCGCTGCTCCAGCGGGCGCAGCTCGGCCAGGCGCTGGGCGTCACGTGCCGGGTCGGCGCGCTGCTTGTCCAGCCGCAACGTGATGGCCTTGAGGTAGCGGGCGCTGTGCTGCAGCTGGGCGTAAGGCGCGTGCAGCAAGAAGCGCTTGGGCATCAGGCGTTGCAACTGGCCGGCCACGTCATCAGTCACCTCTTTGGGCGGACGGCTGTCTTTGAGCTTGCGCTGGGCGGCGGCAAAGTCGGTCAGCAGCACACCCGCCAGGCGTGCCACTTCTTGTGCAATCAGGTTGAGCCGGCTGCGGCCCTCGGTGATGCGGGCCGCAAAAGTAGCGGCGTCGGCGGGCAGGGGGTCGGCCAGAAAAGCCCGGTCGAGTGCCAGCTCGATGATCTGGGCGCGCAACTCGTCCGCGCTGCCCAGCGGCATGTAGGCGGTGGCCATCTTGACCAGATCGGGGATGTTTTTTTCGAGGTACTTCAGCGGCTCCTTGATGGCCAGCGCCACCAGCCGGCGCAGGCCGGCGCGGTGCTTGGCGGCTGCGCCTTCGGGCTCGTCGAAGACCTCGATCTCGACATGGCTGGCCTTGTCGATCAGCGCCGGAAACCCGATCAGCACCTGGCCGGCCTTGTGGATTTCCATCAACTCGGGCAGCTCGCCGAAGGTCCAGGCGGTGTAGGCGACTGGCGCCGCAGGCGGTGGTGCGGCGGCCGGCACGCCCTGCCCCGACAAGGCCTTGTCGACCTGGCCGGCAAAGCCCGGCGCCCGTGCACGCGGCGCTGCGAGCGTCGGGCCACCGGCAGGCGTGCTCGCGGCGCCTGCGGGCGCAGCAACGGGTGCCAGGCTGCTGCCCAGCTTCAGCGCAGCCAGCGCCTGGAACGCCGAGCGCGCCTGCCCGCCCAGCTCGGCCTTGAGCGTGGCCAGGTGGCGGCCCATGCCGAGCTGGCGGCCGTTGTCGTCGACCACCCGGAAGTTCATGAACTGGTGCGCCAGCAGCATGTCGAGCTTGAAGTCGTTGCGCTGCACGGCGATCTGGCTGCGCTCACGCACGGCCTTCTGCAGCACGTCCATCAGCGCGCCTTGGCCAAACGGCTGCGCGGCGATGAACTCGGCGACAAAGTCGGGCAATGGCACCAGACGTGAACGGGGCCGCTGGTGCAGGCTTTTGAGCAGCGCGGTCAGCTTGGCCGGCAACATGCCCGGCACCAGCCATTCACAGCGCTCCTCGCTGACCTGGTTGAGGGCGTAGATCGGCACGGTGACAGTGACGCCGTCCTTGGCGTCGCCCGGCTCGTGCAGGTAGCTCACCGCGCAGTCCACCCCGCCCAGGCGCAGCGTCTTGGGGAAGGCGGCACCGGTGATGCCGGCGGCCTCGTGGCGCATCAGCTCATCGCGGGTGAGTTGCAGCACCTTCGGGTTGCTGCGGCTCTCGTGTTTGATCCAGCGCTCCAGCGTGGCGCCCGAGTGCACGTCGGCCGGCAGCAGCTGGTCGTAAAAAGCGTAGATCAGCTCGTCATCGACCAGCACGTCCTGGCGCCGGCTTTTGTGCTCCAGCTCTTCGACCTGGGCCAGCAGCTTGCGGTTGTGCGCCAGAAACGGCAGGTGGCTGTCCCAGTCGTGCTCGACCAGCGCGCTGCGGATGAAGATGTCGCGTGCCGCCTTGGGGTCGACATTGCCAAAGTTGACCCGCCGGTTGTTGTAGACCACGATGCCGTAGAGCGTGGCACGCTGCAGCGCCACCACTTCCGCCGCCTTTTTTTCCCAGTGCGGCTCCAGCAGCTGCAGCTTGAGCAGATGGCCGGCCACACCCGGGATCCAGGCTGGATCAATCGCCGCCAGGCCCCGGCCATAGAGCTTGGTGGTCTCGACCAGCTCGGCCGAGATCAGCCAGCGGCCGGGCTTTTTGCTCAAGTGCGCCCCCGGGTGGCGCCAGAACTTGATGCCGCGTGCGCCCAGGTACCAGTCCTCGTCGTCCCGTCCTCGTCTGCCCCCAGGCCCCCCGAGGGGGGCGCCGACTTGGGGCGGCCCGGCGTCGGCGCGGCAGCCGACGTTGCCCAACAGCCCGGCCAGCATCGCCAAATGGATTTGCTCGAAGGTGGCGGCGCTGCCGTTCAAACGCCAGCCGTGCTCGGCCACCACGGTGTGCAGCTGGCTGTGGATGTCGCGCCACTCACGCACCCGGCGCGGGTTGACAAAGCTTTCGCGCAAGCGTTGCTCTTGTTGGCGGTTGCTCAACTTGTGGCTGTCGATGCGGGCCGGCGTGGGCTTGAGTCCGGGATTGCCTGCGGCACCCGCCGTCTTGGCCGCCGGATGGCCGTGTACGCCGCGGCCCTCCTCGATCCAGTCCCACAGCTTCAGATAGCCCATGAACTCCGACTTCTCGTCGTCGAACTTCTTGTGCTTCTCGTCCGCCGCCTGGGCCGCTTCCATAGGCCGGTCGCGCACGTCCTGCACGCTCAACGCACTGGCGATGATCAGCACCTCGTTGAGAGCCTCTCGGTTGCGCGCCTCCAGGATCATGCGGCCCACCCTAGGATCCAGCGGCAGCCGGCTCAACTCCTGGCCGATGGCGGTCAGTTCGTTGTCGTCGTCCACCGCGCCCAGCTCGCTCAGCAGCTCGTAGCCGTCGGCAATCGCCTTGGGCCGGGGCGCCTCCAAAAATGGAAACTGCTCGACCGTGCCCAGGCGCAGGCTCTTCATGCGCAGGATTACGCCGGCCAGCGAGCTGCGCAGGATCTCGGGGTCGGTGAATTTGGGCCGGCCGGTGTAGTCCTTCTCGTCATAGAGCCGGATGCAGATGCCGTTGGCCACCCGGCCGCAGCGGCCGGCACGCTGGTTGGCCGCGGCCTGGCTGATGGCCTCGACCTGGAGTTGCTCGACCTTGGTGCGGTAGCTGTAGCGCTTGACCCGGGCCAGCCCGCTGTCGATGACATAGCGGATGCCGGGCACCGTCAGCGAGGTCTCGGCCACGTTGGTGGCCAGCACGATGCGCCGGCCGTTGCCCGGTTCGAACACCGCCTCTTGCTCGGCTTGCGACAGGCGCGCAAACAGCGGCATGATCTGCGGCTGCGGGCCGCCTTTGTGCTGTTGCGCCAGGTGCTTGCGCAAGTGGTCGGCGGCGTCGCGAATCTCGCGCTCACCAGGCAGGAAGACCAGGATGTCGCCCGAGCCATCACGCCAGAGCTCGTCCACCGCATCGGCGATGGCCTCGTCCAGGCCGTAATCGCGTTTGTCCTCAAATTGGCGCCAGCGCTGTTCAACCGGAAACAGCCGGCCAGACACCTGGATCACCGGCGCCGGGCCGTCGCGCCCGGCAAAGTGCCGGGCAAAGCGGTCGGCGTCGATGGTGGCCGAAGTGACGACGACCTTCAAATCCGGCCGGCGCGGCAGCAACTGGCGCAAGTAGCCGAGCAGGAAGTCGATGTTGAGGCTGCGCTCGTGCGCCTCGTCGATGATCAAGGTGTCGTACTGGCGCAGGTCGGGGTCGCCCTGGGTTTCGGCCAGCAAGATGCCGTCGGTCATCAGCTTGACGCTGGCGCCGGGCTGCAGCCGGTCCTGGAAGCGCACCTTGTAGCCCACCACCTCGCCCAGCGGCGATTTCAGCTCGTCGGCGATGCGCTTGGCCACGCTGGTGGCGGCCAGCCGGCGCGGCTGGGTGTGGCCGATCAGGCCACGGCCGCCAGCACCGATGCCCCGCCCCAGCTCCAGCGCAATCTTGGGCAATTGGGTGGTCTTGCCCGAGCCGGTCTCGCCGCAGACGATCACCACCTGGTGGTCGCGCAAGGCACGCGAAATCTCCTCGCGCCGGGCCGAGACCGGCAGCGATTCGGGGTAGGTGATGGGGGGGATGGGCGTGGCCAGCCGCGGTGCCCGTTCACGTCTGACCGGGCGGTCAGGGTGATCGGGTCGGGTTGGGCGCGCCGGGGCGGCAGGCAGGTTCACAGGCGACGCATTATCCCAGGCCCGACCGGCCCGACCGGCCCGACCGGCCGGCCGGCAGGCGCGACGGGCCGTGGCGTTTCAAGTCAGCAAGTCAGCCACCGTCAGGCTGGCCAGTCCGGCACGGCGTCGGAAGCCTTGGGACATGCGCTGCTCGCGCAGCAACAAGGTATCGAGCAGGGGCAAGGCCAAGGTGTTGGCCGGGTTGATCAGCAGCACATGGCGTTGTGCGCCGGGCTCGTCCAGACGGCCGCACCAGCCCAGGGCACGCAAGGTTTCGAGCACCGGCTGCACCTGCAAGGGATCGATGCGCAACTCGCCGGCCAGGGCCTCGGCGCTGAGGCCAGGTTGCTCGCTGCTGCGCGACTGGTTGAGCCTCTGCAGCACGGCCAGCGCGAGTGCAAATTTTTCACCCGGCCGGTCGGGCAGACGCACCACCCGCATCGCCAGGCTGGGTGCGTAGGCCGCGATCACGGCGCCCAGCAGCACGATCACCCAACTCAAATAGACCCACAGCAACAAGATCGGCAAAGTCGCAAATGCCCCGTAGAGCACCGAGTAGGTCGGCACCAGGCTGACATACGCGACCAGGCCGCGCTTGGCCAGCTCGAAGCCGAGCGCAGCAAACACCCCGCCCGCCACCGCATGCTGCCAGCGCACATAAGTGTTGGGCACAAACCGGTACAGCGCAGCCATGCCGCCAGCCAGCAAGCCGAACTCGATCCCGCCCAGCAGCAGGCTCAAGGCACCGGGCAAGGCGTTGACGATGCCACTGGACGCCGACAACGCCAGCGAGGTCAGCGACAGGCTGGCGCCCAGCACCAACGGGCCGAGCGTGAGCGCCGACCAGTACACCAGCACGCGCTGCGCCAGCGGCCTGGGCTTGGGCACGCGCCAGATCTCGTTGAGCGTGCGGTCGATGGTGAACATCAACGCCAGCGCCGTCAGGCCCAGCACCACCAGCCCGACCGCACCCAGCTTGTTGGCCTTGCCGGCAAACTGGGTCAGCGCCAACAGCACCGGCCGGGCGATGTTGTCGGGCACCAGGCTTTGCAGAAAATACTGTTGCAAGGCGACCTGGAAGCGCGCAAACATCGGAAAGGCGGTAAACAAGGCCAACATCACCGTCACCAGCGGCACCAGGCTGATCAAGGTGGTGAAGGTCAGGCTGCTGGCGGTCAGGGCCAGATGGTCCTCGCGGAAGCGCCGGCGCAGGGTCTGCAGGGTCGCCAGCCAGGGCCAGTCGCGCAGCACATGGGCCAGGCCGGCCAGGCTGAGGCGGGACGGGCTTGCGGCCAGGGTGGGCAAGTTCATCCGTCTATGATGCCAGCCGTGACCGAATCCCTACTCTCCAGCACTGTTGCGGCCCAGGCCGAGCCGGCTTTTCAGCCCCGTCCGCACAGCTTTGTGCGGGCCACCCGCGCCGCAGCCGTGGCGGCCTTGCTGGGCCTGATCGCGCTGGGCCTGGCCTGGGAGTTGTGGCTGGCGCCCACCGGCTCGCGCTGGCTGGTACTCAAGGTGCTGCCGCTGGTGCTGCCCCTGGCCGGTCTGTTGAAACACCGGCTCTACACCTACCGGTGGGTCAGCTTGCTGGTATGGCTGTACTTCACCGAGGGCATCGTGCGCGCCACCGGCCTGCCACCGGGCGCGCCGCTCGGCTTGCCTGAAGCGCTGGCCTGGGGCCAGGTGGCGCTGTGCACCATCTTGTTTGCGGCCTGTGCGGCCAACGTGCGCTGGCGCCTGAAACATCCGTCACTGCCGGTCGACGCCACCGCATGAACCCCGGCGAGCTGCTCATCGATTTGCGTGCCCTGCTGGGCCCAAACCAGGTACTGACCGAGGGCGATCTGTCGGCCTGGCAAAACGATTGGCGCAAACGCTGGTTTGGCAAGGCGCTGGCCGTCGTGCGCCCCGGCAACACCGCCGAGGTAGCGGCCGTGGTGCAGGCCTGCGCCCGCCACGGCGTCTCACTGGTGCCGCAAGGCGGCAATACCGGCCTGGTCGGCGGCGGCGTGCCCGATGCCAGCGGCAGCCAGGTGCTGCTGAGCCTGGCCCGCCTGAACCGGGTGCGCGACATCGACCGTGCCAACCTGGCGATGACGGTGGAGGCCGGCTGCGTGCTGCAATCGGTGCAACAGGCGGCGGCCGATGCCGGCCTGTTGTTTCCGCTCAGCCTGGCGGCCGAGGGCAGTTGCACCATCGGCGGCAACCTGGCCACCAATGCCGGCGGCACCCAGGTGCTGCGCTTTGGCAATGCCCGCGAGCTGTGCCTGGGCCTGGAGGTGGTGACGGCGACGGGCGAGGTCTGGGAGGGTTTGAGCGGCCTGCGCAAGGACAACACCGGTTACGACCTGCGCGACCTGTTCATCGGCAGCGAGGGCACGCTGGGCATCATCACCGCAGCCACGCTCAAGCTGTATCCGCAACCGGCGGCCAATGTCACCGCGCTGGCCAGTTGCGCCTCGCTGGCCGACTGCGTGACGCTGCTGGGCCTGGCCCAATCGGCGCTGGGTGCGGGCCTGACCGGGTTCGAGGTGATGAACACCTTCTCGCTGGCGCTGGTGCGCCAGCACTTTGCCCAGCTGGCCCAGCCGCTGGCACCCGCCCCCTGGACCGTGCTGCTGGAGTACGCCGCGTCCGATGACGAGGCCGCGGCAAGGGCGCGCGTCGAATCGCTGCTGGAGGCGGCCTTGGCGGGCGGCACGGTCCTCGATGCGGCGCTGGCTGAAAGCCTGGCGCAGTCGGCAGCGCTGTGGCACCTGCGCGAATCGATCCCGCTGGCGCAAGGTCTCGAAGGCCTGAACGTCAAGCACGACATATCGCTGCCGGTCTCGGCAATTGCCGATTTTTGCGTCCGCACCGATGCCGCGCTGGACGCTGAATTTCCAGGCGTTCGGCTGGTCAATTTTGGCCATCTGGGCGACGGCAACCTGCACTACAACGTGCAGTGCCCACCGGGCAGCGAGGCGGCCGACTTCCTGGCCCACCATGAAGCGGCGGTCAACCGCATCGTCTACGACGCGGTGCAGGCGGCCGGCGGCTCGATCTCGGCCGAGCACGGCATCGGCGCCTTGAAGCGCGACGAACTGGCGCTGCGCAAATCGCCCGTGGCCATGGGCTTGATGCGGACCATCAAGCAAGCGCTGGACCCGCAGGGCCGGCTGAACCCGGGCAGGGTGGTCTGAGAGGCTGCCTCCACAAGCCGCGCAACACGCGCGGCCCGCGGCAGCAACCCCGCTTCAGTGGGCCGTGCCCTTCAACGCGGCGGGCACCGGCAAGGCCATGACCTCGATGCCCTCGTCGGCCAGCTCGGCACGCTCTTGCGCACTGGCCTGACCGCGGATGCCACGCTGCCCGGTTTCGCCGTAGTGGATGCGGCGGGCTTCTTCAGGAAACCGCTCGCCGACGTCCTCGGTGTTGGCCAGCACC
>JBBRZR010000022.1:0-23812 GCA_038236495.1 Burkholderiales bacterium
ACGCGCTCGACCTGATCCTGGGCGGGCGCAGCATCGGCGGCAGCGAGGCCCATGCGATGGGCGTCGTCGACGAGCTGGCCGGTGCCTCGTCGGACACGCTGTCGGCTGCGCATGCCCGCATCCGCGAATTTCTGGTCGCGGGCACCGGCAGCGCTGGCAGCGCCGACAGCGTGCTGGGCCGCGCGCTGCGCGAGCGGCACGACAGCCTGGCGGCATGGAACCAGCCGTCCCCCCTGTCGTTGGACGATGCGCTGGCCGATGCCTACTTGCAGCAGGTTCATGCCCAGCTGGATTGGGCCGGCCGGGCCGCCGCGCGCGACCGTGCGGTGCTGGCGGTCCGCACCGGCTGGGCGCAGGGCCTGGACGCCGGCCTGGCGGTCGAGGCCGAGCTGTTCGCGCAGGCCGTCGTCGATCCGCAGGGCGGCAAGACCGGTATCCGGCAGTTCATGGACAAGCAGAGCCCGGCCCTGCCGGTGCGGCGCGGCACGGTGCGCGTGGTGGCCGACCTGGGGGCCTGGCCCGATGGGCAGATTGCCAACGGCACCATGCTGCCGCGCGGCGCGCCGTTCTACCCGGGCATCACGCCGCTGCCGGCCTGGCAGTTCGCCTTCGGCGTGCCCAAAGACCCGGCGACCGGCGAGCCGCGCTTCGGCGAGCCGTCGCGCAGCGAGGTCGAACTCATCGTCCCCGTCGAGACCCCCGAGCCGAACGAGGCCCTGGTCTACATGTTGGCCTCGGAAGTCAACTTCAACGACATCTGGGCGCTCACCGGCATCCCGGTCTCGCCCTTCGACAACCACGAGGAAGACGTGCAGGTCACTGGATCGGGCGGCGTTGCGCTGGTGGCCGCGCTGGGCAGCGAGGCCAAGCGCGAGGGCCGGCTCAAGGTGGGCGACCTGGTGGCGGTGTACTCGGGGCAGACCGACCTGCTCAGCCCGCTGGCCGGGCGGGATCCGATGTACGCCGGCTTCTCGATCCAGGGCTACGAGACGCGCACCGGCAGCCATGCGCAGTTTCTGGTCACCCAGGCGCCGCAGCTGAACCCGATACCGGGCAGCGGTGACCTGACGCTGGAGCAGGCCGGCTCCTACATCCTGAACCTGGGCACGGTCGTGCGCGCGCTGTTCACCACGCTGAAGATCGCGCCGGGCAAGGCGCTGTTCGTCGAGGGCGCGGCCACCGGCACCGGGCTGGAGGCACTCAAAAGCGCCACCCGGGCCGGCCTGGCGGTCACTGGCGGCGTGTCTAGCCCGGCCCGGGCGGCCTTCATCGCCAGCCAAGGCGCTGTCGGCGCGCTCGACCGCACCGAAACCCGCTTTCGCGATCTCTATACACCGGTACCCGAGGACGACGTCGCCGGCTGGGAAGCCGCAGGTCAGCCGCTGCTGGAGGCCTACCAGCGGCAGAACGGCGGCCAGGACAGCGGCGGTGGGAGATTGGCCGACTACGCGGTGTCCCACGCCGGAGAGACGGCTTTCCCGCGCAGCTTCCAGCTGCTCGCCGAAGGCGGCACGCTGGCCTTCTACGGCGCCTCATCGGGCTACCACCTCACCTTCGTCGGCAAGCCCGGCAGCGCGACGCCGGAGGCCATGCTGCAGCGTGCCGGCGCGCGTGCCGGCGAGGCCGTGCTGCTGTACTACGGCCCCGGCAGCAGCGCGCTGCTCGACGCCACCGGCCTGGAGATGATCGAGGCCGTGCGCGCGGTCGGCGCACGCACGGTGGTGGCCACGCACACCGACGCACAGCGCGAGTTCGTGCAGTCGCTGGGCTTCGAAGATGCGGTGGCCGGCGTGGTGTCGCTCGAAGACATCCGCCGGCGCCAAGGCGTTGACTTCGACTGGCCGCGCACGATGCCGCGGCTGGCCGACGCCAAGCAGGATATCGAGCGCTTCCGCGCCGGCGTGCGTGATTTTCAGGACCGCACGCTCAAGCCCTTCGGCGCGGCCGTCGGCGCACTGCTGAAAAGCCCCGACAACCCGCGCGGTGCGCCCGACCTGATCCTGGAGCGCGCGGCCCATGACACGCTGGGCGTCAGCACCGCGCTGGTCAAGCCCTTCACCGGCCGCGTCGTCTACTGCGAAGAGATGGCGGGCCGCCGTTATGCGTTCTACGCACCGCAGGTCTGGACCCGGCAGCGCCGCATCCTGATGCCCACGGCCAGCATCCTGGGCACCCATCTGTGCAACGCCTTCGAGGTGACGCGGATGAACGACATGGTCGCCGCCGGCCTGCTGGAGGTCACCGAGCCCACGGTGGTGCCCTGGCAGCAGCTGCCTGCTGCCCACCAGGCCATGTGGGACAACCGCCACCAGGGCGCGACCTATGTGGTCAACCACGCCTTGCCGGCCCCGGGCCTGCGCAGCCGCGATGCGCTGTTCGAGGCCTGGGCGGCTGGCGAGCGCGCCTGAACGACCGCTGCAACACCCTATCCACCACGTTGAGAGAACCCACCATGAGCACTGCAACCACTCCTTCCGGCCGGCTGGCCGGCAAGGTGGCCCTGATCACCGGCGCGGCCGGCAACCTGGGCAGTGAGATCGTCCGTCACTACTTGCGCCAGGGCGCGCTGGTGGTGCTGTCGGGCCGCACCCGGGCGCGGCTGGATGCGGCCCGCGACGCTGCGCTGGCCGACACCGGCGTGCCGGCGTCGCAGGCCGACACCGTGGTGATGGATGGCGCCGACCCGGCCAGCGTGCGCGCCGGCATGGCCGACCTGGTGGCGCGCCACGGGCGCCTGGACATCCTCATCAACAACGCCGGCTCGGCCGGCCCGCGCCAGCCGATCGAGAAGGTGCCGCTGACGAGCGAGGAACTGGCGCAGCTTCGTGCCGAGGGCTCGTCCGACACCGAGACGCTGGCGCAGGCCACGCGCAACATCCTGGGCGTGTCCTGGAACATGCTGCGCGCTGCCGCACCCTTTCTGAAGGAAGGCGCCTCGGTGATCAACGTCTCGACGATCTTCTCGCGCACCAAGTACTACGGTCGCACCGCCTACGTGGTGCCGAAGGCGGCATTGAATGCGCTGTCACGCAAGGTGTCGGAAGAGCTCGGCGCGCGCGGCATCCGCGTCAACATGGTTTTCCCGGGGCCGATCCGCAGCGAGCGCATCCGCAGCGTGTTTGCGACGATGGACCAGCTCAAGGGCGCCGAGCCTGGCAGCACCGCGCATGAGTTCTTCGACATGATGACGCTCAACCGCGCCTTCGATGGCCAGCCGCCGTCCAAGGACTTCCCGGTGCCCGCCGACATCGCCCACACCTGCGTCTTCCTGGGCAGTGATGAGTCGCTGGCCTTCAATGGCCACGACTTCGAGGTGACCCACGGCATGCAGGTGCGCAAGGAGAGCCGCAGCACCTGGGTCAGCCGGCCGACGATGCGCACGGTCGACGCCATCGGCCACACCGTGCTGGTGGCGGCTGGCGACCAGCTCGACGACGCGCTGGCCATTGCCCAGCTGCAGGCAGAGGTCGGCGCGCGTGTCGTGCTGGGGCTGCCCAGCCAGAGCGATTGCGACCGCGCCCTGGGGCAACTGTCCGACATGCGCCACGGCCAGCGGGTGGAGGTGCGGGTGTTCGACCGCACCGACCCGGCCACCATGGACGCGGCGCTGGCCGAAGACCATGGCGGCCCGATCACCGGCGCCATCGTGATGCCGGCGCACGGCGCCGAACGCTTCAGCGCCGCGCTGTGCGACGCCAGTGACGACGACATGGAACGCTTTGTGGACGAGGAGCTCGGTGGCGCCATCGCGGTGGCGCGCAAGCTCAGCCGTTACTGGAAGGAGCGCGTCGACCTGCAGCAGGAGCCGCGCTTCGTGTTCCTGACCAACGGCAGCGACGGTGGCGCGAATGCCTGGGCCAACCTGTTGCGCTCGGCGATGGAGGAGCTGATCCGGGTCTGGCGTGACGAGAGCGAGGTCGACGTCAAGCTCGGCCGCCGCCGCTTCCCCGAGTGGGGCAACCAGATCATCCGCTACGACAACAGCGAGGCCGAGAACCTGCCTTTCACCGCCGGCCACACCGCGCGGCTGCTGTTCAAGGAGCAGCGCATCCGGCAGGTCAACCTGTACCTGCCGTCCAGCATCGTCGAGGCCAGCGGCGCCCGCCGCGCCACCGTGGGGTTCACCGAGAACCTGGCCGGCCTGCACATCGGCAAGGTAGCCCTCATCACCGGCGGATCGGCCGGCATCGGCGGCGCCGTGGCACGGCTGTTGGCGCTGGGCGGCGCCAAGGTGATGCTGACGGCACGCCGCGAGAGCGAACTGCAGGCGATGCGCAAACGCATCGTCGGCGAGTTGGAGGACATCGGCTACTCGCAGGCCGAGCGTCGCGTGGGCATCCTGCCCGGTGTCGACGTGGGGCAGCTGCACACGCTCAAGCCCGCTGTGGCCGCCACCTTGGCAGCCTTCGGTCGCATCGACTACCTGATCAACAATGCCGGCGTGGCGGGTGCCGAAGACATGGTCGTCGACATGGACCTGGCGGCCTGGACCGCCACGCTGGATGCCAACCTGGTCTCCAACTACACCTTGCTGCACGAGGTGTTGCCGCTGATGAAGAAGCAGGGCAGCGGCTATGTCCTGAACGTGTCGAGCTACTTCGGCGGCGAGAAATACATGGCCGTGGCCTACCCCAACCGCAGCGACTACGCGGTCAGCAAATCCGGCCAGCGCGCGATGGTCGAGACCATGGCCCGTTTCCTCGGCCCCGAGGTGCAGATCAACGCCATCGCCCCGGGCCCGGTGGAAGGCGAGCGGCTCAAGGGCACCGGCGCACGCGCGGGCTTGTTCGAGCGCCGCGGCCGGCTCATCCTGGAAAACAAGCGCTTGAATGCAGTGCACGGCGCCGTCATCAAGGCGATGCGCCGCGGCCTGGCCGTGGAGTCCTTGCTCTTGCAGCTGGCGGCCAACGACGTGGCCGCGATCGCGATGGACGCCGAAGCGCCCAACGAGTTGCGCGCGCTGGCGCTCGTCGCCCACAAGGAGCGCAGCGACGACTGCAGCTGGGGCAGCTACCTGCTCAGTGCCGACATCGCCGAGCGCCTGATCAGCCGCCTGCGCCTGGGTGGCTGCTTCCTCGGCAACCCCGAGTGGCAGTCACGCAGCGGCGCGAACTGGCTGACCCGTGTGCCGCCCGACGGCCAGCCCTACCTGCCGCCGCGCGCCGTGCAGGACGAAGCCGCGAAGGTGCGCAACGGCGTGCTGTCGCTGCTGCACCTGGGCAAGATGCCCACCGAGACCGAAGTGGCGCTGGCCACGGTCTACTTCCTGGCGGACCGCGCCGTCAGTGGTGAGACCTTCATGCCGTCGGGCGGCCTGAGCCTGGAGCGGTCGATCACCGAGCGCGAACTGTTCGGCAGCGCCAAGCGCGAACGCCTGGACATGATGCGCGGGCGCACCGTGTGGCTGATCGGCGAGCATCTGGTGGAGTACCTGGCCGAGGCTGCGCGGCAACTGGTGACCGAATGCCAGGTGGGCCGCGTCGTCTTGCTCACCCGCACTGCCGAGGGCAGCGCGGCGCTGCGTGCGGCGCTGCGCGACGTGCCACCCGACCTGCTGCACACCGCCGCCGTGGGCGACGACATCGAGGGCGGCATCGACGCTGCGCTGGCCCGGCACGGCCACCCGACCACGATCGTCAGCACACCCTTCGTGCCGCTGCCCGACCTGCTGTTCCCCAGCGCCGATGCGCCCGATGGCCTCGCCCTGAGCCCGGAGCAATTCCGCCAGATGGTGCAGGACAACCTCACGCACCAGTTCCGCGTCGCACGCAAAGCCAGCCTGATCGACGGCAACCAGCTCGTGCTGGTCTCGCCTGACGTGCCGGTGGGCAGTGACAAGAGCGGCGCAGGCTTTGCGCTGGCCAACTTCATCAAGACCTCGATGCACGCCTTCACGGCCACGCTGGCGGTGGAAAACGAGCGCCTCGTGCACGACGTGCCGGTGAACCAGATCAACCTGACACGCCGCGCGCGCGGCGAGGAGCCGCGCAATGCCGCCGAGCACCTGGAGGAGGTGAAGCGCTTCGGACGCGCGGTGCTGCTGGCCGGCGCGCCGCTGCCGGACGCCGAGGACTCGCGTTATCGATCACGGATCTACCGGGGGATGGCTATCACGGTGTAGCCAATCGCCACCGCGAAACGCCGCCGAATCCGGCCTCTTCAGAAAGAAAAATGGACTTCAAAAAAACCCTGTTTCCACCACCAGCGTGGTGTGCTGCGACGGCGACACAAGCGCTGGACAACCGGGGCTGCTGGGCCCCGGTTGCGCTGCCAATGAAGCGTAAATGCCAGATCACCCAGCAAGGAGCGCCGTGAGCACGCACAACCCGCCCGCCGGTCGATTCGAGCAGTCCTTCATGTTCCACATGATCAGGGACTTCTTTCTGCTGGCACTCGTCGTGGCTGGCGTCGAGCTCGGCATCCGCTACGCGGTGGTGCGCTACGACTTCAGCCGCAACGAGCCCGAACGTGTCGACCGCGCCGCGCAACAACTGGCCAACGACGTCAAATCGATCATGCTGAACTCCGGCGGACCGACAGCGGCGCAGACGGTCTACCCCATCCTCAACCGCAACTACGACGGCCTGGGCCTGTCGATCGCGGTCGAGCCGGCGGCGGTGACGATCCAGTCGATGAAACTGACGCGCTCGATGGACGTCAAAGGCCTGCCAGCGGCGTGGCCCGAGGGCACGCACAGCGCTGCGTCGGTACGGCTGACGGCCGAGCAGTTTTGCCTTGGCTGTCATGTCAAGGCGCAGGTCGGCGATGTGCTGGGCACCGTCAGCGTGCGAAGTTATCTCGACCGCAAGGAGTCGGCCTGGTGGCACGAGGTGCGGCTGACGGCGACCGCATTGAGCCTGAAGATCCTGGTTCACACCGTCGTGCTGTTCCTGCTGCTGAAGGTGCGCATGGAGCCTTTGTTGGCGCTGCGCTCGACCGTCTCGGGCCTGGCGCGCGGCGTCATGGACCTGTCACCACGCGCCAGCGTGAAGAGCGAGGACGAGTTCGGTGAGCTGGCGCAGGACTTGAACCACTTTCTCGACCGCATCTCGCAGATCGTGCGCGATCTTGACCGCATCTTGAGCGAGGTGGTGGTGGTCGGCACGCGGCTGGGCCTGCTCAACAGCCATCTGGAAAACCTGCTCGCGGGCTTGCGCCAAAGCGCGCCTGTTGAGGGCAGCGCCAGCGCACCGGGGGCATTTGAGGCGCAGGTGTTGGCAGCGCGTGAAGCCGGGGCCTTCGATGCAGTGCTGGTGTCACTGGAGCAAACCTTCCACGCGCTGGCCGCCAACGGCCAGATGGCAGCGGCTGCGACCCCGGCGCTGAACGACCCGCTGGCACGTTTGCGCCAGAGTTTTGATCGCGTGCGGGCAGCCCTCGAGCAGTCGGCCTCGGCTCTGGCAGAAGGCCGCGCGCAGCCGGCGCAGTACCAGGCCTTCGCGTCGTCGCTGCACGAAATGGCCTTGCTCGAAGCCACGATGCAGAAGGTGGCTGAATCCGGCCAGCAGGTGTTGCAGCGCCTGACCGAAGGCCGCAACGCCGCGGCGGGCAAAGCGCCGGCAGTGACAGCACGGCAAGCTCAGGTGGCGCGCTGAAGTGCGCGCTGATGCCGCCCCCCCCCCACAAAGGCCTGAACAGTTTGACGGCGACGCCTGCGCGGGTCGCGCACGGTGCAAAGAGCGTGACACGCTTTGGGGATACTGCGGGGAGTGGATCTTCAGATTCACGACCATTGCACATCCATAAAAACCTGCAGATCCCTGATGAAACTTGCCACCTGGAATGTCAACTCCCTCACTGTGCGCCTGCCGCAACTGCTGGACTGGCTGGCCACACAGCAGCCCGAGCTGGTGGTGCTGCAGGAGACCAAGCTGACCGACGACAAGTTTCCCCACGCCGAGATCACCGCGGCGGGCTGGCACAGCGTCTGGTTTGGCCAGAAGACCTACAACGGCGTCGCCCTGCTGTCGCGCACCGAGCCCAGCGATGTCGTCCGCAACATCCCCGGCTTCGACGACCCGCAGGCCCGGGTGATTGCCGCCACGGTGCACGGCCTGCGGGTGGTGGGCGCGTATTTTCCGAACGGCCAGGCCCCGGGCAGCGACAAGTTTGCCTACAAGATGGCCTGGCTGGACGCACTGCGCGACTGGCTGCGCGACGAGCTGACGCGCCACCCCAAGCTGGTGTTGATGGGCGACTACAACGTGGCGCCCGAGGACCGCGATGTGTTCGATCCGGTGGCACTGGCGGGCACCATCCACTGCACGGACGAAGAGCGTGCGCACTTTCAGGCACTGCTGGCGCTGGGGCTGGTCGATGCGTTCCGGCTGTTCGAGCAGCCGGCGCGCACCTGGAGCTGGTGGGACTACCGCAACCTGGCCTTCCGCAAGAACCAGGGCCTTCGCATCGACCACATCCTCGTCAGCCAGCCGCTGCAGCCGGCGGTGACCGCCTGCCAGGTGGACAAGCTGCCGCGCAAGAATGAACGACCCAGCGACCACGCGCCGGTCTGGGTTGAACTGACGGCCTGAGCCTGCGGCGGACCGTCAACCCGCCACCGGCATCTTGCGCATCGGTACGCGGGCTGAAGTTCAGTCCTCCAGGCCCAGCTCCTGGATCTTTCGGGTGATGGTGTTGCGGCCTATGCCCAGCTTGTGCGCGGCCTCGATGCGGCGACCTCGGGTGACCTCCAGCGCGGTGTGGATGAGCTGGCCCTCGAACTGCCGGGTCAGCACATCCCAGACCTCGGGGTTGCCGGATTCGAGCAGCCGGCGGGCCTCGCGCTGCAGGTCCAGCAGCCAGCCGGTCGGCAGACCGCCCACCTGGGCCGAGGCCAGACCCCCCGCCATCACCGGCGCCGGCCCTGTGGGTGCCGCGGCGTAGGCCAAGGACGCATCCGCAGGCGCTGGCGCAGGCGCACCCATCGCCGGGCCTGACATCAAAGGCTGCCGGGCGACGTCACCCGCCATCAACTCGGGCGGCAGATCCTTGGGTTCGATCACCTGGGCTGGCGCCATCACGGTCAGCCAATGGCAGATGTTCTCCAACTGCCGCACATTGCCAGGGAAGTCGAACGCCATCAGCCGCTCCAGCGACGATTCGGTGATGCGCTTGGCCTCTACGCCCAGCTCCTTGGCGCTCTTGGCCAGGAAGAAGCGTGTCAGCTGCGCCACGTCCTCGCGCCGCTCACGCAACGCCGGCAGGCGCAGCCGGATCACATTGAGGCGGTGGAACAAGTCCTCGCGAAAGCCACCCTCGCGCACCCGCTGCTCCAGGTTCTGGTGGGTCGCCGCAATCACCCGCACGTTGGACTTGAGCGGCTGGTGGCCGCCGACGCGGTAGAACTGGCCGTCCGACAGCACGCGCAACAGCCGGGTCTGCAAATCGAACGGCATGTCGCCGATCTCGTCGAGGAACAAGGTGCCGCCATCAGCCTGCTCGAAGCGGCCTCGCCGGGTGGTCTGTGCACCGGTGAAGGCGCCGCGCTCATGGCCGAAGAGTTCACTCTCCAGCAAGTCCTTGGGGATCGCCGCGGTGTTGATGGCGATGAACGGGCCCTCGGTCCCACCCTTGGCAGCGTCACCGCGCGGGCTGTGCTTGTGCAGCGCACGCGCCACCAGCTCTTTGCCCGAGCCGGATTCACCGGTGATCAACACCGTGACATTGCTCTGGCTGAGCCGGCCGATGGCACGGAACACGTCCTGCATCGCCGGCGCCTGGCCCAGCATCTCGGGCATCTCGGCGCTGCCGGTGTCGCGCACGTCTTCGCGCAGGCTTTCTTCCATCGCCCGGCGGATCAGCTCGACCGCGCGGTTCAAATCGAAGGGTTTGGGCAGGTACTCGAACGCCCCGCCCTGGAAGGCCGAGACCGCGCTGTCTAGGTCGGAGTAGGCGGTCATGATGATGACCGGCAGCCCCGGCAGGCGGGCCTTGACCTTGGCCAGCAGGTCGATGCCTGAGCCCCCCGGCATGCGGATGTCGCTGACCAGCACCTGCGGCTCGTCGTCGTCGAGTGCGGCCAACACGTCACGCGGATTGGAGAAACTGCGCGTGGCGAACTGCTCGCGCGCCAGCGCCTTTTCCAGCACAAATCGGATGGATTGGTCGTCGTCTACGATCCAGATGGGTTTCATGCGGCGGCGGCCTGTTCGCTTGACTTGCAAGCTGCCGTCAAGGCAGCGGGATCACGATACGAAAAATGGTCCGGCCGGGCTCGCTGTCGCACTCGATCATGCCCTGATGCTGTTGCACAAAAGTTTGCGCCAGCGTCAGCCCGAGGCCTGAACCGCCCTCCCGCCCCGATACCAGCGGGTAGAAGATGCGGTCCCGGATGTCCTCGGCAACGCCCGGTCCGTTGTCTTCGATATGCAATTCCAGTGCCAGTCGAAAACGCTGCTTGCCGATCGTCACCTGACGCGCCACCCGGGTGCGCAAAATCAACCGGGCGCAACCGTCGGCAATGCGCTCGGTCAGGGCCTGGGCCGCGTTGTGCGCAATGTTGAGCACCGCCTGGATCAGTTGCTCGCGGTCGCCGCGAAAGTCCGGGATCGAGATGTCGTAATCGCGTTTGACCGCCAGGCCACGCGGAAACTCCGCCAGGATCAGTGAGCGCACCCGCTCGCAGACCTCGTGGATGTTGACGTCACTGACCACATGCGGCAAGCGGTGCGGCGCCAGCAGGCGGTCCACCAGGGCTTGCAGGCGATCGGCCTCGTGGATGATGACGGAGGTGTATTCGCTCAGTTCGCGGCTGTTGAGTTCGAGCTCCAGCAACTGCGCGGCACCCCGGATGCCGCCCAGCGGGTTCTTGATCTCGTGCGCCAGGTTGCGGATCAGCTCCTTGTTGGCCTGCACCTGGCCCAGCGCCCGCTCCTCGCGGTCTTGCTTGGTCTGCTGCTCGATCTCCAGCATCTCGACCAGCACAAAGTCGCGGCCGTGCTCGATCTGGGTGACGATCACATGCACCGGCAGCAACTCGTGGGCCGCCACCGGGGCGCGGCGTATCGTGCCGTCGAAGCGGCCGGTGGCGATGTCGTTGCGGCTGACCGCGCCCAGCGTCTCCCGCAAGGGGCTGCCATCGGCAAACCAGTCGAACAGGTTGCCGCGCATCAGTGTTTTGCGGGACAGGCTGGCCACGTCCTCGAAGCGCGAATTGACAAACACCATTGCGCCATCGGGCTTGATCACGGCCACCATCGTGGCGAGCAGGTCGAATGTGTCGTAACGCGACATCATCGCGGTGTCGTTCAGGGTCATTCTCACGGTGGCAGTTTGCCGATTTCGCGCTTCAGCGCCGCGATATCGCTCTCGGTCCGGGCCATGCCGGCCTTCATCTGGGCCACCCGGTCGAGGTAGTTCTGGAAGTTTCGCTCGTTGCCCTGCCGTTCGGGCTCGCCATTGTTGAACTCGCGCTTCTGCAGTGCCAGCTTGTCTTCTTCGCGCCGCAACTCGGCGTCCAGGATGCGGCGTGCGTCGGCGTCGCGCAGGCGCTGCGCGGCGGGATCCACCCGGTTGTCAGTGCCGCCGTTGGCGGACGCACCGGCGTTGCCTGAAGCGCCGGTCTTGGGCGCGCCGGGCGCGGCTGGGCGCGGCCGGACGCCCTGAATCACCGTGACCGGCGCGCCCTCGATCGTGCGGCAGCCGCGCTCACGGGCTTCTTCTGGGGTCAGTGCATCGGTGTAGAGCACCGGCGGTCCCGGGCAGCGGTAGACGACCGCTGTCTGGGCCAGGGCCGGCGCCGCCGTCTGCAGGGACCAGGCGGCGGCCAGGGCCAGGATCACGTTGCTTGGGTTGCGGATCATCGCATCTCGTCGGTTTCGCCCACAGCTGGCGGCAGAGCGGTCATTGTCGCTGAGCAACCTTGCGCGCTTTGGTCGCCGAACCAGCTGACCTGACGTGCTGTGCAGACGAAAAAAAGGCGGCTTGCGCCGCCCTTTGTCGTTGGCGTGGCCCAGAGGCCACCGCAACGATTTACAGCGTGTAGTACATGTCGAATTCGACCGGGTGCGTGGCCATGCGGAAGCGGTTCACTTCCTGCATCTTCAGCTCGATGTAGGCGTCGATGTACGAGTCGGTGAACACACCGCCTTTGGTCAGGAAGCCACGGCCCTTGTCCAGGTACTCCAGCGCTTGCTCGAGGCTGGCGCAGACGGTCGGAATCTTCGCGTCTTCTTCGGGCGGCAGGTGGTACAAGTCCTTGGTGGCGGCTTCGCCCGGGTGGATCTTGTTTTCCACACCGTCCAGGCCGGCCATCAGCAGCGCTGCAAAACCAAGATAGGGGTTCATCAGCGGATCGGGGAAGCGCGCTTCGACGCGACGGCCCTTGGGATTGGCCACGTACGGGATACGGATCGAAGCCGAGCGGTTCTTGGCCGAGTAGGCCAGCTTGACCGGCGCCTCATAGCCTGGCACCAGACGCTTGTAGCTGTTGGTACCCGGGTTGGTGATGGCGTTGAGTGCACGGGCGTGCTTGATGATGCCGCCGATGTAGTACAGCGCAAAGTCGCTCAGGCCGGCATAACCGTCACCGGCAAACAGGTTCTTGCCGTCCTTCCAGACCGACTGGTGCACGTGCATGCCGCTGCCGTTGTCGCCCACGATGGGCTTGGGCATGAAGGTGGCCGACTTGCCGTAGGCGTGGGCCACGTTGTGGATCACGTACTTTTGCAGTTGCACCCAGTCAGCACGCTCGACCAGCGTGGAGAAGCGGGTGCCGATCTCCATCTGGCCGGCGTTGGCCACTTCGTGGTGGTGCACTTCGACCGGGATGCCCAGCGACTCCAAAATCAGGCACATCTCCGAGCGCAGGTCCTGACCCGAATCGACCGGCGGCACCGGGAAGTAACCGCCCTTGACGGTGGGCCGGAAGCCCGAGTTGCCGTGCTCGTACTCTTTGCCGGTGTTCCAGGCAGCTTCTTCCGATTCGATCTTGTAGAAGCAGCCCGACATGTCGTTGCTCCAACGCACGCTGTCGAAGACGAAGAATTCGGGCTCGGGACCAAAAAAGGCCGCATCACCCAGGCCGGTCGAGCGCATATAGGCTTCGGCGCGCTTGGCCAGGCTGCGCGGGTCGCGCTCATAGGGCTTGCCGTCGGCCGGATCGACCACGTCGCAGGTCAGGATCAGCGTCGGCTCTTCAAAAAACGGGTCGATGTTGGCGGTGTTCGGGTCGGGCATGAGCTGCATGTCCGAGGCTTCGATGCCCTTCCAGCCGGCAATCGACGAGCCGTCGAAGGCGTGGCCGGAGGTGAACTTGTCTTCATCAAAATGCGAAACGGGCACGGAGACGTGCTGTTCCTTGCCGCGGGTGTCGGTGAATCGGAAATCAACGAACTTGATTTCGTTTTCTTTCACCATGGCCATCACATCGGCGACGGTCTTTGCCATCAGGAATCTCCTAGCGGGACGCGCCGGCACAGTACAAAACGCACTGGCACTGCACTGGACGCGCAAAACAAATGGGGGGAAGAGGTGTTTGCGGTTGTGTTGCGTGGGTCTTGCGGACCTGCCCGGGTGGTTAAACCCCGGCCTGAGCGCACAAGAATGTAGCAGAAACCATGCCCGGCCCCGTGCGGCCAGGGACGCCGGCGGACCGCCGCTTTGGCAGGCTCCACGCACCGCCCACCGTCAAAAACGCACCAACAAAGTGCGGTGGCGCGCCCCGGATTGGGGCTTGATCAACGCACCGTTTCGGGGCCCAAGCTGACCCCCATCGGCCGAAGTGCCGCCAGCAAGGCCTCGAACGCCAGCAAGGTGTGCTCGGACGAGCCTTTGACCCCCAACTCGATGTGGCGGCCCCATTGCGGGTGGTCCACGCTGGGCAGGCTGAAGACCTTGACGCCTGCAAAGCGCGCCTCGATGTCTTCCATCAGCGGGGTGAGTGCGGCCTCCATGCCGCCCATCACGATCACTGATCGCTCGGTGCTGACCTGGCTGCCGTGCAGCGCTTTGTACCGGCCGTCCAGCAGCGCGGCGATCATCGGGTGCGCCATCACCGGGAAGCCGGGCACGAAGTGCACGTCGCCCACGGAAAAACCCGGGATCTTGTTGTACGGGTTCGGGATGATGTCGGCGCCCTGTGGGAAGGTGCCCATGTTGAGCCGGTGCAGGTTGTCGGGCCGGTCGGGCGCGTAGGCCAGGCCTTGCTCTGCGGCCACTTCTTGCATGCGCTCGCGGATCAGCGTCTCGGCCTCGGGGTGCAGCAGCAGCGGCCGGCCCAGTGCGGCGGCAGCACTTTGTCGGGTGTGGTCGTCCGGCGTGGCGCCGATGCCGCCGCAACAAAACACGATGTCGCCGCTGGCAAAGGCATCTTTCAGTGCGGCGGTGATGTGGTCACGCCGGTCGCCCAGGTAGCGCGCCCAGGCCAGTGCCATGCCGCGTTCAGTCAGCAGGCTGATGACCTTGGGCAGGTGTTTGTCCTGGCGTTTGCCCGAGAGGATCTCGTCGCCGATGATGATGAGGCCGATGGTGCGCATGGGGTCTGCCTTCAGGGTAGGGGCGGCGGCAGGGCCGGCAGGGGTGAAGCCGGCGGCGGATTGGCCCCAGGCAGAACAGGGATGGCGTCGACCACCTCGCCGGTGGCCGCGTCCGGGCGGGCGACCGGGCGGGCAGTGCCTCGCGCTTCGTCCACCGCGGCTTGCCCGCGCATCGCGGCCAGTGCGGCCAGGCTGTAGTGGGCAAACCAGAGTGCCGAAAACGCAAACACCAGCGTGTACAGCCAGACCGACACCACGATCAACAGCGGCGCAAACACCAGCGTCATCGCGCTGGCCGCCCACAGCAGCGACGGCGCGGCGCCCAGGTAGCCCGAGACCACGCCGATGCCCATCAGTTGCAGGCGGTGCTGGCGCATCAGGGCACGGCGCTCGGCGACGCTGGCATGCTCGGCCAGCACGTCATAGCTCATCACCCGGAAGTTGAGCCAGCCCCAGATCAGTGGCGGCACCACCAGCACCAGCGGCGGGATGAACCACAGCGGCAGGCTGATCACCAGCGCCAGCAACGCCAACACGGTGCAGCCCAGCGACCACAGCACGCTGCTGGCCAGGCCAGCGCCGTGCTTGCGCTCCAACGTGGGGAATCGCCGCGCCGCGACCAGCCCGACGATGGCGGGCGCCATCAGCCAGGCCACCAGCAGCACCGACAGCACCACGATTACCGGCGCCGCCAGCCCGACCACGATCAGCGGCGCCAGCACCGAGCGGAACGAGGCGCCGATCACCGATTCGACCCACTTCAGCCCGGCATCGACCAGCAGCCAGTTCTCTAGCGTGGCGCGCACGCCGGCCACCGCGCCCTCCCAATAAAACCAGCCCAGGCCCAAGGTCAGCGCCACACCGATCAGCAGCGGCAGCAGCGACAGACCGATCACCTTGGGGTGCAGGCAGTAGGCGGCGGCGCGCCAGAAAGCGTCGAGCAGGGAGGTCATGTTGCAGCGGCGCTCACGGTGCGGGTCAGGTCTGGCGTGGTGATGCGGCTGCGCCAGCCCGGTCAGCGCAGGTTGCCGGTATGACCCAGCGAGTAGCGCCCCGGCTGCGGCCAGACCGTCAAGCCGTGCGGCTCGCTGCCGACCTTGACCTGGGCCACGTCGCCGGTGCTGGTGTCGAAGCGGTACACCACGTCATCGAAGCGCGCCGCCAGCCAAAGGTACTTGCCGTCAGCGCTGACATTGCCCATGTCGGGGCTGCCACCACCGGGCACGGCCCAGCGGGCGACGATCTTCTCGCTGGCAAAGTCGATCACCGTCACGCTGCCATCGCCCAGCTTGGGGCCATGGATCTTGTGCGAGCCGCGGTTGGCCACATACAGCCGCTTGCCATCGCGGCTGGGGTACAGGCCGTGTGCGCCGACGCCGGTGGTGATGAAGCCGACCTGGGTGAAGGACTCGGCATCGACGATGTGCACACCGTCGGCATGCATGTCGGCGATGTAGAAGCGCTTGCCGTCAGGCGACGAGCGGATGTCCTGCGGCATGCCCTTGACGACGGTGCAGACCTCGGTGGCGCCCGGCTCCCAGACCTTGCCCGGCGGTGTGCGCGGTGCGCCCGCCACTTCCTTGAACCGGGTGGCCGGCATCTTGAGTTGCAGGTAGCCCAGCACCTTGCGCCCCACCAAGTCGATCTTGACGACCGTGCCGGAGAACTCGCAGGTGAAGATCGCAAAGCGGCCGTCGATTGAAAAATCGGCGTGGTTGATGCCCGGGCACAGCGGCGTGTCGATCGCGTACTGCAGCGCCATCGTCTTGGGGTCGCGGAAGTCCAGCCGCTTGCGCGCCTCGGCCACGACGATGGCCGATTGGCCGTCCGGCGTGGCGTACATGTTGTACGGGTCGTCCACCGGGATAGCCTTGCCGGGCTTGCCGGTGCGCGGGTCAATGGGCGTCAGGCTGCCGTCGGTGCGGCCCTCGGCATTGTTGGTGACCCAGAGCGTTCGCAAATCCCAGGACGGCACGATGTGCTGCGGGCTGATGCCCACCTTAAACTTGTCCACCACCTTCATCGTGACCGGGTCGATCACGGTGACGTTGTTGGAGCGCAGGTTGGGCACGTAGATACGTTCCAGATCACCGGCCAGCGCCGGGCTGAACTTGCCGGCCGCGACCTCGCTGTACAGGTTGCGCGCATCGACGACCGGCGGCATGCCGGGCAGGCCGCCGCTGGCCGCAGCACCCGCAGGCGCGGAGCCCGCCGGCGCCGGCCCGGCGGCCATCGCGCCGGTGCAGGCGCCCGCGGCCATCACCAGCCCGGCCAGCCACAGCCCCAACCCATTCACCCGATTCACCCTGTTCGTCACCACTGCGTCCTCATCTGAAAACCCGATTCAATGTTTTGCCGGCGCCATTGTCGCGCCCCCGCCGGCCGCCGGGCTGCGCTGGCGCAGGTGCGCGCCGATGGCCGCCACCGAGACCTCGACGATGCGCTCGGTGCCCAGCCGGCCCAGTTCGGCACTGGCGCGGCGCGGGTCGCCGGCCACGCCGTCGTTGGCGCCCTTGGCCCGGGCAGCGGCAATGTCCATGCGCACCATCGCCGGGTCTATCGCCAACATCAGCGAGGTGTCCGCCAGGCCGGCGTGGCGGCCGATCTCGTCCATCGCAAAACCCCGCGACTTCAACGCCTCGACATAGTCGGTCTGCGTCACCTGGTAGTACTCGGCCAAGGCCAGCACCCGGCAGGCGGGTCGGCCTGCCGGACCGGCAGCAAACTCACGGTTCAGCTTGGCCGCCACACGCTCGGTGTTTTTCAAGTAGCCGCCATGGTCGGCCAGGAAGACCACGTCCCGGAACCCATGCTGGCGGAAGCTGCGCGCCGCGCCCTCCAGCACCGCCTCGAAAGCCGCCTCCGGGATCGACACTGTGCCGACCCAGCGCATGTGCTGGGTGGCGGGGTCTATCGCGCCCTCGGGCACATAGGCGATCACCGGCGCCACCACCGCCTGCCCCAGCCGCTCGGCGATGCGCGCGGCCAGCACCTTGACCCGCAGGTTGTGCTTGCCCAGCGCCATGTGCGGGCCGTTTTGCTCGGTGCCGCCGATGGGCACCAGCACGGTGGTGGCGCCGGCGGCGATGCGGGCTTTGAGCTCGGTGGAGCTCAGGTCTTCCAGCATCACGCTGGCGGCGGTGGCCGATGCCGCTTGGACGGGCGGCGCCAGACCCAGCAGCGCGACGGCCACCAGCAGCACCGCCAACCGCAGCGGCATGGCCTGCGCGTGCCGGTTTTGTGCCGGGCGGGCCTGGCCGCACCGGGGCCGCCCGGCGCAGGGCGAGCCGTCGATGGCCGCTACCGTCCGGTTATTCATCGTCACCACCCAGCAGACCGCCCAGCACGGTGCCACCGGCCAAGCCGCCCAGCAAGCCGCCCTCTTCGCGCCGGCTGCCGCCAGCTTGTGGCGCGGCGGCAAACACCCGGCTGGCCAGGCGAGAAAACGGCAGGCTCTGCAGCCAGACCGTGCCCGGACCGGTCAGCTTGGCCAGAAACAGCCCCTCGCCGCCGAACATCGCGGTCTTGATCTTGCCAACGTACTGGATCTCGAAGTTGACGCTGGGCGTGTAGGCCACCAGGCAGCCGGTATCGACCATCAGGCACTGGCCGACTTGCAGCTCACGTTTGACGATGGTGCCGCCGGCGTGCACAAAGGCCAGGCCGTCGCCCTCGAGCTTTTGCATCACAAAGCCCTCGCCGCCAAAAAAGCCCACCGACAGCTTTTGCTGGAAGAAGATGCCCAGCGACACGCCGCGCGCAGCGCACAAAAAGGCGTCCTTCTGGCAGATCAGCATGCCGCCCAGCTGGCGCAGGTCCATCGCGACGATCTTGCCGGGGTACGGTGCTGCAAACGCGACGCGTTGTTTTTGGTGGGTGGCGTTGGTGTAGACGGTGGTGAACAGCGACTCACCCGTGACCAGCCGCTTGCCGGCGCCCAGCAACTTGCCGAAGAAACCACCACCGCCGCCCGAGCCGTCGCCAAACACAGTGTCCATCGTGATGCCGGCGTCCATGAAAAACAGGCTGCCAGCCTCACCCACCGCCGCCTCGCCGGGGTCGAGCTCGACCTCGACAAACTGCATCTCGGTGCCCTTGATCTCGTAGTCCACCACGTCCATGGCCAATGTGTCCGCCCTTCTTGCTGGTTGCTGGCCGGCCTGTGGCCGGTTGTCTGGCTGCCGGCGTACCGGTCAGTCGCTGTCCGCCGCCGGGCCTTGTCGGGCGCCGATCGTACCCATTGCCGCCGGGGCCACCGGCCACCAGCCCAGCAGCGCCACCGCCGCCAACAGCGCCGGAAACCCGAACGCGGGTGCCCATTGCAACATCGCGCCGCCGGCAGCCGGCGCCAGCATGCCGCCCGCGGTGTAAGCCATCACCAGCACGGCGGTGCTGTTGACCAGCGCCACCCCCTGGTGGCGGTGGCCGATGTCGACCATGGCCAGCGTGTACAGCGCAGCACCCGCGCCGCCCCAGCAAAAGGCGATCAGCCAGGCCAGCGCGCCCCAGCGCGGCACGGCCAGCAGGCCCAGCGTGGCCAGCAGGCAGGCCAGTGCGCAGGCCCGGCGCACCCGGGCGGTGCTCAAGCGGTCGGCCAGCTCACCGGCCAGCGGCGCCAGCAGCGTGCTGCCCAGGCCGCTGACCGACACCAGCAAGGCCGAGCTGGCGGCCGACAGGCCCACCGTCAGGCCGAACAGCGGCAAGGTGCTGGCCAGACCGGACTCGAAAAACCCGCCGACAAAACCGGTCAGCATCACCAGCGGCGCGGCGCGCACCGCCCCCCAGGTGCCGCGCCAGCCGCTGCGGGCGGCGGGTGTGCTGGCCGCAGCAGCCGGTGGCGGACGCACCGGCACCAGCATCAGCAGGCCCAGCGCCACCAGCGCCACCGCCACCCAGCCCACGCCTTGCGTGTCCCAGCCCGCGGACAGCAATACCGACAGCAGCGCCGGCCCCACCATGAAGGTGACGCCGATCATCATTGCAAACAGGCCCATCACCCGGCCGCGCCGATGCGGCGGGGCCAGCTCGGCCACCGTGGCCTCGGCCAGGATCCAGCGCAGGGCGGACGCCATGCCCGCCACAAAATAAAGCAACGACCAGACCGGCAGGCTGTGCCACACCAGCATGCCCGCCAACGCCACCAGCGGCACTGCGCCGCTGGCCAGCAGCGCGTTGCGCGGCCCCAGCCGCTGTACCCAGGACGAGGCAAACGGCGTGGCCACCAGCAGGCCGACCCACTGCAGCGCGGCAAACGCGCCCACCGCAGCCGTATCCAGCCCGCGCGCCTTGAGCGTGAACAGCAGCAGCGGCCCGAACAGAAACAACCCGGTCAGCTCGGTGAAGGTGGCGGCAAACAGCGCCACCAGGCTGCGCCGGGCCCGCACCGCCTTGGCCCGGTCGGCGGCGGCGTCGTCGCTTGCCGCCGGCGCGGGCCGCAGCGCGCTCACCGGGTGTCGTCGTCCTTGGTGCCGAAGATCTTGTCGCCGGCGTCGCCCAGGCCGGGGATGATGTAGCCGATCTCGTTGAGGTGGCTGTCGATCGCCGCCGTCCAGCAGCGCACATCGGGATGGGCTTTGGCCAGCGCGGCGATGCCCTCGGGCGCCGCCACCAGCACCAGTGCCCGGATGTCCTGGCAACCGCGCGCCTTGAGCAGGTCGATCGTCGCGATCATCGAACCGGCGGTGGCCAGCATCGGGTCGACGATGATCGCGGTGCGCTCGCTCAGGTGGCCGACAAACTTCTCGAAGTAGTGCACAGGCTGCAGCGTCTCGTGGTCGCGCGCCAGGCCGACCACGCTGATCTTGGCGTTGGGCACCATGTCCAGCACCCCTTCCAGCATGCCCAGCCCGGCCCGCAGGATCGGCACGATGGTGACCTTGCGGCCGGCGATCTGGTCGATCTCGACCGGGCCGCTCCAGCAGGCGATGGTGGTTTTCTCCAGCGGAAAGTCCGCCGTGGCCTCGTAGGCCAGCAGCCGCGCCAGCTCATGCGTCAGCTCGCGAAACTTCTTGGTGGAGATCTGGTCCTCGCGCAGCAGGCCGATCTTGTGGCGCACCAGCGGGTGGGCAATGGCAATCACCGACATGGCTTACTCCGATGGGGTCGCAACCACCGCCGCACCCGCAGCCGCAACGGCAGCCGCAACGGCAGCCGGCCGGCGCTGGCGCAGTGCCTCGTACAGACAGACGCCGGAGGCCACCGACACGTTGAGGCTCTCGACCGCCCCCGCCATCGGGATGCGCACCAGCACATCGCAGGTCTTGCGGGTCAAGGCGCGCAGGCCCGAGCCCTCGGCGCCCAGCACCAGCGCCACCGGCCCGGTCCAATCGATGTCATAGATCGTCAGCTCGGCGTCTTCGGCGGTGCCGATGACCTGGATGTCGCGGTCCTTTAGCTCGTTGAGTGTGCGCGCCAGGTTGGTCACCATCAGATAGGGCACGGTCTCGGCGGCGCCGCTGGCGACCTTGGCCACGGTGGCGTTGAGGCCCACCGCATGGTCCTTGGGGGCCAGCACCGCATGGGCACCGGCGCCATCGGCCACCCGCAGGCAAGCGCCCAGGTTGTGCGGGTCGGTCACACCGTCGAGCACCAGCACCAGCGGCGGGCCGCTGACGGCGTCCAGCACGTCATCCACCGAATGCAGTTGCACCAGCGCCGTGACCTTGGCCACCACCCCCTGGTGGCGCGGGCTGCCGGACAGCCGGATCAGGTGGTCGTCGTCGCTGTCCACCAGCTTGGCGCCGGCCGCCTTGACCCGCTCGACAAACTGCCGCATGCGGGCGTCGCGCCGGCTGGCATCGACATGGATCTCGACGACGGATTCGGGTGCGGTCTTCAACCGCACGGTGACGGCATGGAAGCCGAACAGGATCTTGGTGCTCATCCCGGGATGGTAGCCGCTATGCCGGGCGCCCTGCCCCTCTGGCGGCAGCGGCCGATCTCAGTGGCGTGTGGCGTCAGTGGGGTTGGTGCGCGTGGCTTCAGTGGCGAAACCAGGCCGCAGCGGTCAGGCCGCCGATCAGCAACGGCTGGTGCAGCATGTAGACCGTCAGCGGCCAGCGGCCCAGGGTGGCCAGCGGCGCGAGCGCTGCGGGCAAGCGGCCGCACAACACGGCCCGCCGGCCGGCCTGCGGCGCTGCGGCGCCGGCCAGCAGCCACTGCCCGGCCGCCAGCCCCCACAGCATCAGACCCAGCCAGGGCAGCACCGGCACAAAGTCTTCAGTGATGGGCTTGTGGGTGACCAGGCCGACCCAGTTGGTCCAGCGGCTGTCGAAAAACGGGTGGGTGACAAAGCGCGGCAGCGCCAGCAGCAGCGCACCCAGCGGCCACAACCCAGCGCCCAGCGGTGCGGCCAGCCGGCAGGCCAGCAGCATCAGCGCCATGCCGTGCAGCACGCCAAAACTGATCCAGCTGTTGGGAAACATCAGCGCCGAGCCCGCAGACACCAGCGCGGCGCAGCCCGCCACCTGCGCCCAGCGCCGCCAAAAGCGCGGCCAGGCCAGGCCGACCTGCAGCGCCACCGCCTGCCCCAGGCCAGCGCACAGCAGAAACAGGCTGACGATCACGCTGCGCTGGCCGGTCCAGAAGGGGTCGCGGTAAAAATTCTGCCGCGGCTGCAGCCAGCCCAGGTGGTTGAGGTCGAAGCTGAAGTGGAACAGCACCATCCAGACGATGGCCGCGCCGCGCAGGGCGTCCAGGCGGTCATAGCGGTCGAGCCGGGCGGGGGGCTGGGGCGGTGGGCGCAAACGAGGTCTCGTGGAGGTCAATGCAAACCTGGCGATCGCTGGCGAGACGCAGGCCTGAACGGGTGGAGGAATACGGCGCGTCGGCCCTTCACCGGACTGCGCCTGCGCCGATTCTCAACGCTTTCTGTGGCAAGGCCCGGGTTGCGGCCCCGCTCGCCCGGCGCATCCAGCCCCAACGAGGCCCAAGGCGGCCCCAATGGGGTCCCAACGCGAACCCAGCGCCGGCCCGGCGCCCGCCGCAGCACTGGCCGCCGCCCACCCTTCTAGAATCAGCATCCGTTGACTGCCCGTAGCTCAACCGGATAGAGCACCAGCCTTCTAAGCTGGGGGTTGGGGGTTCGATCCCCTCCGGGCAGACCAAACCAGGCTTCAGCGGACCCGGGGCAGGCGATCAATCAGCCTGGCCACGGCAGGACCCCGTCAGCGCCGCCGCCTCAATACTGGCCGCGCAAGGCCACACGCCAGGTACGCGGCGCCTCGGCCCAGGTGAACAGCGGCGACTCGTCGGCCAGCCGCAGATTGCCGAGGTTGTCCACACCCAGGCTCAGCGACAGGTTTTTGCTCAACTCGCGGCTGACCTGCGCCGACACGCGGGTCAGGTTGGGCAGCGCCTGCATCGGCTTGCCCACGACGACCGGGGCGATCAGCTGGTCGGCATGGCACTCGGCCCGCAGGTTGGCCGACCAGGGGCCGCCGTGCCAGCCGACCTGCACTGCCAGCAGGTGGCGCGGGCGTTTCTCCAGCCGCACGCCGTTGCCGTCGGTGGCATCGAGGTAGGTGTAGTTGCCGCTCAGCAGCCAGCCCGCCGGCAGCGTGGCCCGGCCAACAAGCTCCAGGCCCTGCATCCGCGCTTGGTCGATGTTCTCGAACACGTACTGCGCCCGGCCGGCCACCGTGCCAAACAGCCGCGGCACGATCAGGTTGTCGATGCGGTTGTGGAACAGCATCGCCTGCAGGCCCAGCGTGCTGGTATCCCAGCCTGCGCCGATCTCGCTGGCGTTGTTGGTTTCGGGCTTCAGCGCCGGGTTGCCGAAGTAGGTGTAAGGGCCTTCGTCCTCACGGTAGTCGGGCGAGATCTGCTTGAGCGTGGGCGCCTTGAAGCCGTGGCCGACGCCGCCCTTGATCACCCACTGCGGCGCCGGCTTCCAGACCGCGTAGGCGCGCGGGCTCCACTCACCGCCAAAACGGTCATGCTGGTCGTGCCGCAGGCCGGCCGTGAGCGCCAGCGAGGGCGCCAAGTCGAGTTCGGCCTGGCCGAACAGCGCCTGGTGCCGGGCCTGGCCGTGGCCACCGGCCAGGGCTTCGTTGTTCAGCCGCTCGTCACGCCATTCGAATCCGGCGGTATAGAGCCTGCCGGCCGATGGTGTCACCGAGCCCTGGCCCTCCAGCACCCGGTCGTCCAGGGTTTGCGGCCGCAGTGCGGGCACGCCCTGGGTGCGGCTGTTGTTGACATCGACCCGGCTGCCGTAGCCGCGCAGCAAGCTGTGCGCCTGCCAGGCATCGCCCCAGTCGGCTGTCCAGCCCAGCGACGAGTGGCTGCGGTCGATATCGTGCACCGATTGGTGGAAGCGCCGCCGCCCGCTGCGCTCACGC
>JBBRZR010000023.1:0-23063 GCA_038236495.1 Burkholderiales bacterium
CGGGTGAACATCGAACCGCGGAGCATAGCCGCTGTGGGTGAAACGGCGCTGCACGCGGTGGCGGCCAGCGGCCCGGGCGGGCTGCTATCGTGCGGCGGCCGCTCTGGCCCGACCGCGATGCCCTACGCCTCCACCCTGCCCCTGCTGGACGCTGCCTTGCGCGGCATGCTGCTGGCGCTGCTGCTGTTGCTGGCGGCCGTGCTGGGGCGCGAGCGGCCCGGTTTGGCGGCGGCGCGGGTGGGCCAGGCCTTGCTGCTGGGCCTGTGCCTGCAGGTGATCAGTGCCACGCCGGCGTTCGAGGCCGGCGTGCCCGCGCTGTGGCAGACGCCGTTCATTGCCGTGTCGGTGGCCAATGCGGTGCTGTTCTGGGTGTTTGTGCAGGCCTTGTTCGACGACGACTTTGTGCTGCGGCCGCTGCACCTGGGGGCCTGGGCGGCCGTGGCCGGCCTGAGTGCGCTGAACTGCAGCCTGAACTGCCCATCGCCGGCCTTGTGCTGGATCGCGCCGGCTGGGCTGGCCCGTGCGCTGTTCGGCCTGCAGCGCTTGGTGCCGCTGGTGTTTTCGGTGCTGGCGCTGGTGGCGGCGCTGGCGCACTGGCGGGCCGACCTGGTCGAAGGCCGGCGCCGGTTGCGGGGCTTCATCGTGGGCACCGGGGTGGTCTACACGCTGGTGATGCTGGCGGCGAGGTTGGGCTCGCCGCGGGGCCGCTTGTCGGGCCTGGCGTCCACGCTCGACGTGGCGATGCTGCTGGCCATGATGGCGGTGGTGGCGCTGCGCCTGCTGGTGCTGGGGCGGATGGACCTGTTCCCGGCGGTGGCCCCGGCGCTGCCGCCAGCGGGGCCCGCCCCGCCTGTGCCCGGGCATCCGTTACCGCCCGCGGCGCCCGCAAGCCGTGCCGACACCACCGACACCACCGACGACCCGGCCGAGGCCCGTCTGGCCGCCACGCTGCAACGCCTGATGGCCGACGAGCACGCCTACCGCAGCGAGGACCTGACGGTGGCCAGCCTGGCCCAGCGCCTGGCCGTGCCCGAGTACCGACTGCGCCGGTTGATCAACCAGCGGCTGGGCCACCGCAACTTCAGCGCCTATGTCAACGGCTGGCGCCTGGCCGAGGTGTGCGCCGCGCTGGCCGACCCGGCCCGACGCGCGGTGCCGGTGCTGACGGTCGCGCTGGACGCCGGGTTCCAGTCGATAGGCCCGTTCAACCGGGCCTTCAAGACCGCCACCGGGCTGACGCCGACCGAGTTTCGGCGCCAGCGGCTGGCCGATTCCTGAAATCGGCCAGCCGAATCCCGGCAGCGGCTCGATTCGGCCGGAATCGGCCAGACACGGTGGATTCGGCTCGGCATTCTGCGCGCCAGCGGTGGCGTGGGCCGCCCGATCAGGAGAGCCGATATGGCAGCAGTTTTGACGCGTGGGGTGGGCACGGTGCCGGGCCGTGTGGTGGGCCGTGTGGTGGGCCGTGTGGTGGGCCGTGGGTTTGGGCGTTTGTTGGGGCGTTTGTTGGGGCGCGCCGTGGCGATGGGCCTGCTGGCCGGCGGGCTTGTGGCGGGCGGCGGTGCAAAGGCGGCAGTCGGGCTGGGCGAGATCGGGGCCAGCGGCGAGCGCGGTCCGGTCACGCTGTACTACCCGTCCAGTGAGCCGGCCCAGCCGGTGCGGCGCGGCCCGTTCACACTGCAGTTGGCGCCGCAAGGGGCTGCGCTGGCCGGCAACGGCCGGCTGGTGGTGATCTCGCACGGCTCGGGCGGTGGGCCCTGGGTGCATGCCGACCTGGCCAGCCGGCTGGTGCAGGCCGGCTTTGTGGTGGCTGTGCCCGAGCACCACGCCGACAATTCGCGCGACCCCAGCCGGCCCGGCCCCGACAGCTGGACGCTGCGGCCGGCCGAGGTGTCGGCGGCAATCGACGCGGTGGCGGCCGACCCGCGTTTTGCGCCGCTGCTGCGGCTGGACCGGGTGGGTGTGTACGGCATGTCCGCGGGCGGTCACACCGCGCTCAGCCTGGCCGGCGGACGCTGGTCGCCGGGTGGCTTCAAGCGCCATTGCGAGGCCCACCTGGCAGCCGACTTCCAGACTTGCGTCGGCCTGATCACCCGCTTGACAGGCGGGCCGCTGGACGGCCTCAAGCAATGGGTGGCGCTGCAGGTGATCGCCTTCCGTTTCGACGATGACCGTCCACGCAGCCATGTCGACCCCCGGGTGGCCGCGGTGGTGGCCGCGGTGCCGGCGGCGGCCGACTTCGACATGGCCTCGCTGGCCGTACCCAGGGTGCCACTGGCGCTGGTCACCGCCGGCGCCGACCGCTGGCTGGTACCGGCCTTCCACAGCGACCGGGTGTTGGCGGCCTGCAAGACCTGCGAGCACCTGGCCGACCTGCCCAACGCCGGCCACGGCGCGCTGCTGTCGCCACTGCCACCAGGTTTGACCGGCCTGGTGGGTGAGCTGCTGAACGACCCGCCCGGCTTCGACCGCAGCCAGTTGCCGGCGGTGGACGGCAAGATTGCCCGCTTCTTCAGCCGGCAGTTGCTGCCCTGAGCGGCGGGCGGTTCAGCCGTTGATGCCGGGCAGTGGCGGGATCAGCGGCGCGATCAACGGCGCGATCAGCCCCGGCCCGTCGCTGCTGGACCGGCCCACCGTGCGGGCCACCGGCCAGGCCTGCATCGCACCCGGGCCGGTGTCCGGCAGGCCCTGCATCAGCGGCGCCAGTGCGGCCGCGTCGGTCAGGTCGCGTGACAGCCAGGCGGCCCAGTGCTCGGGCGGCAACATCACCGGCATGCGGTCATGGATGGGCGCCATCAGCGCATTGGCGGCGGTGGTGATGACGCAGCAAGTGAGCAACCACTCGCCGGCTTGCGCTGGTTTTTCGGTGTCCTCCGCGCCGGCGTCTGCGGCAGCAGCGGGTGCGCGCCAGGCCTCGAACAGGCCGGCCATGGCAAAAAACGGCTGATCGACCGGGCTGATGTACCAGGGCTGCTTGGCCGGTTTGCCGTCGGCGCCGGTGCTGGGCTGCCATTCGTAAAAGCCGCTGGCCGGCAGGATGCAGCGCCGGCGCCGCACCGCCTGGCGGAACGAGGGCTTGTCGGCCATGCCCTCGCTGCGGGCATTGTTGAGCTTGGCGCCGATGCTGGTGTCGCGCGCCCAGTGCGGCACCAGGCCCCAGCGCATCAGCTCGGCGACCCGTTCGCCGGCGCCGCCGCCTGCGGGTGCGCGGGTCTCGTAGACCACCGGCACGGCCGACTGCGGCGTCACGTTCCAGCGCCGGTCGAAGGGCTGGATACGGGTCAGGCTGAAGCCGGTGACCAGGGTTTGCGGGTCGTAGGCGATGACATAGCGTCCACACATGGCAGGTCGGCGGGCAGTGGCGGGGCGGGTGGGATCGTGCCACAGGCCGGCCCCCCATTGGGGGGAGGCGGCGCAGGGGCCCCCCTTGGCACCACCCGTCGGGTGATGGTGGTGACGGCACGGCGCGCCGAAGATCGCCCTGCAGTTTGATGACTTCGCCGCCTCGCTGCCACCTGAGCGCCCCCCCGCTGACCGACCGGAGCCCACCATGAGCCCTCTGTTCACCGCCTCTTGCCCTGCCACCCCGGTGCGTTATGGCGCCGCAACCACCCTGGCGCTGGCGCAGGCTGCCGACCGCGCTGCGCACCAGGCGGACACGGCCCCGGCGGGCGTGGCAGCGGGCCCGGCACCCGCGGGCAGCGCCGGCACCCCGCCGGCCTGTGGCTGGTTCGAGTCGAGCTGGGATCTGCAGCAAGGCCTGGCCGTCAGCGAGCTGCCCGACCGCGACGGCGCTGCTGCGGCCTTGTGGTTCAGCGCGCTGGATGGCGCCTACCCGGTGTCAGCGTGCCTGCAGTAAAGGCTGGCGGAGCACCGGTTGGTGCCGACGGTAGTCTTGATGCATTTGCCAGCGCTGGTAAGGCTGGCTGCGGCCGGACTGCGCCAGCGCCAGCTGCGTGACCCAGTCGTGGGTGCGGGACGGCGGCGCGGCGGCCACGCCCAGCAGGCCCCAGGCCAGCACGGCGGCGGGCAGCCAGCGCGGGAGGCGCACCGCCGGAACTTGCGCCGACAGCAGGGCCAGCCCGCTGGCGCTGGCACCCAGTGCAAAACCGGCCGCCACCTCGCTCCAGGAATGCGCGCCCACCATCACCCGGGACACCGCCACCGCGGCCGCCAGGCTGTAGCCCAGCACCAGGCTGGCGGTCTGCCAGCGCAGGGTCAGCGTGCCGGTCGACAGACGCAGCAGCGGCGGCAGCACCGCGGCGGCAAACATCGCATGGCCCGAGATGCCGGTGAAGTCCAGCGCCGGCAGGCCAACGCCGTAGCCGATGAACGCCACCTTGCTGAGCGTGGTGAGCGTGGCCGCCAGCGCAGTGCCGGCCAGCCAACCCAGCGCCAGCCGGGTCGGGCCCTGGCGCCAGGTCAGCCAGGCGGTGGCCAGCACCATCGCGGGCAGCAGGATCTGCGCCTCGCCCAGGCGGGTCAGCAGGTGCCAGAACAGCAGCGGGGACGTCTCGGGGTTAACCATGGGTGGGCGATGGTAGCCGGCCGTTGTGGCGGCTGGCGGCGGCAGGCGGCGCGGGTTTCAGCGCGGCGCGGCTTTGTAACGCTCTACCAGCATGGCGTCGATGCGGTAGCCGGTGCTGCCCATCGCCGAGTTGCCACGCACTGTCGTGATCGTGCCGCTGACCCAGACCGTGTCCATGCTGCGGAACCCGCCGGCCGGTTTGGCCGGCACCACCAGCACGATCTGGTTGGCTGGCGGCGGCGGGGTGTGGATGCAGGCGCCGAAGTACGGCACCAGCAGGAACTCGGTGTGGCCGGCGGCGGTTTCTTCCAGCGGCACCAGGTAGCCGGGCAGCTTGACGCGCGTGCCATTGAGGCTGGGCTCGGTGGGTGCGTTGTCCCAGGCCTGCCGCATTTCGCTCATCAGGGCCTCGGTCTTGGGGTCGCCGTCGATCAGCACGCCGGGGTTGCTGACGCCCTTGTCGCGCAAGCCCTTCATCGGGTCCCAGTCCTTGGGCACCAGGTCGTCCCAGCGCAGCTCGGTGTAGAGCCCTGGCCCGGCCTTGGGCAGCGGCTGGGCGGGGGCCACAGCTGGCAACAGCAGCGCGGCGGGCAGCGCCAGGCCGGCGGCCAGCAGGCGGCGGCGGGCGGTATCGGGTCGGACAAGCCGGTGCGGGTCGAGGCAGGGGGGATCGTGGGGCAGGGGGGGGCAGGCGGATGTAGGGGGCGAATGCAGCGTGCGGGTGCTGGGCGACGCTGCGGCGCTCAGATCCGCGGTGACAGGCCGTCGATCAGCGACAAGCGGTAGGCGCGCCAGCCCGGCACCAGACTGGCCAGCAGCCCGCCGGCCAGCAAGGCGGCGATCCAGCGCCATTCTGCGCTGCCCGGCATTTGCAAGTGCAGCGCGATGCCGACCTGCGATTGCACCCAGGGCGCCAGCAGCGCCACCGCGCCCCAGCAGGCGGCCGCGCCGATCAGCACACCCAGGCCGGTGACCAGCGCACCCTCCAGCGCCAGCAACAGCAGCATCTGGCGCGGCCCGGCGCCCACGGCACGCAGGATGGCCAGCTCGCGCCGGCGCTCGTTCAGGCCGGCGGCAATCACCGCCACCAGCGCGGTCAGGCTGACCACCGCCACCAGTGCGCTCATCGCCTGCAGGCCACGCTCGCCGATGGCCACCACGTCCCACAGCTGGTCCAGCGCCACGCCGGGCAGGATGGCGAGCAGCGGCTCGTCGCGGAAGGCGGCCACGTCACGCTGCACCGCAAACACCGCGGCGCGGGATTTAAGGCCCACCAGTGCAGCGGTGACGGTGTGCGGCGTCAGGTCGGCGGCGGCGGCTTGGGCGGCGCTCACGGCCTGGCCAGGCAGCGGCACGCCGGCGGCCCAGTCCAGGTGGATCGCCTGCAGGCCCTGCAGGCTGATGTGCACGCTGCGGTCCACCGGCGTGCCGGTGGACGCCAGGATGCCGACCACGGTGAAGGGCTTGTCGGCATGGTCGTTGGCGGCCATCGCGCCGTCGCCATGCGCCAGCACGATGGCCTGGCCCAGCCGGTAGCCCAGCGCCTTGGCCACCTCGGCGCCGATCACCGCGTCGAACAGGCCGTCGAAGCGCTGGCCCTGCGCCAGCACCAGCGGCTGGCGGTCGCCGTAGCGGAAGTGCTCGAAGTAGCCGGTGCTGGTGCCCAGCACCGTGAAACCGCGGTGGCTGTCGCCCAGCGACAACGGCACGACCCAGGCCACCGCGCGGTGCCGGGCCAGCATCTCGACGCTGCTGTAGCGGATGCTGTTGCTGGCGTTGCCGATGCGGAACACCGCGTACAGCAGCAACTCGACCGGCCCGGTGCGGGGGCCGACGATCAGGTCGGTGCCCGAGACCGCCTGCTGGAAGTTCTGCCGCACATCCTGGCGCAGCCGCTCAATGCCCAGCAGCAGCAGGGTGGACAGCGCGATCGACAGCACCACCAGGCCCAGCACAAAGCGCCGGTTCCAGGCGCTGCGGGCGGCCAGCACCAGCAGGGCGCTCATGGCGGCGCTCCGGCGCTGGGCTGCAGGGCAAGGTTGATCTCGGGCAGGCTGATCACCCGGTCGAAGCGGCTGGCCAGCCGCAGGTCGTGGCTGACAAACAGCAGCGCGCTGCCGGCAGCCGTGCAGCTTTGCAGCAGCAGCGCCATGAAGGCTTCACGCAGGTCCTCGTCCAGCGCCGAGGTGGGCTCGTCGGCAATCACCACCTCGGGCGCGCCTATCAGCGCACGCGCCGCGGCCACCCGCTGTTGCTGGCCGACGGACAACGCGCTGGCCGGCTGGCGCCACAGGCGGGCCGGCAGGCCGGTGCGGGCCAGCAATTGCTCAGCGGCATCGGGTCGTCCGGCTGCAGCACGCGCGGCGCGGCGGCGCGAGAAACGCAGCGGCAGCCGCACGTTGTCGATCACCGACAGGTAGGGCAGCAGGTTGAACTGCTGGAAGATATAGCCCAGGTGGTCGGCGCGAAAGCGGTCCCGCGCGCCCGCGCCCAGTGCGGCCCAGTCCTGGCCCAGCAGCCGCAGCGTGCCGGCGCCCGGCAACAGCACCCCGGCGGCCAGCGACAGCAGCGTGCTCTTGCCGCAACCGCTGGGGCCGCGCAGGAACACGGTCTCACCTGGCGCCAGTGTCAGCCTGTCGATCTGCAGGATGTCGGCGTCGGCGCCCGGCCAGCGGTAGCGCAGGTGCTGCAGGTCCAGCGCGGTGTCGGCGGGGGCGGTCATGGTGCGGGTGGGGGCGTGGTGTGCAGACCGGGGTGGAGGCCGCGCGGCAGCATAGCAGCGCGGTGTGACGGGATTTGACGGGTCGCAGCGCTCCGGATTTGCGGTCCATCCGCCGCCGCTGCGCCTCATCCGTGCGATGGCGGGGCCGGTCGCAAGCGGCTGGTTGGGCCGGGGCGTGCTGCCTAGAGTGCAGCCATCGACACCCTGATCCACCGCCTGTTTCAACGGCAACCCCAAGGAGCCCACCATGACCGCCCAACCGCTGCAAGCCACCGTCCGCCACCACGTTCTGGCGCTGGGTTTGTCGGCCCTCGTCACCGCCGGCGTGCTGAGCAGTTTGCTCGGTCTGGCCGGCAGCGACAGTGCGGCCCAGTTGGCGCAGCAGCGGCTGCAGCGGCAGCAGGCGATGGCACCGGCCGCCGTCAGCCCGGCGCTGTTGACGCCGAACTCCTGATCCTTGGCTTGAGCGCGGGCCTGGCCCGCGCCGCGTCGCGTTGCCTCAGACGGCGGCGGCGTTGGACAACCGGAAGGCCTGGATCACCCCGGCCAGCTGGCCGGCCTGGTCCCGCAGGCTCTCGGCGGCGGCGGCCGATTGCTCGACCAGGGCGGCGTTTTGCTGGGTCATGCCGTCGAGCTGGGTCACCGTGTGGTTGACCTGACCGATGCCACTGCTTTGGGCCTGTGCACTGTGGCTGATCTCGCCAATGATGTCGCTGACCCGCTGGATGCCGGCAACGATCTCGGCCATCGTGCTGCCGGCGTCGTGCACCAGGCGTGCGCCTGAATCCACCTGCTCCAGGCTGGCACCGATCAGGCTCTTGATCTCGCGGGCCGCCGAGGCCGATCGCTGAGCCAGGCTGCGCACCTCGCCCGCCACTACTGCAAAGCCGCGGCCTTGTTCACCGGCGCGGGCCGCCTCCACCGCGGCATTGAGCGCCAGGATGTTGGTCTGGAAAGCGATGCCGTCGATCGTGCCGATGATGTCGGCGATGCGCCGGCTGGCGCTGGAGATCTCGCTCATGTTGGCCACCACCTGCTGCACCACGCTGCCGCCGCGCTGGGCAGCGGCCACCGCGGTGCTGGCCAGCTGGTTGGCCGTGGCGGCGGATTCGGCGCTCTGGCGCACATTGCCGGTCAGCTGCGACATCGAGCTGGCGGTCTGCTGCAGGCTGCTGGCGGTTTCTTCGGTGCGCTGGCTCAGGTCGGCGCTGCCGCTGGCGATTTCGCTGGAGGCGGTCTGGATGTTGCCCACACTGTGGCTGACCGACAGCATGGCCGCGTTCAGCCGCAGCAACGCGCCCTTCAGCGCCAGCGCCTGCGGGGTGTGCACGGCGACCCGGTCGACGTCCAGTGCCAGTGCGTCGCTGGCGTTGAGGTGGGCCACCAGGTGGCCCATCTCGTCGCCACTGTGGGCGGCCTGGCGCATCAGCAGGGCCATGTAGATGCCAAAGCCGCTTTGCACCACCACGTAACCGGCGTGCACCATCACTTTCAGGAAGTCGGGCTGGGTCATGCAGTACACCCCGACGCCCGCTGCCTGCAGCCGGTCGAACAGCACGTGGTGCACCGCAAACAATGCGGCAGCGGCCACGATGGGCCGCCAATCGCGGTAGACCACCAGCAGTGCCAGCGTCACGAACACCCCGAAGTGGAACTCCAGCGTGCCGCGGCTGAGTTGGATGTGCAGGGCCACCATGGCCGCCAGGCCGCCGGCCAGCACCAGCCGCGACGTCACCGTGCCGCGGGCCATCAAGGTGACGGCAACGCCAAGGGCAGCCAGCACGCCGCCGACGATCAACGCCGTGCCCAGCTGGTCATAGGACACGCCGATGGCGATCGCAACGCCCAGGCTGCCGATCAGCGCGGCCAGCATGGCATGGTCAGCCGCGCCGGCGATCGAGTTGGAGGGTGGCGGTGCTGTGGCGGGGGTGTAGGGGGACATGGAGGGGCTCTCGAACGGATGCCGGTCTGGGGATGGCGGGGACTGCCGATGGCGTGATCCGGCGGATGGCCGGCGCATGCCGAGTTTTCGGCCACCGTTTGGCGGACTTGAGCCGCCCCCGGCGGCCCGCCGGCCCCGCAGACAACGGGCGGGCGCAGCAAGCCGGCAGCGCAGCCGCTACCATGATCCGCTGCAGGCGGTTGCCAGCCCGGCGCGCCGCAAACCCGCGATCGATCTTGAGGAGACCCGGCATGAAAGCGACCTGGAACGGCGTGGTGATCGCCGAAAGTGACGACACCGTGGTGGTGGAGGGCAACCACTACTTTCCCGCAGCGGCCGTCAAGCCGCAGTACCTGGTGCACAGCAACCACCGCAGCTCGTGCATCTGGAAGGGCCAGGCCAGGTACCACAGCCTGCTGGTCAATGGCGACCTGAATGCCGATGCGGTCTGGTACTACCCCGAGCCCAGCGAGGCGGCGGCCAACATCAAGGACCGCATGGCATTCTGGAAGGGCGTGCAGGTGACCTGAGCGCGGGGCGCAGCCGGCACTTCACAGCCCAGCATCATTGGGCAACCTGCGCTTGACTGGCAGCCGCTGCAATCACCCTTTTACAAAAAACGAGGGTGACACGGATGCGTACTGGACTGCAGAGGGCCGCAATGGCCCTGGGGATGGCTTTGGGTGTGGCGCTTTTGGCGGCCTGCGGGGGCAACAGCAGCGCATCAGGACCGGCCAGCGTGAGGCTGCTCAACGCTACGTCGGGCTACCCGGCGCTGAATGTCGCCTTCGACGGTGCAGCGGCCAGCAGCGCGGTGGCCTTTGGCGGGGTAAGCGCCTACCTCACGGCCAGTACCTCCGGGGCCTCGACGGTGATCACCGACACGGCTTCGACCTCGGCCTTGTCGACCACCACGCGGTCCTTTGCCAAGGACGCGCGTTACACCCTGCTGGCTTACGGGTCGGCCGGCGCCCTGAAGACCGACTTGATCGAAGAGAGCGTTGCCGCTGCCGCGAGCAATGTGACCAGCCTGCAGGTGCTGCACCGTGCGCCGGATGCCGGATCGGTGGACGTCTACCTCACCGGCAACACCGATTCATTGGACAGCGCCACGGCGATCGCCGGCAACCTGGGTGTCGGCAGCAACCTGTCCTACACCCCGGTGACCTCTGGCACCTACCGCCTGCGGGTGACCGGCGCCGGTGACAAGACGGACCTGCGGCTGGACGTGACCGGCCTGGTGCTGGGCAGCACACAAGTTGCCAATCTGGTCCTCACCGAGGGTGTGGGCGGCGTGCTGGTCAACAGCGTGCTGGTGGTGCAGCAGGGCACGGCCACGCCTCTGGTCAACACCCAGGCCCGGGTGCAGGTGGTCTCGGCCGTGGGGGCTGCGGCCAGCGTCACCGCCGCCATTGGTGGCACGACCGTTGCCAGCGGGGCGGTGTCGCCGACGATCGGCAAGTACACCCTGGTGACGGGCAGCACCAGTGCGCCCATGGACCTGGCCGTCAACGGCGCTGTGGTCGCGGTGCCCAATCTGGCGTTGGTGCCTGGTGGTGACTACACCCTGCTGGTTTGGGGCAGCCCGGCTGCGCCGCAGGTCACGCTGGTGGTCGACGACAACCGCTTCCCGACAGTGGCCGGTGGCGCCAAGCTCCGGCTGGTCAACGGTACATCGGGCACCGCCACGGCACTGACGATGAAGGCCGATTTCACGGCCGTGGCCGACACGATCGCGCAGGGCCAGGCTTCGGCCTATGCCAACGTGACGGCGAGCACGGCGATGCGCATCGACGTCAGCTCAGCGGCCAACCCATCGGTCTACACGCTGACCGGCGCCACCCTCGCCGCCAAGGGCCTGTACACGCTCTACATGCTGGGTGATTCGGCCGCTCCTGTCGGAGACCCGCGCAAGGTGCGTTGAGGCAGCCGGCGGCGGTTGGCAGTTGACGACGCCGACCGCCTCGAATGCTGGCCCCAGCGGCCCTGGTCTGGCTGCGTAAAGCCGGGCCGGGGCCGTTGTCCCCTCAGGCCAGCCAGCCGGCCGGCCTGAAAATGCTGCACCGCCTGGAACACTGGGCGCTGGGGATGTCTCGGTAGCCGGGGCTTTCCGAACGTCGCGGCAGCCGGCACCCGGCGGGGGTTTCAGTCCCACGTCGCACGCCACGGTGGTGTTTGCAAAGGGTCGCCACGGTCCGCTGCGGAGCGCCCGTGAGGCGCCGAGGATCGCAGGGCAGTCGGCGCGCAGCGACGACCGCCTCACCGAGAACCCCGGGTCCAATGCGGCGCCCGCCGCGCCGCGGTCCGCCAGCATGCCGCTGAAAGCCATCAGCAGCGCGCCGACAATGTTGCGGTGCGATCGGCACCACACCGACACAGGCGAGCGGCTGCCGCTACACTTTTTGATGCGTAAAAACCTGGAACGAATCGAAGAGCTGCGGCGCTGCCTGGTGCTGGAGTCGTCGGCTGAGCAGGCCTACGACGACATCACCCGCCTGTTGGCGACCAGTTTGGGCGTGCCGATGGTGATGGTCAGCCTGCTCGACGAGGATCGAGACTGGTTCAAATCGGCCATCGGAACACCGCTGCAGGCATCGCCCGCCAGCACCTCGTTCTGCGAAGCCTTCTTCCACAGCGGCCATGACGTGATCCTGGCCGAAGACACCCGGCTGGATCCGCGTTTTGTGGAGCATCCGATGGTGATCGGTGCGCCGCATGTCCGCTTTTATGCGGCCGCCCGGCTGGCGGTGAACGGCCAGACCGTCGGCACGCTGTGCGCGTATGACTTCCAGCCGCGCCAGATATCGACCGAACAGATCGCGCAACTCAAGTCACTGGCCGAATCGGCGATGGACCTGCTGCGCCGGCGTTTGCCCAGCCGCAGCACGGGCTGAGCCCCTGAGGCCGCTCAAGGCCGCAGTTTGACAAGACCCTGCCGGGCCTGCGCTGCAGCCGCACGGGTCGCCAAAGTGCCGGCCAACAGCCACCGTGTGGCACTGCGCTGAACGGCGCCACCGTGATCGCCTGTGGACGGTGGCGCGTGCGGCTGGGGGCTTACATCAGGGTGTCGGCCCAAATGTTGCGGGCCCAGGCTTCGGCGTATTTGGCCTCCAGGTCAGACCGCACGTCCGACACGCCGCCCGACCCGCCGATGGTGCGAAAGGTCTTTTGCGTCGGCACGTACTCGTGCACGCTGGCCACGTGGATGACGTGGGTGTCGTCGACATGGCTCATGCACACATTGGTCAGCATCGGGTGCGGATCGATCTCCAGGCCCTGCAACTCGGCGACGATGGCCGCGGCCGCGACCTTGGCGTGGGCATTGGCCATGTGGGCCGACTTGGGCATGCCGGCGGCGACCTGGATAGCGTCGCCCAGCACATGCACGTGGGGCGCAACGGTGGACTCGAAGGTCAGAAAATTGACATGGCACCAGCGCCCGTTGGCGTTGGCCAGCCCGGTCTGCACCGCCAGCTGCCCGGCGCGCATGCCGGGCAGTACGTTCAGCACGTCGGCCTGCACGTCGTCGTGCAGCTCGAACTTGACGGTCCGGCTGGCGCCGTCCACTGCGATGGCCTGGTGTTGCGGCCGGTACTCGACCATGCCGGGGTACAGCTCGGCCCAGGCCTTCTTGAACAGCGGCCCCTTGCTGGTGACATCCGGGTTGGCGTCCAGGATCAGCACCTTGGACCGGGGCTTGGCGCGCTTGAAGTAGGCGGCGATCACGCTGGCGCGCTCATACGGCCCGGGCGGGCAGCGGTAGGGCACCTCGGGGATGGTGATGGCGTAGGTGCCGCCGTCGGGCATGGCCAGCAGTTGCTGGCGCAACGCCAGGGTCTCGGGCCCGGCCTTCCAGGCCTGCAGGATCTGGCCGGCGGCGTGTGCTGCCTGCAAGCCGGTCACGCTGTCCCACACCAGGTCGATGCCGGGCGACAGCACCAGCTTGTCGTAGCCGATCACCGCGCCGCCGTCCAGCCGCACCTGGCGCTTGGCCGTGTCCACGCTGGCCACCCGGTCGTGCACCAGGCGCACGCCGTGCTGGGCGCTCAGGCCCGCGTAGGGGCTGGTGATGTCAGCCAGGCTGCGCTGGCCGCTGAGCACCAGGTTGCTGACCGGGCAGGACACAAACGCGCGGTTGGGCTCGATCAGCATCACGTCGATGCTGTAGTCCGACAGCAGCCGGACGTATTTGGCCGCGGTGGCGCCACCAAAGCCGCCGCCCACCACCACGATCTGCGCCTTGGACGCCGACACGCCTGCGCTGGCGCAGCCCGACACGCTGCCCAAGACGCCCAAACCAGCCGCCGCGCCACTGCCCAGCACCGCACCCGAGATCAGGCCTTGCAGCAGCTGGCGGCGGTCCATGGGGGTATTTTTCATGTTGGCGCCTTCACTTCAGGGCTGCAAAGTAGGTGGCCACCGCGTCGAGCTGCTCTTGCGAGTAGCCCCGGGTGATCTGGTGCATGATCGTCGCCGGTCGCTGCCCGGTGCGAAAGGCCAGCAACTGCGTCAGGGTGTAGTCCTTGGGCAGGCCGGCCAACCGCACCAGGGCCTGGCCCTCCACTGCCCGGCCGTCGGTGCCGTGGCACTGGGCGCAGGTGGCCGCCAGCGCACGGGTGCGCAGGCGCTGCTGGTCGGCAGACCAGGCGGCTGCCGGCGCCAGCAACAGCAGGCTCAAGGCCGCCCACAACAGGGTGCGGCTGCGCCGGCCTTCAGATACGCCGGGCCTGGCAGGGAGAGTGGGCTTCATGCAGGACGCTCCTGGTGGTGGGTAGTGCGGTCGAATCGGTCGGGGGCTGACCGGATGCAACGCGGATTCTGGCAGTGCACGGGCGGGCGTCAACGCGGGCGGTGATTGCCAGTCCGGCCGCGCATCGCGCTTGTCAGCCCGCAACCCCTGTGCCGCCGCAGCACGAGGCGCGCTGACGGAGCGCAGGCGGCCGCGGTGCCGTGCAGCGCGACACCCCCGGTTCTGGTGAGCCCCGGCCGAGCCGGCGACAAAACATCAGTGTTGACGCATAAAATGCGGCGATGCCCCTCACGCTGCCGGAACCCAAGCCCACGGACACTGCCGACGCGGTGTTCGAATCGGTGGCCGAGTTGTTTTCGCTGCTGTCCACGCCGATCCGGCTGAAGATCATCGGCGCGTTGTGCCACGGCGAAAAAAACGTCTCGCAGTTGCTGGCTGCGATCAACACCACCCAGCCCAACATGTCGCAGCACCTGTCCACGCTGTACCGCGCCGGTGTGCTGGGCAAACGGCGGGACAGCACGCAGATCTTTTACCGCCTGCAGAGCGAGCGTGTGGCCACGCTGTGCCGCGAGGTCTGCACCCAGGTGGCGATCGAGCTGGATTCGCAAACCTCGCCAGCACCGGCCGGCGAACGCTTGCTGCCGGCCGGCGTGCGTTGAGCCACCCGCCGACGCTCGCGCCGCAAGGTGGCGCTATTTCAGTTGCGCGCCGTGGGCGTCGAACACCGTCACGGTCACCGGGATGCTGGCCCGCACACTGCCGGTAACGGTGCAGAAGTCTTCGAACGAGGCCAGCACCCGCTCCAGCCGGTCGATCGCCTCGGCCGGCACGCCCAGCGTCAGGCGGGCGCTGATGGCCAGCACACGCAGCCGGTTCTCCGCATTGCGGCCGACCTCGGCCTCGACCTCGCAGGCGATCGGCTCGCCCGTCTGCTTGAGCTTGCGCAGCGAAAACAGCAGCGACGCGGCCAGGCAGTTGCCCACCGCCGAGCACAGCAGTTGTACCGGCGACGGCCCGGCGCCCTGGCCCAGCGGCGCGGGCTCGTCGGCCAGCAGCGGGGGCACGCCGGCACCGAACTGGTTGTCGAACTGGTAGTCATGGCGCTGGGTCATGCGCACGGTCACACGGGGTTCGTCCATCGATGGCTCCTGGTTGAAACAGCTGTGCCGGTGCGCCGCTCAGCGCAGTTTGCCCAGCAGGATTTGAACGTTGTCGAGGATGGCGGTCAGGTCGGTTTCGCGCTCGCCGCCGGGCGCCAGCCGGGCTTGTAATTCTTGCTGCATGAAGCATACCGTCATGTGCATGTAGGCGCTGTCCAGCGCCTTGCGCACCGCCGCCATCTGGACGGCAATGTCCAGGCAGGGCTCACCCGCTTCGACCGCGCGCTGGATGCCACGCAGTTGGCCCTCGGCACGCTTGAGCCGGTTGATCAAATCGGTGCGGGCGCGGGTGTCGGTGAGGATGGCCAGGGTGCTGGGCGTCGGGCAGGTGGTGGGATCGGTATCGAGGCATATGGTCCCCTCAGGCCGCGCTCAGCGGGCGCGGCGGGCAGGGCATCAAGCGGCGCCGCCAGCAGGCGGGCCGCCCATGAAAAAGGGGCCCGGAGGCCCCTGGGGTGTCGGACGCGCAGCGCTGGATCAGACCGGGCAGGCCAGCGAGTTGGCCACGGTGGCGGGCCGCAAAGCCTTGGTGGCGCCGCTTTCGTCAGGGCCCAGCGTGTTCTTGGTAAAGGTGCAGCCGTAGGTCGGGGCGGCCACGGTGGCGGGGGTCACCACGTCGTCACCCGCCGGCTTGGCGCCGCCGGCTTCCCACTTGACCATGTCGTCGAAGGCCGTTGAGGCCTCGGCCACCGTGAAGTCGCAATGGCTGACGCCGCGAATTGCGCGCTGCACCAGGAAGGCGCTGTTGCCCTTGGCGGCCACGTTTTTCTGGAACACCTGCTCCATGCTGAACGGCACGAAGAGGTCACCCAGCGTGTGGATCGAGACCACGGGGATCTTGAAGTTGCCGTTGACCTTGGGGATCCAGCGCAGGCCATCGGTGCGCAGGCGGTTGGCATCGGTGGCGGCGGTCAGCTTGAGCACGGCCGCATTCAGCGCGGTCGAGCCGGCGTCGTCGCCCGTGATGGTGTAGGTGTAGGCCTTGGTGTCGAGCACGTTCTTGTTCAGGATGCCGGTGACCGTGCCGTCCGACCCAAAGGTACCGTAAGCCGATGGAAAGCTGCCACCAAAGGCGATGCCCAGGTCGAACATCGGGCGCTCACCGCCGGTGATGTTCTTGACCACCGACAGGTACTTGACGCCGGTGGCTGTAGGCACCGACGGGAACTTGGTGAACAGCGCAGCGTCCACCACCGCCTTGATCTCGGCAAACTTGTCGGTCGGGTAGCTGGGCAGCCCGGCCAGCGCCTGGGCCGTGACCTGCATCGCGGCAAACTGGTTGAACAGCTCGGTATCGCCCATCACGCCGCACATCGGCACCGCGCCGGCGTATTTGACCTTGTTGATCGCGTAGGCCTGGGCTTCGTCGTCGATCGCCGCACCCGTGATGTGACCCCCCATCGACACGCCGGTGATGTAGATCTTGCTGGGCGTCGCCAAGGTGCGGCTGTTCTTGGCCGCGATCTTGACAAACTCGTTGGCCAGCGCGTTGGTGTCCTCGACCCCGGCACGCACGTCGTAGTAATTCTTGCTGTAGCTCGATGCGGCCCAGGCATAGCCGTTCTGGATCAGGTAGCGGCGGATCAACGGGGCGTCCGCGCCAAGTGCGGTGCCGGTGCCGGCGTAGCCGTGGGCATACATCACCAGCTTGCCGTTCCAGTTGGGCGGCACCTCGACCTTGTAGCCTGCGCCGCCCAGCACACCGGCCCAGCGGCTGGTGCTGCTCATGTCGGTGACATCACCCGTGGCGGTGGCCATGGCGTTGAAGGTGGTGGCCGCGGCGTCAGCGGTGAAAGTTCGGCTGTCCTGGGCCCGGGTTTCCTCGGGGATCGGCGCCGGGTCGTCGCTGCCGCCGCAGGCGGCGATCAGGCTGACGACGGCCAGCGCGAGGCTGGTTTGCGCAATGCGGTGGGTCAAGCGGCCGGGGTGGTTCATGGTGCATCTCCGTGCGGATAGTTGGCCGGCCAACAAGGGCCGGGCGCTGAGGTTACGGCTCGCCTTGATCCGCATCAGGTCGCGCAGGTGACGAAACAGCCCCGGGGAAACCAGTGAATCCACCCGGGGCGTACCCCGAGCCCAGCCCCCAGAATCGTGGCCCTGCGCTGGCCATCCCGGGCGAGCTCTTGGGGAGTGGGCCATGAAACTTTGGACAATCGCGTTGCTGGCAGCCGTGTCGGTACAGGCCGCCGCGTTTGACCTGCAAGGCCACCGTGGCGCACGGGGGCTGGCGCCCGAGAACACCTTGCCAGCGTTCGAGCGGGCACTGGCCATCGGCGTGCACACGCTGGAGCTCGACGTCGCGATCACCCAGGACGGTGTGCTGGTGGTATCGCACGATCCGCGCCTGAACCCGGACATCACGCGTGGCCCCGACGGTCGCTTCCTCGACGGCCCGGGGCCGCTGATCCACCAGACCCCACTGGCCGAGCTGCAGCGCTATGAGTTGGGCCGCATCAAGCCCGGCACCCGCTACGCCGCCCAGTTTGCCGAGCAGGTGCCGGCAGACGGCAGCCGGATGCCCAGGTTGAGCGACCTGTTTGCGCTGGTGCGGCGCAGTGGCAACGAGCAGGTGCGCTTCGACATCGAGACCAAGGTCTCGCCGCTGGCGCCGGGCGACACCCTGGCGCCTGAGCCTTTTGCCCGCGCGCTGGTCAAGCTGATCCGCGAGGCCGGCATGGCCCAGCGCAGCAGCATCCAGTCGTTCGACTGGCGCACCTTGCAGCTGGTGCAGCGCGAGGCGCCGGAGATCCCTACCGTCTACCTCACGGCCCAGCAGCGCTGGCTGGACAACGTGGCCGATGGCGAGGCTGGCCCGTCGCCCTGGACAGCAGGCTTGAGCCTGCGCGAGCACGGCTCGGTGCCGCGACTGGTGCAGGCCGCCGGTGGGCGCACCTGGGCAGCCTACTTTGGCGACCTGGACGCGGCAAAAGTCAAGGAGGCCCAAAAGCTGGGCCTGCAGGTGATTGCCTGGACGGTCAACGAGCCGGCGCAGATCAACAGCCTGCTCGATTGGGGGGTGGACGGCATCATCAGCGACCGGCCCGACCGGGTGCGGGTGGAGATGGCGCGGCGCGGCATGCCGCTGCCGCTGGCCACGCCGCTGCGGCCGTGAGCGCATGCGTCAACGCTGGGCCGCTCCCGAGTTGACGCCGCTGGCTTGGGGGGATCTCAGGCTCTCAGCCGCCCATCAGTGCGCAGATGCGCTCCAGCAGCATCTCGGTCGAGCCATCGACCAGGCCCGCCACCCGGGCGCCCATCAGGTGGCGCGCAAAGGGGTGGTGCTCACGCAGGCCCTCGGCGCCCATGGCTTGGGTCAGCGCCGGTAGCTGGCGGTCGGCCATGCGGCAGGCCAGCAGCTTGGCCTGGGCGGCGGCCAGTTGCGCCGGCGCGCCGGTGGCCTGGCCGGCGTCGATCAGGGCGGCAGCCTGGTGCACCATCAGCCGGCAGGCGGCCAGCTCGCTGGCGGCTTCGGCCAGGCGCCAGCGCCACCCCTGGTGGTCGGCCAGGCGTTGGCCGAAGCTCTGGCGTTGCTGGCCGTAGTCCCAGGCCACCTGCAGCGCGTCGGCCACCATGCCGTTGCACATGGCCGCGATATAGGTGCGGGCGCCGTTGATCGAGCCCAGCGCGGCCTTGAAAGCCTGGCCGGGCGGGTGCAGCAGTTCGTCGTCGCTGGCCCGGTAGTTGTCGAGCCGGAATCCGCCGGTGCCGACAGTGTGCTGGCCGCCCAGCGCATAGGCTGGCTCGCGCACAAAACCGGCACGCCGGCCGTCGACCAGAAAGCCGGCGATGCCACGGCCGCCGCTGCCGGGCTCAGTCTGGGCGTAGAGCACCACCACGTCGGCCTCGGCCGCGTTGGTGATCCAGGCCTTGGCGCCGTCGATGCGCCAGCCGCCGTCGCAGCGGGTGGCCACAGTGGTAATGGCGGCAAAGTCCGAACCGGCGCCGGGCTCGGTCAGCGCGGTGCAGCCCAGCCGCCGGCCGGCGACCAGGTCGGGCAGGTAACGCGCCGCCACCGCGGGCGCGGCATCGCGGGCCAGCTTGGCTGCGACGTTGTGGGTGTTGATCAGCGACATCGTGAAGCCGAAGTCGCCACCCGCCAGCACCTCGGCCAACTGGGCCTTGCAGGCGAATGAAAAATCCAGCCCGCCGGCGGCCAGTGGCACTTGCAGCCGGGTGAGGCCCAGCGCCGCTGCCGCCGCCAGCGCCTCGTGGCCGATGCGGCGTTCTCGCTCCCAGCCTGCGGCGTGCGGGCTGATGTGCTCGCGGGCCAAGCGGCGAGCCTGGGCGATCAGGGTGGTTTCGGCGGCGGTCAGCGGCATGGCGGGTGGGGGCGTTGGCGTGGGCGGTGGCGTGGGCGGTGGCGGTGGCGGTGCCGGTTGCGGTGAAGTGGGCAGCTCAAACCACCGCGGCGGGCGGTCGGCGAACCGGCCTGGGCAAGGCGATGGTGGCCCCGCCAGCCGGTACCGGCGTGCCGGGTGTGCCGGGTGTGCCGGGCTTGCCGGGCGCGCCGATCGCGCGGGCCCGCAATTGCCCGCAGCCGCCCTCCACATCCTGCCCGGCGGACTGGCGCAGCTTGGTCAGCACACCGCGCCGGTGCAGCTGGCGGGCCATCTCGGCGGCCCGCTCGCGGCTGGGCCGCTGAAAATCCAGCCCGTCCACGGTGTTGTACGGGATCAGGTTGAGCACCATGTATTTGCCGGCCATCAGGCGCACGATGCCGTCCAGCTCATCGTCGCCGTCGTTGATGCCGTCCAGCAACGTCCACTGCACCTGCACCGGGTAGCGGGTGGCGCGGGCATAGACCTCGGCGCGATCGATCAGCTCGTCGGGCGACAGGCGCGGCGCGCGCGGCAGCAGGCGTTCGCGCAGCCCGGCGTTGGTGGTGTGCAGCGACAGCGCCAAGGCCGGCTTGACTGGCCCTGCCGGCAGGCGCTCGAACACCCGCAGGTCACCCACGGTGGAGAACACCAGGTTCTTGTGTCCGATGTTGCCCAGCGTGCCCAGCAACTCGATCGCCGCCATCACGTTGTCCAGGTTGTGCGCGGGCTCGCCCATGCCCATGAACACCACCTTCTTGACCGGCCGCAACGAGCGCGCCAGCGCCACCTGGGCGACGATCTCGGCGCTGCCGACCTGGCGCAGCAGGCCGCCCTGCCCGGTCATGCAAAACACACAGCCCACCGCGCAGCCGACCTGGGTGGACACGCACAGCCCCGGTGTGCGGCCGGGCGTCAGCAGCACGCTCTCCACCGTCTGGTCATCGGCCAGCGCCACCAGCAGGCGGGCCGAGCCGTCCTCCCCCGGGTGCTGGGACTGCAAACGGGCCAGGCCGTGCCACTCCGACAGCAGCGCTGGCAGCGCCTCGCGCAAGGGCTTGGGCAGCCAGCCGTCCAGCCGCGGCTTGCCGGCGTCCGCGGGCAGGGCGTTGACCCAGTCGCGCAGCAGGCGCTGTTCGTGCTCGGGCTTGGCGCCCAGCGCACGCAGGCGCAGTCGAAGGTCTTCCAGGCGCATCGGGGGCAGCAAAACAGGCAGGTGGACGGGCAGGTGGACGGGCAGTTTGGCAGGCGCTGGGCGGGTATCGGTGGACCGGCGCAACCGGGATTTTGCGCCTGGTCAAAGATGCAGGCTCGGCCAGAATGGCCGGCTATCCCCCAACACAAAGGCATGGGCATGAATCGCACCCCTCGGCTGGCCAACTGTCTGCTGGTGGCTGCGTTGCTCGTGGCCTGCGCGGCGCGTGCGCCCACGGCTTCGGTCACGCCAGTCACGTCCATCACGCCCATCACGCCCATCACGCCTGCCGCGCCTGCCGCGCCTGCCGCGCCGGCGCCATCAGCCTCGCCCACCCCGTCGGCCCTGGTGGCCGCACCCGCCGCGCTGCTGTTGCAAGGCGTGCCCCCGGTGCCACAAAGCGTTGCCGACGCGGTGGCCCGCTACACCGAGTTTGCCGGCCATGCCTTTGTCGACTGGCACCCGACGCGGCGCGAGATGCTGGTCAGCCACCGGCCGGTGGGCGGCAACATCGCCCAGCTCTACCGCGTGGCCGGCCCGCTGGCCGAGCCCGAGGCGCTGACCGATGGCAACGAGCCGGTGACCCGCGCCTGGTACGAGCCGCGCGAGGGCCGCAGCATCGTGTTGATGCGCGGCAGTGGCGGCAACGAGGTTTACCAGCTCTACCGATTGGACCTGCCCGGCCGCCAGCAGACCTTGCTGACCGACCCGGACCAACGCCACGATCTCAACACCTGGCTGCACCGCAGCAGCCTGGCGATCATCAGCTCGGTGCCGCTGGACCGCCCGGCCGCAGGCGGCCGCCGCACCGAAGTCAACACCACGCTCTGGTTGCTGGACCCGGCCCGTCCGGGCCAGCGCCGGGTGCTGGCCGACCTGCCGGGCGGTGGCTGGCAGGCCACTGCCGTGTCGCCGGACGACAGCCAAGCGGCGCTGGTGCGCTATGTGTCGGCCACCGAATCACAAATCTGGTTGCTGGACCTGGCCAGCGGCGCCCGCCGCCAAGTGCTGCCGGCGCCCACGGCTTCGGCCACGGCCGCAGCCGGCGCGACAACCCAGGCGCCGGCCAGCCATGCCGCCGAGGCCTTCAGCCCGGACGGCCGCACGCTGTACCTGGAGAGCGACCGGGCCGGCGAGTTCCGCGAGTTGATGGCGCTGGACCTGGCCAGCGGCGCGCTGCGGCGCTTGAGCGCCAATGTGCCCTGGGATGTCGACGACGCCGACCTGTCCGCCGACGGCACGCTGCTGGCGCTGCGCATCAACGTGGACGGCCGCGACGAGCTGCAGCTCGTCGATGCGCGCAGCGGCAGCGCGCGGCCCGCAATCACCCTGCCGGCGGGCAGTGTGGGTCGGCTGCGCTTCCATGCCCAGGCGCCCGAGCTGGCGCTGCAGCTGGCCGGCGCCCGCTCGCCGGGCCAGGTCTACAGTCTGGACACCAGCACCGGCCGCGTCGAGCCCTGGACCCGACCGCGCCTGCACCCGGCGCTCGACACCGCCGCGCTGACCGAGCAGCAGATCGTGCGCTGGACCAGCTTCGACGGGCGCAGCATCTCCGGCCTGCTGAACCGCCCGCCGGCACGTTTCACCGGGCGCCGGCCCGTGCTGATCAACATCCACGGCGGACCGGAGGCCCAAGCCAAGATCGGCTTTGGCGGGCGCAACAACCACCTGCTGCAAGACCTGGGCATCGCCGTGCTGCAGCCCAACGTGCGGGGCTCCAGCGGTTATGGCAAGACCTTTCTCGGCCTGGACAACGGCGCGCTGCGCGAAGATTCGGTCAAGGACATCGGCACGCTGCTGGACTGGATCGCCACCCAGCCCGACCTGGACCCGCAGCGCGTGGTGGTGGCCGGCGGCAGCTACGGCGGCTACATGAGCCTGGCGGTGGCCACCACCTACCCCGAGCGCATCGCCGGGGCTATCGACGTGGTGGGCATCTCCAACTTCGTCAGCTTTCTCGAGAACACCGAGAGCTACCGCCGCGACCTGCGCCGGGTCGAGTACGGCGACGAACGCGACCCTGTCATGCGCGCCGTGCTGCAGCGCATGTCACCGCTGACCCACGCCGCCCGCATCACCCGCCCACTGATGGTGGTGCAGGGCAAAAACGACCCACGGGTGCCGGTCACCGAGGCCGAGCAGATCGTCGCCCGGGTGCGCGGCAACGGCACGACCGTCTGGTACCTGCGCGCCGACAACGAGGGCCACGGCTTTGCACGCAAGGAGAACGCCGACTACCAGTTCTACGCCACGGTGCTGTTCTTGCGGCAGGTGCTGGGGTTGGGCGGGTAGCGGGAGTCGGTTTGCGGCTCGTTGCTGACCTTCGTTTTTACGCCTGCGACTTGCCGTTCGTGGGTGCTGTGTGACCGCACCGCGCCGGGCTGGCGTGCCCCGCTCCGTGTCATTCCGGGCCGGAAAAGCACCGGCCCTCCCTTCTTTACCTGCGC
>JBBRZR010000024.1:0-22958 GCA_038236495.1 Burkholderiales bacterium
CTGGAAGTTCAGCGCGGCCGACATCGCCGAGCGCAAGTTCTGGGACGCCTACATGCAAGCCTATGGCCAGGCCCTGGGCGCGACCAGTACGGCGGACTCACCCTGGTTCATCGTGCCGGCCGACGACAAGGACAACGCACGACTGATCGTGTCGCAAATCGTGCTCGACGCACTGGAAGGTCTGAAGTTGAGCTACCCGGTGGTCACTGCGGCGCGGCGACGGGCGCTGAAAGCGATTCGAAAGCAGCTGGCGAAGTGAGCGGGCGCAAGCCCTGATCGATTGCCTCTCGCAGCGCCTGGCCGGTTGTCAGCCGGTGACGTGCCGGAATCGCCACAGTCCCAAGACATCCATCTCGACATGACGCGTGGTGACAAGACGTTTGAGTTGTTGTACCGATGGGTGATCAATCCATAGCCCTGGCACCTTGGCGGCCCCATGTCGGTTCGCTGGCGTACCCAGGGCGTCGAGCACGCCCGTCCACCGTCTGGGTGTCAGCCGTCAAGCTCGCGCAGCGCCTGGGTCGCCGCTGCGAAGGCCGCCTCGACGGCGAGCAGATCGTCCGGCTCCGGCACAGCTTCTTGCGCGCCTCTGACAATCATGCCGGCATGGCGTCGCAGGCATGCCGCGTCCGGAGCGCGTTGCACATGGCACGCGATCTGGGCGATGGCATCGAGCATGCGGATCGCCACGGCCGGGTTCGAACGGGCGCTTTGCCTGATCTGGTTGAAGGCCGTGTCCACGATGCCCGCGAACGAGCATCCCGGCGCCACCAGCCGCAGCCGACCGTGGCGATCGAACCGGCGGGCCGACGGCATATCGCATCGCGCCAGTCGGCACAGCGCCGACCCCAGTCGATCCACGCAGGCGATCGCCGTGAACGGGTCGTTGATGCCTGGGGACAGCGCCCGCACGGCAATCTCGACCAACTGCCGGAAAGAGAACTCGATATCCTGGGCGGGGGTGCGCTGGCTGCCGAGCACGAACGCGGCGTTCATCTCGTCCACCAAGGCTTCTGTGACCCGATCCCCGGGCCAGACCATCACCATCGGCCGGCCTTTGACGAGGTAGTGCCCGGGCCGGCGCTCTAGCCGAAGCAGCAGATCCTTGTGGCTGGCCAAGGCCATCAGGGCGTCGGCGTCGATCAGTTGGAGGTAACCGTCTTCGAGGGCGCCCACTGGACGGGCCTCGCTCGCAAACTCCGGTGGCAGGTCGGCTTCGCTCTTCGAATTCGAGATTTCGGCGCCAGGCTTGCCGAAGTGGCTGGGAAACAGCCTGTCCATCCCGTCCTCCAGTTCTCTCCCGACCCGGGCCACGACCTCATCGGCCTGGATCGAGACCGAGACGTGATGGATGAAGTAGATCAGCACCCCGATGCTGACCACGGCCAGCAGCACGCCGATGCTGACGGCGAGATGCGGCACGAAGGCCACCTCGTCGGCGCGCCGGACGGTGCGCAGCACCAGCAGGCAGTACACGAACGTGGCCACGAAAGTGCCCAGCACCACCTGGTTGGCGGTGTCGCGCATAAAGTTGCGCAGCAAGCGGGGGCCCAACTGGGACGAAGCGAGCGACAACGCCACGAGCGTCATCGAGAACACCGTCCCGGCGATGGCGATCATCGACCCGGCCACGGTGCCCAGCAGCAGGCTTGCACCCTCGGCACCCCCTGAATAGCTCCAGCCCAGGCGCTGTAGCCAGTCCGCGGCAACGGCCTTGTCGAGCTCGACCGCGCCGACGGCCAGTGCCACCGCCAGGCATGCCATGACCGCGGGCACGAACCAGAAACTGGATCGAACGCGATCCCAATATTTCAGCAGCAGTGCTTTCAAGGCGTCTCACTTCGGTCCGTGAACCTCGAACGAAGCGCCCAAGGTCGGGTGGAACAACGCGAGAAAGGTAAGTGCCTGGACTGCAAGCGCGCTGTTCGCTACCGCACCAAGGCAGCGGCAACGCGAAGCGGTGGATCTCGCGGCAGCGAGGGGGCGCCAGAATGTTGCGCTGTGCGATTGCGCACAGACATCGCGCCGCCAGTCGCGCACCGTGCATGCCTGTTGCCCGTTGAAAGCCAGAACACCATGCTTTGCCCATCCAAGGGTCTGCAGCATCCCGCCATCGTCGTCAGCGATGTCGCCATCGGTGAGGTGAGGGGTCTCTGCGTCGGTGGCGAGGTGTTGGCGATTGGGCGGGTCGGTGTGACGCGTGATGCGTCGAAACAGGCGACCGGGTGCGACCCGGCGTTGCCTCTCCCGCAAGGGTCGGCAATCGCTGGTGACATGCATTGCGGGCGTGCAGCGTACAGGCCTGGCGCGGCGCCGGCGGCGTAGTGCGCATGGAAGGACCTGCCGAAGCACGGCGTAGCGCGCCACCGGACGACCCGTCGCTGATCGACATCGCCGATCTGGCCCTGGCGCTCGGCACCGACCTGGATCGTGGCCTCGGCGCCCAGGAGGCTGCCGCCCGGCTGCGTGCAAACGGCCCCAACGAACTGCGTGCGGTGCCGCCCGTGGCACTCTGGCGCCGTGCGTTGGCGCAGTTCCAGGATCCCCTGGTCTACCTGCTGGGTGCGGCAGCGGCCGTTGCCTTGGCCGCCTGGTGGTTCGAAGGGCGGGGTCATCCTGGCGCAGCCGGGTGGCCGCTGGATGCCATCGTCATCGCCGTCGTGGTGGTGCTCAACGCGGTGCTGGGCTGGCTGCAGCAGGCCAAGGCGGCGCAGGCGGTGGCAGCGCTGGCAAAGATGACCACCGCCACGTCGGCCGTGCTGCGGGAGGGCGCCGTGGCCGCCGTGCCCAGCGCCGAGCTTGTGGTGGGCGATGTGCTGGTGCTCGCCGAGGGCGACGCAGTGGGTGCCGACGCGCGCCTGGTGCAGGCCGCGGCGCTGAAGCTGCTGGAGGCGCCGTTGACGGGCGAGAGCGAGGCCGTCCTGAAGGATGCCGCAGCACTGCCTGGGCCTGCGGCGCTGGGCGACCGACTGAACATGGTCTTCAAGGGCACGGCGGTCGCGCAGGGCACCGGGCGCGCCGTCGTCACCGCCACCGGCATGCAAACCGAGATGGGCGGTATCGCCACACTGCTGGACACCACGCCCGACTCGCCGACGCCGCTGCAAGCCGAGATCGCGCATCTGGGCAAGGTGCTGGGCCTTGCGGCCTTGGGCGTCGCTGCCGTCGTGGTGGCCACGATCCTGGCCACCTCGGACCTCCATGGCGTGGCCGATGTCGTCACGGTGCTGCTGCTCGGTGTGTCGCTGGCTGTGGCCGCCGTACCGGAAGGCCTGCCGGCGATCCTGTCGGTGGTGCTGGCCCTGGGCGTGCGCCGCATGGCCCGCCATCACGCCATCGTGAAGAAGCTGGCCTCGGTAGAGACGCTCGGGTCGGCATCCGTCATCGCGTCGGACAAGACCGGCACGCTGACACGCGGCGAGATGACCGTGCAGCGGGTGATGACGGCCTCGGGGCGCACCGACATGACCGGCGTGGGTTACGCCCCCGAGGGACACGCCGAGCCTGCGGGCGCCGAGTTGCGCGCAGGCCCGATGCCTGACGATCTGCGCGATGAGTTGCAGGCCGTCCTGAGTGGCGGCAGCCTCGCCGGCAATGCCCAACTGCAGCAGGACGACACCGGCGCCTGGGTCATCCAGGGTGACCCGACCGACGCTGCGTTTCTGGTGGCGCAGCGCAAGCTGGGCAGCAGCGGTGTCGCGCCCGAGCCGAATCGTCGCTTCGAGCGCATCGGCGAGATCCCGTTCACCTCGCAGCGCAAGATGATGTCGGTGCTGGTGGCAGACCATGCCGATGGCGACGCGCACCTGCTCTTCACCAAGGGCGCCCCCGATGTGCTGCTGGCGCATTGCACGCACGCCCGCCGGGGTGGCGCCGCGGTGACGCTCGATCCTGCCTTGCACAGGCAGGTGCTGGCCGACGTGGCTGCGATGGCCGATGACGCGCTGCGCACGCTGGCCGTAGCGCGCCGCACGCTGGCGCCTGACGCGCAGATGCCGACCGATGCCGTGGGTATGGCCGCGCTGGAACAAAATCTGGAATACCTCGGCACGGTGGGCATCATCGATCCGCCCCGCAAGGAGGCGGCTGCGGCCATCGCCCAGGCTCGCCAGGCCGGTATCCGCCTGATCATGATCACCGGCGACCACCCGCGCACGGCGGTGCGCATCGCGACCGATCTGGGCCTCGTCGACGCCGGGGCGTCGGTGCTCACGGGCATCGATCTCGACAAGATGAACAAGGCCGCCTTCGCCGCTGCCGTGCTGCAGACCTCGGTGTTCGCCCGCGTGGCGCCCCAGCACAAGCTGCACATCGTGCGCGCCTTGCAGGGCGCGGGCCAGGTGGTGGCGATGACGGGCGACGGCGTCAACGACGCGCCGGCGCTGAAGGCCGCTGACATCGGCGTGGCGATGGGCGTGTCGGGCACCGAGGTGGCCAAGGAGGCGGCACGCATGATCCTGGCCGACGATCACTTCGCCACCATCGTGCTGGCGGTGCGCGAGGGACGTGGTGTGCTCGACAACATCGAGAAGTTCCTGCGCTACCTGTTGTCGTCTAACCTGGCCGAGGTGCTGACGGTGTTCGTCGGCGTGGTGGGGGCGGGTGTCATTGGCCTGAAGGCCACGGCCACCGGATCGGGTGGCGCGGTGGTGCTGCCGCTGCTGGCCACACAGATCTTGTGGATCAACCTGATCACCGACACCGGCCCCGCGCTGGCCATGGGTGTGGACCCGATCGGCGACGACGTCATGGCGCGCAAGCCACGCCCGCGCAGCCAGCGCATCATCGACGCGCGCATGGCGCTGGGCGCGGTCGAAGGCGGCGTCGTGATGGCGGCGCTGACGTTGCTGACGCTGGACTTGTTCTTGCCAGGTGGGCTGATCGAGCCGGTGGACTTCTGGGTGGGTCCCGGGCCGCACAGCCTGGAACTGGCGCGCACGGCCGCCTTCACGGTGCTGGTGCTGACGCAGCTCTTCAACTGCTTCAACGCGCGCTCGGAGTCCGCGTCCGCGTTCCGGGCGCCGTTCTCGAACCGCTGGCTTTGGGCGGCGGTGGCCTTGTCCACGACGCTGCAAGTGGCCGTTGTCCACCTGCCTCTGCTCAACCTCGCGTTCGGCACCGTGCCGCTTTCGGCGGGCCAGTGGGGTATTTGTACGGTGATGGCCAGCGGGGTGCTCTGGTTCAGCGAAGGGCGAAAACTGTTGCGGCGATTTTGGGCCAGACGGGCGATCACAGCGCCGGGGCAGTGAAAGTATGGACGCCCTGCCTGCGGTCGTGCTGACCCTGTTCACCGTGATCGCCAGCATGCGTAGCAAACCGCACGAGCCCTGCATCGCAGGCGACACAGCGCTGTCTTCTCGCTAGGCAGACAGCGCGCGACGCAACAGGCACACTGAACCATGCTCGATATCGCAGCCACCTGTCTCGTCGTGACGGCCTTGCTCGCCTACCTGAACCACCGCTTCGTCGGCCTGCCCACGACCATCGGCGTCATGGTCGCGGCCCTCGGTCTGTCCTTGTTGCTGGTGGGACTGGACAGCCTGGGCATCCTGCACGGACTGCGCAGCTACGAGGAGTCGATGCTGCGGTCTATAGATTTCTCCAGCGTGCTCATGCAGGGCATGTTGTCCTTCCTGCTGTTCGCGGGCGCCTTGCATGTCGACCTGAGCGAACTGCGCACCTACCGTTGGCAGGTCGGTGCATTGGCGGTGATCGGCACGCTGATGTCCACGGTCGTGGTCGGTGGCGTGCTCTTCTGGACCTTGCCGTGGGTCGGCCTGCCGATGCCCCTGCTGCATTGCATGCTGTTCGGGGCACTCATCTCACCCACCGACCCGATCGCGGTGATGGGCATTCTGAAGTCTGCCGGTGCACCGAAGAACCTCGAGATCGTCATTGCCGGCGAGTCGCTGTTCAATGACGGCATCGGCGTCGTGATCTTCTCGCTCCTGCTCGGCATGCTGGCCAGCGGCGGCGCGCCGACGCTCCGACAAGGCGGTGAACTGCTGCTTCACGAGGCCGGTGGTGGCTTGCTGTTCGGGGCTGCGCTGGGTTACGGTACCTTCCGGCTGCTTCGCAGCATCGACCACTACCAGGTCGAGGTGCTGATCACGCTGGCCACCGTCATGGGCGGCTATGCGCTGGCCTCCTGGTTGCACGTGTCCGGGCCGTTGGCGATGGTGGTGGCCGGCCTGATGATCGGCCACCACGGCCGGGCGCTGGCGATGTCCGACACCACGCGGCATCACCTGGACCTGTTCTGGGAATTGCTCGACGAGATTCTCAACGCTGTACTGTTTGTGCTCATGGGCCTGGAGGTCATCGTGATCCATTTCCCGAGCGGCATCGCGGTGGCTGCCTTGCTGACCATCATGGTGACGCTGCTGACGCGCTGGCTGACGGTGGGCCTGCCGGTCGGCATCTGGCACCGGCGCCTGCGCCTTCCCGGTGGTTCGGGACGGGTCTTGACCTGGGGCGGGCTGCGCGGCGGCATATCGGTCGCGCTGGCCCTGTCGCTTCCAGCGGGCCCGCACCGGGAGACACTGCTGGCCCTGACCTATTGCGTGGTCGTGTTCTCGATCCTGGTGCAGGGCCTGACGATCGGCGGCGTGGTGCGCCGGGCGGTGAAAGCCTGAGAGCCTGAGAGTCTTTCGTTCATGCCCGCTCATCACGCTCAAAGACGCCCAGTCGTTGTTGCAAATGCTCGCCATAGCCCGCTATGGCTGCGCTTTGCGCCTAGACCGGACGCCTTTCGAGCGCGCTGCTCGGTAGCGCCCGAAAAACTCTCAGGCTCTGAGGCCTGGCCGGCGCCCGACCGAACAGGTCGGGGTGGCGTCCAACGCGCGAATCGACTTTACGAGGCGCAGCATGACGACACCGGACCCGCGGGAATCGCGCTCGAGAACCTCGTTGCCGATGGACGCGAACGCCAGCGCGAACGCCAGCGAGAACAGCAGCGCAATGCCGCAGAGAGCCTGGGCCAGGAGACCGGACCGCAAGCGGTGCTGCGGCGCCGGCCCAGAGGATTTGGGGTCAGCGCCTGTCAAGGGCGGTGACCAACGGCCAGCACTTGACGGGCACCGATCACGCGAAGGTGCTGGCGCCCGCCGTGTGGCACGCCATGTTCGCTGGCGAACGGACAGCGGACGCGCTGCGGCGTAGCGTCTCACCCACACCCTGAAGGTTGCACCCCATGAAACTCACCATGCCATCGCTCCTGCTGGTCGCCTCCTGCGCATTGCCGCTGCTGGCGGCATGCAGCAAGCCTGCGGACACAAGCACCGTCGCAAGTCCGGCCGCAACCGCTGCCACCAACGTCTCAGACGGCGAGGTCACCACCCACGTCAAGACCGCGCTGGTCAGCGAGCCGAGTCTGGCAGGCCTTGATATCGTGGTGGTCACCACCAAGGGCGACGTCCGGCTCACGGGTGTCGTGCAAAGCCAGGTGCAGATCGACACCGCGCTCAGAATCGCGCGGGCGGCAGAGGGCGGGCACACCATTCACGACGAGTTGACCATCAAGCCGTGACGCAGTCCGGGCCGGTGCGAGGACTATCGGCTTGAGCACCACATGATCAGCATGCCATTGCTCGGATGACTGACCTTCGCCTGTCCGCACCTGATGATCGGCCCGGTGCCGCTGGTGGCGGGCCAAGCCGATCTGGCCACCGACGGTTTCGCCTGCCACGCGGCCTGGCATGGCGCCACGGCGCAGAAGTGCACCGGCGGCCATGCCTTGCCGGACATCGGCCTGCGCACGACGAAGGACGCCGCGTTGCCGCAGCGCGGCCTGAAGGCCTTATTCCACCAGCCTTTGTCCGAGCAGGACTGCAGGGCCTGCAAAGGGCAAGGATCGAGGTGGCCGCGAATAGGATTGACTGCGCGCAATCGCCGCGCTGTACCCAATCAGGAACCTGACCTGTTTGACCCACCCGGCATGCGGCTGCCACCGCTCGCCATCCAACCGGAGACCCGCATGAGCAAGATGAAAGCCGCCATATTCGTCGAACCCGGCCGCATCGTGATCGACGACAAACCGATCCCGTCGGTCGGCCCGCTGGACGCCCTGATGCGCGTGACGACCACCACGATCTGCGGCACCGATGTGCACATCCTCAAGGGTGAGTACCCGGTGGCCAAGGGACTGATCATCGGCCACGAGCCGGTGGGCGTGATCGAAAAACTGGGTTCGGCCGTCACCGGCTACCACGAAGGCCAGCGCGTCATCGCCGGCGCCATCACGCCCAGCGGCTGGAGTAACGCCTGCCTGTGCGGACAAGGCTCGCAGGATGGGGCCGGCACGGCCCACGGCTTCAAGCTGATGGGCGGCTGGAAGTTTGGCAACACCATCGACGGCTGCCAGGCCGAATACGTGCTGGTGCCCGACGCGATGGCCAACCTGGCGCCGGTGCCCGACGGCCTGAGCGACGAGCAGGTGTTGATGTGCCCGGACATCATGTCCACCGGATTCAGCGGTGCCGAGAGCGCCGGCATCCGCATCGGTGACGTGGTGGCGGTGTTTGCGCAAGGCCCGATCGGCCTGTGCGCCACGGCAGGCGCCAAGCTCAGCGGCGCGAGCGTGGTCATCGGCGTGGACCGGCTGCCCGACCGTCTGGCGATGTCGGGCCGGCTGGGCGCCGACCATGTGGTGGACAGCAGCAAGCTCGACCCGGTCGAAGAGATATTGCGCTTGACCGGCGGGCGCGGCGTCGATGTCGCCATCGAGGCTCTTGGCACGCAGGCCACCTTCGAGGCAGCGCTGCGCGTGCTGCGCCCCGGTGGCACCTTGTCGAGCTTGGGCGTGTACTCCACGGATCTGAAGATCCCCCTCGGTGCCTTCGCCGCCGGCCTGGGCGACCACCGCATCATCACCACGCTGTGCCCGGGCGGCAAGGAGCGCATGCGCCGGCTGATGTCGGTCATCGAGGGTGGCCGCGTGGACCTCGGCGCGATGGTGACGCACCGCTTCAAGCTCGATGACATCGAGGCGGCCTACGACCTGTTCAGCCACCAGCGCGATGGCGTGCTCAAGGTCGCCTTGACCCCCTGACAAGCACCATCACTGAACCGCCCGGATGTCGTGGAGGCCGGTGGGTTGAGCTCAGACCGCAGTTCGAATGGGCGCGACTGGGCTTGCGCCACCGGGCCCATCGGGCTTGCCGGCCCTTCGCCTGGCCCACTTGATGCCCTCGAACCACAGCACGCTCAACAAGCCCAGTCCGCAGGCGGCGGCCAGTTCGTGTGCTGGCAGGGGTGCAAATCGCAGCAGGCTGACGGCCCAGGGGGTGTAAAGCGCAGCCAGCAGCAGTGCCAACGCCAGGCCCACCACCCCCCAAAGCGTCGCGTTGGGGGTGCGCAGCGTTGACCACAGCGATCGGGTGGCCGAGCGGTTGGACAGGATCAACGCCAGGTTGCCCACGACCAGGGTGGCGAATGCAAAGGCCCGGGCCTCGGGCTCGGGGATGCGCGCACTGGCCCAGGCGAACGCGCCCATCACGACGGCCAGCACACCCAGACCCTGAACCAGCGCCAGGCCCAGGGTGGCGCCGCCGAACAGTGGCGTGGTGGCATCACGCGGTGGGCGCTGCATCACGTCGCTTTCCGCCGGCTCGTTCTCGAACGCGATGGAGCAGGCCGGGTCGATGATGAGTTCGAGCAAGGCAATGTGCATCGGGTACAGCAAGGCCGGCCAGCCGAACAGCACCGGCAACATCGCCATGCCCGCGATGGGCACGTGCACCGCCAGGATGTAAGACATGGCCTTGCGCAGGTTGTCGAAGATCCGGCGCCCCAGGCGCACCGCGGCGACGATGGCCGCAAAGTTGTCATCGATCAGCACCAACGACGCGGACTCGCGGGCCACGTCGGTGCCGCGCCCGCCCATGGCCACACCCACGTGGGCCGCGCGCAGCGCAGGCGCGTCGTTCACGCCGTCACCCGTCATCGCGACGATGTCGCCCCGCGCCTTCAGCGCCTGCACGATGCGCAGCTTTTGCTCGGGCGCGATGCGGGCGCAGACACTGACGGTGGCCATGCGCTCACGCAGTTGCTCGTCGCCGAGCGCTGCGATCTCGTCGCCGGTCAGCACGTCGCCGTCTTGTTCAGCCAGCCCGGCCTGGTGCGCGATGGCGCGCGCCGTGGCGGGGTAGTCGCCGGTGATCATGACCACGCGGATGCCAGCGGCACGGCACTCGGCCACGGCGGCCGGCACCTGCGCGCGCACCGGGTCGGCCAGGCCCAGCAGCCCGATGAACTCGAAGTCGAAGCCGTGCTCATCGGCGGGCCAGTCCTGCCCTGCAAACGTTCCGCGCGCCACCGCCAACACCCGCAGTCCCTTGGCGGCCAGCCCGTCGACCACGCCGCCGATGCGGGACCGCTGCGCGCCGTCGAGATGGCACAGGTCCAACACCGCCTCCGGCGCGCCCTTGGCGGCGACGGTCTGGACGCCGTCACCCGGCGCCGCCCACACATGCGACATCGCCCGCAGCGCCGGGCTGAGCGCGTAGGTCTGCACCAGACGCCAATCTTTGTGAAGGTGCTCGGTGTCGGCCAGGAAGCGTTCGCCGAGTTGATGGAAGGCTTTTTCCATCGGGTCGAAAGGGTCGACCACGCTGGCCAGGATGGCCACCTCCACCAGGGCGTGAAAGGCCTCGGGCAGCGGGCTGTCGGTCGGCTGGCCTGCTGCCGGCGCATCCAGCGCCAGGCTGTCTGCCAGATCGACACCGCCGGCGACCAGGTGGGTCACCGTCATGCGGTTCTCGGTCAGCGTGCCGGTCTTGTCGCTGCACAGCACCGTGGTGGCGCCCAGCGTTTCGATGGCGTTGATGCGCCGGGTGAGCACGCCTTCCTTGGACAGCCGGCGCGCACCGAGCGCCGGAAACACCGTCAGCACCACCGGGTATTCCTCGGGCAGCAGGGCCATGGCCAGGGCGATGCCCGCCAGCAGGGCCTGCAGCCAGTCGCCCTTGATCAACCCGTGCACCACCACCAGGGCAAGACTGAGTGCCAGCGCCAGCAAGGCCAGGTTGCGCACCAGCCGGGCCGTCTGCTTCTGCAGCGGCGAACGTTCGGTCTCCACCGTGCCCAGCGCGGTACCGATGCGACCGATTTCACTGCGCGCGCCGGTGGCCGTGACACGTGCCAGTGCGTGCCCCTGCACGATCAATGTGCCGGCGTACACCGCTGGCAGGTCGTCCCCGCCAGGCGCAACGCGTGCGGTGTCGGCTGGCTTCGCCGCAACAGCCTGCGCGGCCGCCAGTTCAGCGGGCTGCGCCACCCGCTTGCCCACCGGCACGGCCTCGCCCGTCAGCAGCGATTCGTCGGCCCGGACGCCGTCGGCGGACACCAGCAGCGCATCGGCCGGAACCCGGTCGCCCTCGCTCAGCTTGAGCAGGTCGCCGCGCACCACATCGCGGCCGTCGATGCGTTGCGGTTGACCGTCTCGGATGACCAGCGCGCGCGGGCTGGTGAGGTCGCGCAGCGCTTCGATGGCGCGCTCGGTCTTGCCCTCCTGGTACAGGGTGAGCGTCAGGGTGACGACCACGAACCCGAAGAGCGTCAAGCCCTCTTGCAGGTCACCGAACACCAGGTACAGGGTTCCTGCTGCAAGCAGCAACAGGAACATCGGCTCGCGCAGGGTCTCTACGGCAATCGACAGCAGGGAGCGGCGCTGCCCGCCGGGCAGTGCATTGGGGCCATCTTCCGTCAGGCGCTGCGCGGCCCGGGCGATGGACAGCCCTGATTCGGCGCCGACCACCGGTGTGCCGATCCCGCTTTTGGGTGCCATGCCGGGATCGGCAAGGTCTGCTTGGGTCGTGGCCATGGCGAGGCCGGATCGTCGGCCGCCTCCTTGTCATCGAGCTTAAGAGCAGCCGCAGTGCAAGTCTGTGCGGTCACCAACCCAATTCTCTGTCCTGACAGGTCGGCAAGCACAAGGGTCTGCCGCCGGCGGACCTGCCTGGCAACTGCCTGAACTGGTTTGCGCGTGAGGGTTGTCCAAAGGGTGAAATGGGTCGCCTGCTGCTGGCCCTGAGGCATGAACTTGACCACAATGGGTTGTTCGGCCTGCTCCAGCGTCTCAGGGGCCGGCGCCCGTGATCCCGACCCGCGGCCAGTGAGTCATCGGGCCATGCAGCAACTTGTCAATGCGCCGCGCGGTCCAATGAACGTTTTGCCCCTTCACGCCCTTCAGGAATTGACCATGCCAAGCCCTATGTTTTCGCACGCCGTCCCGGTCTTCAAGCAGATGCTGGTGGCCCTGAAAGCCATACTCATGCAGGCCGAAGCCCATGCCGTGGCCAAATCGATAGAGCCTGACGCGCTGCTGCAGGCGCGACTGTTTCCCGATATGTTCCCGCTGCTCAAACAGGTGCAGATTGCGGCTGATTTTGCGCGCGGGATCTCGGCCCGCCTGGCGGGCATCGAGGTGCCGACTTTTGACGGCAAGGAGAGCAGCTTTGCCGATCTGGACCTGCTCTTGACCCAGACCTTGGCTTTTATGGACAGCCTGAACCCAGCGCTGTTCGACGGCAGCGAAACGCGCGAGATCGTGTTGCGTCCTGGCACGCCGAAGGAGAAAAAACTGAGCGGCCAGGTCTATCTGGCAAATTACGGCACGCCCCAGTTTTTCTTCCATGTCACCACCGCCTACGACATCTTGCGCCACAACGGGATGGCCATAGGCAAGCGCGATTTCATGGGCGCGTACTGACCCGGCTGGCGCCAGCCCGGACTGCGCCGGTCAGGCCGGGACGGCTGCAGCGCCGACGTGGGCGGCTGCCAGCACCCGCTTGGCCGACGAGGTGGTCCTCTGGTGCCTGCGTCGCAAGCAGGAGGCGCGCGCACAAAACCCCAAGATCGGCAAAACGGTGTGCGGCGCAGGCCCATGTTTTCGGCGACGGCGAGCGGGTCCAGACGGGTGACTCGGTCTAACGCTGCCGGGTGGCAGCTTGGTGTCGTCCGGCACTTGTTAACGTGGCAGGTGAGGGGGTAAAGTTGCCGTCGATCAACTGGAGGTTCCCCATGCCCCTATTCACACGCGGCCGCAAGGCCTTGACAGCGCTTGTGGTGATCGCTTGCGCGGCGCCATTGGCCGCCTCGGCCGATGACCGCGACGACAAGGGCCGTGACGAGCCGTTTGTCGCAGGCGCGCAGATCGTCGAATGGCTGGTGCCGGGCAGCGCACCGGGTTGCAACCCGAGGCCCGCCAGCCCGAACACCGGCATCGGCAGCATCCAGGGGTCCGGTCTGGCCACCTTGATCGGCGCCTTCACCGTCACCTCGACGGACTGTGTGCGGTCCGCCAGCCCCTTCGGGTTTTATCCGCCGTTCAACTTCAGCAGCCGGGTGTTGACGCTCACTGTGGCCAATGGCGACCAGATTGTTGCGGCCTATGCCGGCACCGCCGCGTTGCAGCCCACCGGCTTGCTGCAGCTGTCCGGCACCTACACCTTCACCCGCGGCACCGGCCAGTTTGCGGGTGTCAAGGGCAGTGGCACGCTGCTGGGCGTCGAGGACATCAGCACGTTTCCCGCCAAGGGCTTCGTGACATTTGCCGGTACGTTCTCGCGCTGAGTGACGCACTGACTGGCGCACTGACTGGCGCACTGACGCTGGCGGGCCGTAGCGCGGCTGCGTCTGCGCCACCGCGTTGCCTGACGGGCGCACGCTACAGTTGCCGGCATGGCATATGAACTCCACTACTGGCCGACCCTTCAAGGTCGCGGTGAATTTGTGCGGCTGGCGCTGGAAGCCGCAGGCGCGGTCTATACCGACGTGGCGCGCGCCACGCCCGGCCCCGGTCGCGGCCTGCCCGCGATGATGCAGGCCCTGCAGGATCCGGCCCAGCCCCATCCGCCGTTTGCACCGCCGTTCCTGAAGGACGGCAACCTGGTCATCGCGCAGACCGCGGCGATCCTGCAATACCTGGCCCCGACGCTGAAACTGGTGGCGCGCAGCGAGCAAGCGCGCATCTGGACCTTGCAGATCCAGTTGACCATCGCCGACCTGGTGACCGAGGCGCACGACACCCACCACCCGATTGCCAGCAGCTTGACCTATGAAGAACAGTTGCCCGAGGCGCTGCGCCGTGCCCGGGCCTTCTGCACCGACCGCCTGCCCAAGTTCCTGCAATGGTTCGAGCAGATCCTGTTGCGCAACCCGGCCGGGTCGCGGCAGCTGGTGGCGGGCAAACTGAGTTATGCCGACCTGTCGCTGTTCCAGCTGGTCGAGGGCTTGCGCTATGCCTTCCCGCTGGCGGCGGAGCGGGCGCTGGCCCGCACGCCGGAGGTGCGGCAACTGCACGGCCGTGTTGCCGAACTGCCCAAGGTGGTCGCCTACCTGCGCAGCGACCGGCGCCTGCCGTTCAACGAGCAGGGCATCTTCCGCCGCTATCCCGAGTTGGACCTGCCGCAGTAGACAGTCGGGCCTGGCCTCTGGCGGCGCTCAGCCGCCTGGCCCGCAATCCAGGCAGTTCGCCACTGGCGGCGGGCCCATGTGCAGCGCGCTTTGCAGGACCCGCAGGGCGGTGCGCAGGCCCTCTTCGATCACCGGGTGGTAGAACGGGCTGTCCAGCATCTGCTGCACGGTGTCACCGCGCTGCACCGACCAGGCCAGCAGATGCCCCAGGTGCTCGGCGGCCGGCCCGATCATCTCGGCGCCCAGAAACAGGCCGCTGCCGTGCTGGCCGTAGACCCGCAGTGCACCGGCGTTTTTGGCCATCACCCGGCTGCGGCCCTGGTCGTCGAAACACAGCTCGCCGACCGCAAAGCTGGCACCCGCGCGCTGTAGCGCGGCATGGCTTTGCCCGACCATCGCGATCTGCGGGTCACAGAACACCACTGCCAGCGGCGCGCGGCGGGCGTGCACCCGCACATCCGGAAACCGGCCGGCGTTGTCGCCGGCGATGAGGCCCTCGTCGGCCGCTTCATGCAGCAAGGGCAGGGTGCCGGTGGCGTCTCCGGCCATGAAGACATGACTGACGCCGACCTGGCCGGTGTTGGCATCAAACACCGGCGCACCGTCCGGGTCCAGCGGCAGGGTGGTCTGGTCCAGCCCCAGGTGCTGCACATTGGCGCTGCGGCCGGTGGCGGCCAGCAGCCAGTCGAAGTGCTGGGGGTCGGGGGTGGCTTCGGCGTCGCCGGCGCTGCCCGCGCTGCAGCGCACCTGGACCTGATCACCCTGGCGCGTCAGCACCAGGTCACCGGTGTTGAGCTGCATCGGCAGCCGCTGTGCCATCAGCTTGACCGTCAGGGCCTGCAGTACCGGGTCGGTCAGCGGGCCCAGCCGCTTGTCGCGGCCGTACAGCCGCACCCGCACACCCAGGTGGTGCAGCGCCTGGGCCAGCTCCAGCGCGATCACGCCGGCGCCGACCACGGCCACCGAGCCGGGCAGGTCCTGCCAGCCGAAGACCTCGTCGTTGACGATCAGCCGGTCGCCCAGTGCGCGGCGCCAGGCCGCGGGCACCCGCGGGCTGGACCCGGTGGCGATCACGATCCGGTCGGCGCTCAATCGGGTGTGCCCGCCCACGTCCAGCGTGTGGTCGTCGAGAAAGCGGGCATGGCCGGCCAGCCGGTGCTTGGCAGGCCAGTGCGCCACGGCGTCGGTGACAAAGCCGACGAAGCGGTCGCGCTCGCTGCGCACCCGTTGCATCACCGCCGGGCCGTCGATGCGGGGTGGCGCGGTCATGACGCCAAAAACAGCGGCCTGCCGCACCGCCTGCGCCGCGTCGCCGGCGGCGATCAGCAACTTGCTGGGCATGCAGCCCACCCTGGCGCAGGTGGTGCCGTAGGCGCCGCCTTCGATCACCACCAGCTTGTCGGTGTGCGCCAGCGCCGCGCGGTAGGCGCTCATGCCGGCGGTGCCCGCGCCGATGATGGCGACTTCGACGTGGTGGTGTTTCATTGGGTGGGTCTCCGGTCGCAGCGGCGGTTCGCCGGTGTTGGCCTAGTGTCGTGGCGTTTGGTGTGGGTTGCGCGGGCTGCGCGGTTTGTCGGGTGACCCCACAGCCCGCTGCCGCCCGCCGTTGCCTGGGGTCCGGTGGGCCCGTCAAGGCTTGGCGCCAGAATCAGCCACCTGACCCCCCTCGACTGCAGCCCCCAACCGTGCCCGTGCCCTCGACCCTGCCCATGACACCGCCCGCCCCCAGGCCTGTGCTCCAGGTGCGCCAGCTGCGCTTTGCCTACCCTGGCGCGCCGGTGCTGGTAACGCAATGGTCACACGCTGTCCCGGCGGGGGTGACCTGGCTTCATGGCGACACCGGCAGCGGCAAGACCACCTTGCTGAGCCTGCTGGCCGGCGAGCGTGCGTTTGGCGGCGGGCTGGTGCTGGACGGTGTCGATTTCAGCGCCGATGCGGCGGCCTACCGGCGCAGGCTGTTCTGGCACGACCCCGCCGGTGCCGACAGCGAGGCCTGCCACAGCATGACACCGCCAGAAGTGGCGGTCCGCCTGCGGGCCAGGCACCCCCGGTTCGACGATGCCGCCTGGCGGCAGCACCTGCAGGGGTTCGGTCTGGGGCCGCACCTGGCCAAACCGCTGTTCGCCTTGTCCACCGGCACGCGGCGCAAGGTCTGGCTGGCGGCCGCCCTGAGTGCCGGCTGCGCGCTGACCCTGCTGGACGAGCCCACGGCCGGGCTGGATGCGCCGTCGGTGGCCTACCTGATGCAGGCGCTGGCCCACTGTGCCGATAACGCCGCCTGGCCCCGGCGGGCCGTGGTGGTGGCCAGTGGCGTGCCCTTGGACGGTGTGCCGCTGGCGGGCGTGATAGCCCTGCCGCTGGCCTGACGGGTCAGGCCACTTCGCCGTGCTGGCGGCGCAGGCCATGTCGCCGTGCTGGCAGGTCAAGCCCCGTCGCCGTCCCGCCGCAAGCGCCGCGGCGACAGCATCGCCGCGGTCAGCCCGGCCGCCAGCAGATGCGGGGGCAGTGGCAGCCCGCGCACCAGCGCCGCGCAGGCTTCGCCCATCGCGGCCGAGGTCTGGATGCCGTAGCCGCCCTGCGCCGCCAGCCAGAAGAATCCCGGCGCGACCGCATCGAAGCCGCCCACCAGGTCACCGTCGGCCACGAACGACCGCAGCCCGGCCCAGGTATGGCTGGGCCGGGGGATGCGCAGGGTCGTCAGGGTCTCGATGCGGTCGATGGCCAGCGCGATGTCCAGCGCCTCGGGCTGCACATCCTGCGGCGACACCGGGTCGGCGTTGGCGGGCGAGCCCAGCAATTGGCCGGCGTCGGGCTTGAGGTACCAGTCCTCGTCGGCGCCTATCACCATCGGCCAGTGCCGGCAATCCAGTCCGGCTGGCGGCGCAAACAGCAGGGCCGACCGGCGCCGGGGCTCGATGCCGATAGGCGCCACGCCGGCCAGCTGCGCCACCACGTCCACCCAGGCCCCTGCCGCGTTGACCAGCAGCGGCGCCCGGTACACCACACCACCCGCCTGCACCTGCCAATCGGCACCGCGGGCCCCGCTGCGGCTGATCGCCGTCACCTCGGCGTTGCACACCAGCGCACCGCCAGCCCGCCGCAGCGCGCGCAGATAGCCCTGGTGCAGTGCATGCACGTCCATGTCGAAAGCGTCGGCCTCGAACACCGCGCCCGTCACCAACTCGGGCCGCAGCACCGGCACCACCGTGCAGGCCTCGGCAGCGCCGAGCCGGCGCGCCCGGTCAGGCGCGGCCAGCGTCAGCGATTGCAGCAGCGCCCAATGCGCCTCCAGCTGCGCTTGCTGGCCGTGGCTGGCGACAAACAAGGCACCGCGTGGCGACAGCAGCGCGGTGTCGCAAAAGCCGGCCGGCGGCTGGGTCAGAAATACACCACTGGCCAGCGTCAGCGCCCGCACCTGCGGGCTGCCGTAGCTGGGCATGTACAGCGCTGCCGAGCGGCCGGTGGCGTGGTAGCCGGGCTGCGATTCGCGCTCCAGCACGGTGACCTGCAGGTGCGGCGTCAGCCAGCAGGCCAGCGATGCGCCGGCGATACCGCCGCCGATGATGAGAACGTCGCTGCTGGCGTGGGTCATGGGTTTGTGGGGATGGCGTGGCCCGGGGCAAGTCCTGGCGCCCATTCTGGCTCTGGCGACGCCAGTTGCAGCCCGAACGGCCGCGACAGGGCGATCTTGCCCGCTGGTCGCCAGAGCTTGTCGCCAGAGCTTGTCGCAGACCCGGGCGCCACGCAGGCCGGGCGGCATACTGGGTGAAACCGGTGATCTGGCCTGCCACCGCGCAGCAGCCCGCCACCCGATCCCATGCCCTTGCCAGCCCCTGATCCCGAAGCCCCGGCGCCTGCCATGCCGATACGGCCAGCCGCGCTGCCTGCCCGCGGCTGGCAGCGCTGGCTGCCGGGTCTGGTGGACCTGCGCCACTATCAGCGCGGCTGGCTGGGCCACGACATCGGCGCCGGCCTGGTGCTGACGGCGGTGCTGGTGCCGGTGGGCATCGCCTACGCAGTGGCGTCGGGTCTGCCGCCGCTCAGCGGCCTGTACGCCACCATCTTCGGCCTGCTGGCCTATGCGCTGTTCGGGCCCAGCCGGGTGCTGGTGCTGGGGCCGGACTCGTCGCTGGTGGCGCTGGTGCTGGGGGTGGTGGTGCCGCTGTCGGGCGGGGATGCGCAGCGTGCCTTGGCGCTGGCCGGTGCGCTGGCGCTGGTCTCGGGCAGCCTGTGTGTGCTGGCCGGTGCCGGCCGGCTGGGCTTTGTCACCGAGTTGCTGTCCAAGCCGATCCGCTACGGCTACATGAACGGCATCGCCTTGACCGTGCTGGTGGCCCAAATGCCGGCCTTGTTCGGCTTGCAGACCGAAGGCGCCGGCCTGCTGGCCGCAGTGCAGGGTTTTGCCGGCGCGGTGCAGGCCGGCCGCGGCAATGGGGTCGCGCTGGCGCTGGGGCTGGGCACACTGGCCCTGATGCGGGTGCTCAAGCGCTGGCCGCGCCTGCCCGGCGTGCTGATCGCAGTGACCGGGGCCACCGCCATCAGCGCCGGCTTCGATCTGGCCGCACGCGCCGGCGTGCCGGTGCTGGGCCCGCTGCCACAAGGGGTGCCGGTGTGGGCTTTGGGTCTGCTGCAGGCCAGCGACGCCGCGCCGGTGCTGCTGGGCGGCCTGGCGATCGCACTGGTGTCGTTTGCCGACACCAGCGTGCTGTCGCGCAGCTACGGCCTGCGCACCGGCCGCCCCACCGACCCGAACCAGGAGATGGTCGGCCTGGGTGCGGCCAACCTGGCGGCCGGGCTGTTCCACGGGTTTCCGGTGGGCGCCAGTGCGTCGCGCACGCCAGTGGCACTGGCGGCCGGCGCCCGCACCCAGCTGGCCAGCGTGGTCGGCGCGCTCAGCGTGGCCCTGCTGCTGTGGGGCGCCCCCGGCCTGTTGCGCCACTTGCCCAACGCGGTGCTGGCCGCCGTGGTGATCGTCTCGGCCGGGGCGCTGGTCGAGATCACCGACCTGCGCCGTATCTACCGCATCCAGCGCTGGGAGTTCTGGCTGTCGATGGGTTGCTTTGCCGGCGTGGCGGTGCTGGGTGCGATCCCCGGCATCGGCCTGGCGATCGGGGTGGCGGTGGTCGAGTTTCTGTGGGACGGCTGGCGCCCGCATTCGGCAGTGCTGGGCCGGGTCGACGGCGTCAAGGGCTACCACGACGTGGTCCGCCACCCGAACGCCCGCACCGTGCCCGGGCTGGTGCTGTTCCGCTGGGACGCACCGCTGTTTTTTGCCAACGCCGAGTTGTTCGCGCAGCGTGCGCTGGACGCGGTGGCGGTGTCGCCTCAGCCAGTGCACTGGCTGGTGGTGGGCGCCGAGCCGGTGACCAGCGTCGATGTCACCGCCGCCGATGTGCTGGACGGCCTGTACCAGACCCTGCAGGCGGCCGGCGTCCGGCTGTGTTTTGCCGAGATGAAAGACCCGGTCAAGGACAAGCTCAAGCGCTTCGAGCTGTTTTCACGTTTTGGCGAGGACCGGTTTTTCGACACCCTGGGCCAGGCCGTGAGCGCCTACCTGGACACCCACACCGTGGCCTGGCAGGACTGGGAGGACCGACCCAAGGCCGCACCGGCTTGACTGCGCTTGCAGGCCGCCCAGATGCCGCACCAGCGCGGCCGCCGCGCGTCAGAGCGAGGGTGAATCCATCGTGCATTCACCCGCGTCGGACGCACCGCTCGGCGACGGGAATAACCGCGCAAAACCTTCGCCCAGCGAGGCCCACACCGCGCCGGTGGAGGCGGGCGCCATCAACAGGCCATCGCGGCCCGCGCTGGCACCCAGAGGCGGGACGGAGGTATCGATTGGGGTGTTGGCGGGTGTCATGGCCCAGTATGGGCGGGCGGGTCGTGCGCGTTCTGTACGCTGGCGCACGCCGAAGGACTTGAATCCGCTGGCCGCGCCAGCTTTGTCGCCGCCGGTTTGTCGCGGTAGAGACAGGCCCGCCCGGCGCGCTGATGACACGATCAGCGCCGGACCGCGATTGCCAACCCATGCCCGCCACAACCTCTGCTGCTGCTTTGCCCTGGCCCACCGACGGCCTGGTGATCGTCGCCAAGCGTGACTGCCCGACCTGCACCCTGGTCGAGCCGCTGCTGGCCGATCTGGCGGCCAGCGGCGTGCCGCTGACGGTTTACGTGCAGGACGACCCCGCCTACGCCGCCGGCCTGCCCGGTGTGCACCTCGATGCCACGCTGGAGCGCTCGTTCCGCGCCAACATTGAATTTGTGCCCACGCTGATCCGCATGGTGGGCGGCGTCGAGCAGGCGCGCACCTACGGCTGGCACCGCGGTGACTGGCAGCAGATCAGCGGCCTGGCCGATCTGGGTGCGGCGCTGCCCGAGCTGCGGCCCGGCTGCGCGTCCAAGACACTCGACCCCGGCACGGCAGAAGACCTGCAGCTGCGATTTGGCGACAGCGGCCTGAGCGCCCGCACGGTGGACCTGGGCGAAGCCGAAGACCCGGTCGAGGCCTGCTACGACCGCGGCTGGTCCGACGGCCTGCCGGTGGTGCCGCCCACCGCCGTGCGGGTGCTGCGCATGCTGCAGGGCACGACGCGCCGGGCGGACGAGGTGATCGGCCTGATTCCGCCCGACCTGGCGCCTTGCACGGTCGAGAAAGTGGCGATCAACGCGGTGATGGCCGGCTGCAAGCCCGAGTACCTGCCGGTGGTGCTGGCGGCGGTGGAGGCGGCGCTGATCGATGAATTCGGCATGCACGGCGTGCTGTGCACGACGATGTTCTGCGGGCCGGTGGTGATCGCCAACGGGCCGCTGGTGCGCAGCGTCGGCATCAATTCGGGCGTCAATGCGCTGGGCCAGGGCCACCGCGCCAACGCCACCATCGGCCGGGCGCTGCAGCTGGTGATCCGCAACGTCGGCGGCGGCCGGCCCGGCGAGATGGACCGGTCCACGCTGGGCACTCCTGGCAAGTACAGCTTTTGTTTTGCCGAGGCCGAGCACCCGGCCTGGGACAGCCTGGCGGTAGAGCACGGCTTTGCGCCCGATGCCTCGGTCGTCACCTTGTTTGCCGGCGAGGGGGTGCAGGGCGTGGTGGACCAGAAGTCCCGCACGCCCGAATCATTGGCCCGCAGCTTTGCGCTGTGCCTGCGGGTGGTGGACCACCCCAAGCTGGCGATGGCCGGCGACGCGCTGCTGGTGGTCTCGCCCGAACACAGCCGGGTGTTCATCGAGGCCGGCTGGTCCAAGGCCCGGCTGCGCGAAGAATTGGAAAAATTGCTGCTGCTGCCGGGCGACGAGATGGTCGCCGGCGCCGGTGGCATCACCGAGGGCCTGCCCGCTGCGATGGCCGGCAAGACGGTGCCCAAGTTCCGCCCCGGCGGGCTGATCATCGTGCGTGCCGGTGGCGGCGCCGGGCTTTTTTCAGCCATCATTGCCGGCTGGGCCGCGTCCGGCCCGGTCGGGTCCATCCCTGTATCGAAGGAGATCACTGCATGAGTGTTTCTATGACCTTGCTGGACCCCACGTCGGAGCGCGCGCCGGTGGCACGCGCGCTGACGCCGCGGCCGGCCTCGCTGGACGGCCTGGCGGTGGCGCTGCTCGACATCTCCAAGGCGCGCGGCAATGTGCTGCTCGACCGGCTGGCCGAGTTGTTGACCGCGCGTGGCCTGCGTGTCAACCGCTACAAGAAGCCCACCTTCACCCGGCCTGCGCCCACCGCGCTGCGCCAGCAGATTGCGGCCGACAACCAGCTCGTCATCGAAGGCCTGGCCGACTGAGGGTCCTGCACGTCGTGCTGTATGCATGACATCGCGGATCTGGAGTCTCGGGGTCTTCCGGGGGTGGGTATTGCGTCCACTGAATTTGTGCAGGCGGCAGCCATGCAGGCCAGGTCGCTCGGTATCGATCCGGCGATGGTGTTTGTCGCGCATCCGATCCAGGACCGCAGCGATGACGAGTTGCGCGCCCTGGCCGATGCGGCCTTGCCGGCCATCCTGCAGCGGCTGCTGGCCTTGCCCACCGCCACGACAACGCCGCCCGCCGCCTGAGCGCGGCGGCGCCACGGCGTGGCGTTGATGCAGACCCCGGCGGCTGGGCCAGCCCAGCCCGCCGCCGTACGCCAGCGCTTGCCGTCGGTGGACCGGGTGCTGGGCTGGCCGGCGGTGGCGCACCTGGCAGCGCAGCACGGCCGTGCGCTGGTGTTGGAAGCGGTGCGCGCCGAGCTGGCCGCGCGGCGCCTGACCGCGGCCGGCACGGTGGCCACCGCCACTGCGCAGCACGCCCACACCACCCCCGGCTGCACGCCGCACACCGCCGCGGACGCCATCACGGACGCCATCACGGACGCCATCACGGACGCCATTACCGACGCCATCAGCCACCGGGTGGCGGCGCGGGTGCAGCCGGTGCTGCGCCGGGTCTTCAACCTCACCGGCACGGTCTTGCACACCAACCTGGGCCGCGCCCCGCTGCCGGCCCAGGCGTTGGCGGCGATCACCGAGGTGGCAGCCGGCGCGGCCAACCTGGAGTACGACCTGGCCACCGGC
>JBBRZR010000025.1:0-22292 GCA_038236495.1 Burkholderiales bacterium
AGTTCATCAGCGACCGTGAATATCCCCGGATCCTGAAGCGTGCGGCGTCCGGCCGGCTGCGGGTGGTGTGGTACCGGTCGGCATCAGCCCCGAGGATTTGCAGACCCAGCGCGCCGATCTGGCCGCCTTGCAGAGCGCCACCGGCCTGGGCGAGATGCTGCCGGAGACGCCCCGGCTTTGCCCTGCGGCCAGGCTGCAGGCGCTGTCCCGGCAGGTGCACGACGGGCTGCGCGTGGCACTGGACTGCCACGGTGCCGACCTGGCGCGGCTGGTGGAGGGGCGCTACGAGGTGCAGCACCGCATCGGCGAGGGCAACCTGGCGTTTATCTACCAGGCGCGCGACCCGGTGCTGAACCGCCTGGTGGCGATCAAGGTGCTCAAGGACCCGGCCCAGCGAGGGCCTTTCATGGACGACTTGGCGGATGCGGTGCGGGCGTCGGAGGAGCCCAACTTCATCAACATCTTCGACGCCGCCCGCGAGCAGAGCACGGCCTATTGCGTGATGCAGCAGGTGCAGGGCCGCTCGCTGCAATCGTTGCTGCACGAGCTGCGCGGCCTGCGCAGCGCTGGCGAGCGCAGCAGCGCGATGTCGGTGCAGACGCTGAGGCAAGTGTTTGTGCGCCTGGTGGCGGCGATGGCGCCACGGTGACCACCAGAGACTCGAGAAACGGCGCAAAAAAACGCGGCGGGATCGCGGCATGGGATGCCGCGATGCGGCTGAGCAGGTTGGGCTCGGCGGTGGCGTCGCGCTGCTTGGCAAACGCAAACAGCTCAGCCCAGGCTGCCATCAGCCCTGTTGCGGCCCAGGCACGGCCGATCAGCCTTCGACCATCAGCCCGCGCCGCTCGATGAAGGCCACCACCTCGGCCAGGCCCTCGCGGGTCTTGAGGTTGGTCATCACGAAGGGCCTGCGGCCGGCGTGGTCGGGCCGCATCCGGCGGGTGTCGGTGGCCATCACCTCAAGACTGGCACCGACATAGGGGGCCAGGTCGGTCTTGTTGATCACGAACAGGTCGCTCTTGGTGATGCCGGGGCCGCCCTTGCGCGGGATCTTCTCGCCGGCGGCCACGTCGATGACGTAGATCGTCAGGTCCGACAGTTCGGGGCTGAAGGTGGCGGCCAGGTTGTCGCCGCCGGATTCGATGAAGACGATGTCGGCATCCGGAAACTTCTCCAGCATGCGGTCCACCGCCTCCAGGTTGATCGACGCGTCCTCGCGGATGGCGGTGTGCGGGCAGCCGCCGGTCTCCACGCCCATGATGCGCTCGGGCGCCAGCGCACCGGCCACCGTCAGCAATCGCTGGTCCTCCTTGGTGTAGATGTCGTTTGTGACCACCACCAGGTCCCAGCGGTCGCGCATGGCCTTGCACAGCATCTCGACCAGCGTGGTCTTGCCCGACCCCACCGGCCCACCCACGCCGACGCGCAACGGGGGCAATTTTTTGGTGCGGCGGGCGATGTGGTGCAGCGCGGTCATGGCGGGCTTTCAGTGGCGGATGCGGTGGCGGATGCGGGAGCTCAAGCAGCGATCGTGCCGCAGCGGTCGGCGGCTGCAGGTCAGCTGCGGAACAGGCGCGAGTACTGCGCCTCGTGCCGCGCCGAGGTGATCGCCAGCATCGGCGCCAGGTTCTGGCGTGCACCGTCGCCGGCGGCTGCCGTGGTGATGGCGGCGTCCACCGCGGCGGGCAGGGCGTCGGCCAGGCTGGCCAGCAGGCGCTGGCCGGCGCTTTGGCCCAGCGGCACCGATTTGAGCGAGGCCTGCACCATGTTCTCGGCCCAGCCAAAGCCGAAGGCCAGCAGCACCTCGCGCAGCGGTGCGCCGGTGCTGGCAGCGGCCAGCGCAAAGGCCACCGGCCAGGTCGGGGCGGGGCGCAGCGCGGCCAGCAGGGGGATGCGGGCGTCGTCGGGCCGGCGTTGCTGCAGCCATGCCGTCATCGACCGGCCCATCTGCTCGGTCTGCTGGCGCATCTCGCGCGACTCGCGGGTCCGCAGCGACCAGCGGTTCAGCTCGGTGATGCGCTCGGTGATCTGTGCGCTGTCCGCACGTTGCCAGGCCTTGAAGGCGCTGGCCAGCAGTGGCAGCTCGGCGCGCTGCAGGCTCAGGCCCAGCTGGTCACGCAACCAGCGGCCGGCGCTGGCCTCGTCGGTCACCTGGCCGCTGTCGATGGCCGATTCCAGGCCCTCCGAGTAGCTGAACCCGCCCACCGGCAAGGCCGGCGAGGCCAGCCAGATCAGCTGCAGCAGGGCGCTGGCGGTCAGTGGCTGCGGCGCACGCCGTACGCGGGGCATGCGCAGGTCAGTGTTTGTGGGACGGGTCGTGCGCTTCGCCGTGAGCCTGACCGTGGGCTGCGTCGTGGCCGTGGTCGTGGCCACAGCCCGGGCCGTGCACATGGGCCGGCGCGGCCGCAGCCGCCAGCACGGGTATTGCGATCGGGCGGCGCTGGACTGCTTCGTGGTCATGCCCGTGGTCATGCCCGTGGTCGTGGCCGTGGCCATGGCCGTGACCGCCCGACCCGTAGGCGCCGCCTTCGGGCTCGAAAGCCTCCAGCGCCTCGCTGACGATCAGGTGCTGCTGGCGCAGCATGTCGGCCAACACATGGTCGGGTTCGAGCTTGAGGTGGTCGGGCCTGAGCTCCAGCGCCACATGGCGGTTGCCCAGGTGGTAGGCGGCACGCAGCAGGTCGAAGGGCGTGCCGTGCTCAGCGCAAGTGCGCACCACCAGCACCGGCTGCGGCGCGGCCAACACCCGGATCAGCGAGCCGTCCTCGGCCACCAGCACGTCGCCGCCCCGGACAGCGGTGCCACGCGGCAGGAACACACCCAGCGTGCGGCCCTGCGAGTCTGTGGCATCGAAGCGGCTTTTTTGCCGCACGTCCCAGTCGAGTTCGACTTGCGCGGCACGTTTGACGAGCACCGCGGCCAAACCGCGGCCGCCGGGGATGAGTTTGTTGATGGTCAGCATCGGAGGATTGTGTCGCGGTTTTGGCGCGTCCGCGCGGCGCATCATCGGCGCGGCCGCAGAGTCAACGCTGGGCCGCTCCCGCGTTGACTCCTCCCCCTCGGGGGGGGGGCGGCGGCGGGCATTTGCCGCCGACTTGGGGGCGCTCTTATAGCGCGCGCGCCACGATCGCCAGCACAAACACCACCAGCCCCAGCAACAGGTTGACCGCCACACGCTGGCGGATCAAGCCCAGGTTGGCTGCGGCGGCGGCCCAATCCCGCCCGGCCACTGCGCGCTGCAGGCGCACACCCGCACCCCAGCGCAGCTGCGCAAAGATCGCCACCATCACGGCGCCCAGCCCCAGCATCGCGTGCACGCTCCAATGCACGCGGCCCATGCCACCGGCCAGCACGATCATCGCCGCGCCACTGAGCAGCAGCACCGCGATGGCCACCAGCACGCCGTTGAAAAATCGCCACAGCGCCGCTGCCAGAAAGGCCAGCCGCAGGGGCGGCTCCAGCGTTTGCACGGCGGCCGGGCGCACCGCCAGCGTAATCACGGCCATGCCGCCGACCCAGAAGGCGGCAGCCAGGGCGTGCAGGCAGAGCAGGGCGGCGTTGAGCAGGGTCATGGCGGGCTGGGCGACGGCAACAGTGGAGTCCCGTCAGTGTCGCACCGGCGGGCCGGCCGTCCCAGCCGCGGATCAGAACAGGAAGTACTTCTGCGCCATCGGCAGCACGCTGGCCGGCTCACAGGTCAGCAGCACGCCGTCAGCCCGTACCTCGTAGGTCTGGGCGTCGATCTGCATGGTCGGCAGGTAGTGGTTGTGCACCATGTCGGCCTTCTTGACGCTGCGGTTGCCCTTGACGGCCACCAGCCGTTTGGCCAGGCCGTAGCTCTCGGCCGTGCCGTTGGCCAGGCTGGCGCCGCTGACAAAGCTGATCGAGGTGCTGCCCAGCGCACGGCCGTAGCTGCCGAACATCGGCCGGTAGTGCACCGGCTGCGGTGTCGGGATGCTGGCGTTGGGGTCGCCCATCGCGGCAGCCGCGATGAACCCACCCTTGAGCACCACGCTGGGCTTGACGCCAAAAAACGCCGGCTTCCACAGCACCAGGTCGGCCCACTTGCCCACCTCGATGCTGCCGACCTCGTGCGCGATGCCGTGGCTGAGCGCCGGGTTGATGGTCAGCTTGGCGATGTAGCGCTTGACACGTGCGTTGTCGTGGCGCGCAGTGTCGCCAGGCAGCGCGCCCCGCTGGCCCTTCATCTTGTGCGCCGTCTGCCAGCAGCGGATGATGACCTCGCCCACCCGGCCCATGGCCTGGCTGTCGCTTGAGAACATGCTGATCGCGCCCAGGTCGTGCAGCACGTCTTCGGCGGCGATGGTCTCGCGGCGGATGCGGCTCTCGGCAAAGGCCAGGTCCTCGGCCACGCTGGCGTCCAGGTGGTGGCAGACCATCAGCATGTCCAGGTGCTCGTCGACCGTGTTGACGGTATAGGGCATGGTCGGGTTGGTGCTGCTGGGCAAGAAGTTGGGCTCGCCCACCACCCGCATGATGTCGGGCGCATGGCCGCCACCGGCGCCCTCGGTGTGGAAGGCACATAGCGTGCGGCCCCGGGTCGCGGCGATGGTGCTCTCGACAAAGCCGCTCTCGTTGAGCGTGTCGCTGTGGATCGAGACCTGCACGTCGTACGCTTCAGCCACATCCAGGCAGTTGTCGATCGCCGCCGGGGTGGTGCCCCAGTCCTCGTGCAACTTCAGGCCGACCGCGCCGGCTTCGACCTGCTGGCGCAGCGCCTCGGGCCGGCTGGCGTTGCCCTTGCCCAGAAAACCCAGGTTCATCGGGAAGGCCTCGGCCGCCTGTAGCATGAAGCGCAGGCTCTCGGGCCCCGGTGTGCAGGTGGTGGCAAAGGTGCCGGTGGCCGGCCCGGTGCCGCCGCCCATCATGGTGGTGATGCCCGACATCAGCGACTCTTCGATCTGTTGCGGGCAGATGAAGTGGATGTGGGTGTCGATGCCGCCGGCGGTGACGATCAGGCCCTCGGCCGAGAGGATCTCGGTGCCCGGCCCGATGACGATGTCCACGCCCGGCTGCACATCCGGGTTGCCCGCCTTGCCGATGGCTGCGATGCGGTGGCGCTTGATGCCGATGTCGGCCTTGACGATGCCCCAGTGGTCGATGATCAGCGCATTGGTGATGACCAGGTCGCAGGCCTCATGGGCGCCTGGGCCGTTGGGCATCTGGCTCTGGCCCATGCCGTCGCGGATGGTCTTGCCGCCGCCGAACTTCACCTCCTCGCCATAGCCGACGGCGCGCCCGTCGGCGTCGCGGCGGCCTTCGCCGGCGCGCAGCGTGAAGTCGTCCTCGACCTCGATGATCAGCGCCGTGTCGGCCAGCCGCACCCGGTCGCCCACCGTCGGGCCGTACATCTCGGCGTAGGCACGCCGTCCGATCGTTGCCATCAAAGCTTTCCTTGGATGAGGCCGCGGAACCCGTAGACCTGGCGCTTGCCGGCGTAGTCCACCAACTCGACCGTGCGCTGCTGGCCTGGCTCAAAACGCACGGCGGTGCCGGACGCGATGTTCAGCCGCATGCCGTGCGCCGCCGGCCGGTCGAACTGCAGCGCGGCATTGGTCTCGGCGAAGTGGTAGTGCGAGCCGACCTGGATCGGCCGATCGCCGGTGTTTTGCACCACCACGGTGATACAGCGGCGGCCAGGGTTCAGGGCGTGCTCGCCCGGGTCGATCAACAGTTCACCGGGGACCATGCGGCGCTTACTTCTTGCGGTTCAGCCACACGCCGGCAACGGCCGCGGCCAGCCCCAGGGTGATCAGCACCAGCGCATCGTCGGCGTGCCAGTGCGCGCCGCCGGGCAGGCCGTGGCCTTCATGGGCTTGCACCAGGCTGGCGCAAAAGACCAGCGCGGAGACGAACGGGAAGTGCTTCATGGCGTGTCCTAGGCAATGGGTTGGTGCACGGTCACCAGTTTGGTGCCGTCCGGAAAGCTGGCCTCGACCTGCAGCTCGGGGATCATCTCGGCGATGCCGTCCATCACATCGTCACGCGTCAGCACCGTCTTGCCGTCACTCATCAGCGCGGCCACGGTCTTGCCGTCGCGTGCGCCCTCCATGATGGCCGCGCTGATCAGCGCCACCGCCTCGGGGTAGTTGAGCTTGAGCCCGCGGGCCTTGCGGCGCTCCGCGAGCAGCGCGGCGGTGAAGATCAGCAGCTTGTCTTTTTCGCGGGGGGTGAGTTCCATGGCGGCCTGATTTTGCGGCAGCGGCTGGTGTCGGCCGCTGCGGGTTGTCACCGTGGGCGGACGCAAGCGCTGTGCCACGGGATGGCCTGCTGTGCCAGCAGCCCCTCGAAAAGCCAGCCCGATTGCCTGAACCTGACGAATATCAACGTTGCAGGCCGTGCGCGGCGCGAGACCGTCGCCGCTGTGCCGCCCGAGTGTGGGATGATAAATTCGGTTGGGATGCACCTTCATCTGGGCGGGTGAAGCGGGCAGGTTCTCGCATCCGCCAGACCCCCCTTACCCGCCGGCCGCACCTGACGTACAGGACCCTCGCATGCCGTCCCGACAATCGGCCGCACCGCAGGCCCCCGGCGCTGCAAGCCAAGCTGCCCCGCTGGCGTCGCCCGCCACCGCCACGCCGGCCGCCCCGCCGCCGCCCGCCCCCATCGCCCCGCTGCGCTTCCCGATCATCGGCCTGGGCGCCTCTGCCGGCGGGCTGGAGGCACTGGAGCAGTTCCTGCGCGCCGTGCCGGACGGTACCGGCATGGCCTTTGTCGTGGTGCAGCACCTGGACCCCAGCCACCCCAGCATCCTGACCGAGATCCTGCAGCGCAGCAGCCGGCTGCCGGTGCTGGAGGTGCAAGACCACATGCCGGCCGAGGCCAATCACGTCTACGTCATCCCGCCCAACCGCGACATGGTGATCTTCCACGGCCTGTTGCAACTCAGCGAGCCGACCGAGCCCCGTGGCCAGCGCCTGCCTGTCGATGCCTTCTTGCGCTCGCTGGCCGAGGACCAGGCCGAACACGCCGTGGGCATCATCTTGTCGGGCACCGGCAGCGACGGCACGCTGGGCTTGCGCGCCATTTTTGGTGCCGGCGGGCTGTGCCTGGTGCAAGACCCGGCCAGCGCCCGCTACGACGGCATGCCGTCCAGCGCCATCGCCGCCGGTTACGCCAACCGCGTGCTGGCACCGGACGCGATGCCGCGCGCGCTGCTCGAGGCCTTCCGCAGCGCTGCCCACCTGCCCGCCGCGGCCAAGCGTGCGCCCTCGACCGGCCTGAACCGCATCCTGATGCTGCTGCGCGCCGCCACCGGGCACGACTTTTCGCTCTACAAGATCAGCACCGTCGGCCGCCGCATCGAGCGCCGCATGACCCTGCACGGCATCGAGGACGCCGAGACCTACGCCCGCTACCTCAAAGCGAACCCGGTCGAGCTGCAGACCTTGTTCCGCGAGTTGCTGATCAACGTCACCAGCTTCTTCCGTGATCCGCAGGCCTTTGCCGCGCTCAAGGCCGAGGTGCTGATGGACCTGCTGGCGGCCAAGATCGACGGTGACGTGCTGCGCATCTGGGTGGCCGGCTGCGCCACCGGCGAAGAGGCCTACAGCATCGCCATCCTGCTGCGTGAGCTGATGGACGCCACCCACACCGAGTTCAAGGTCCAGCTCTACGCCACCGACCTGGACGACGACGCCATCAGCACTGCGCGGGCCGGGATGTATCCGACCAACATCGCGCAAGACCTGACGCCCGAGCGCCTGCGCCGCTACTTTCTGCGCGAGGACAAGGGCTACCGCATCAAGAAAGAAATCCGTGAGATGGTGGTGTTTGCGGTGCAAAGTGTCACCCGTGACCCGCCGTTCACCCGGCTCGACCTGCTGAGCTGCCGCAACCTGCTGATCTACCTGCAGCCCGAGTTGCAGGACCGTCTGATACGGTCGTTCCACTACGCCATCAAGCCCGGTGGCACGCTGATGCTGTCGCCGTCCGAGAGCGTGGGCGCGCACACCGACCTGTTCGAGCCGATCAGCCGCAAATGGAAGCTCTACCGCGCCAGGCCGGCGCTGGGCGCAAGCCGCAGCGTGCCGCGCAGCGAGCCGACCTGGACCGGCACAGCCGACCTCGGTGCCCCGGTGCCGGCCAGCCGCCGCCCGCGCGAGCTGCAGATCGCCGACCTGGCCAAGCGCGCGCTGCTGCAGGTGTTTGCGCCGGCGGCCGTGGTCACCGACCTGCAGGGCAAGCTGCAGTATGTGCACGGTGAATGCGGCCGCTATCTGCGCCCGGCGCCCGGCCATCCGTCGCACAACCTGGTGGACATGGCGCGCGATGGCCTGCAGCTGGCGCTGCGCGAGGCCCTGCGCCAGGCCGGCCAGGGGGTGGCCACGCTGAACCAGGCGTTGCAGGTGCAGGCCGATGGCCAGGCCCTGCCGGTGAGCCTGAGCGTGCGGCCGCTGGCCGAACCCAACGCGCCGCTCGGCATGTTGCTGGTCAGTTTTCAGGACCGCCCCGACGGACCTGCGCCGCGGCCGCTGCCCAAGCGCCGCGCCGGCGTGTCGGCGCAGGCCCAGAACCTGATCGATCTGGAGCGCGAGCTGGCCTATGCCCGCGAGGGCCTGAGCGCGATGCTGGAGGAGCAGCAGGCGTCCAACGAAGAGCTCAAATCGACCAACGAGGAAATGCAGTCCACCAACGAGGAGCTGCAGTCCACCAACGAGGAGATGGAGACGTCCAGGGAGGAGTTGCAGTCGGTCAACGAGGAGCTGATCACCGTCAACGCCGAGCTGCAGACCAAGGTCGAGCAGATGGCGGCGATGCAGGACGACATGAAGAACCTGCTGGAGAACATCCGGCTGGGCACGGTCTTTCTGGACAGCCACCTGATGATCCGGCGCTTTACCCGCGATGCCACCCAGGTCTACCGGCTGGTGCCCAGCGACGTGGGCCGGCCGCTGGCCGACATCCGCGGCGCGGTGCAGGGCGACGACCTGCTGGCCGACGCCCAAAGCGTGCTCGACACGCTGGTGCCGATCGAGCGCGAGATCGTCACCGACGCAGGCGTCTGGTACCTGGCGCGCATCCGGCCCTACCGCACGGTGGACAACGTCATCGACGGCGTGGTGATGACCTTTGCCGACATCACCGAACGGGTCAAGCAGATCGCCACCCGCAAGGCACTCAAGCTGGCCGAGGCGGTGGTGGACACCGTGCGCCAGCCGCTGATGGTGCTGGACGGCAGGCTGCAGGTGCTGTCGGCCAACCGGACGTTTCTGGCGTCGTTTGGCGGCACGCTGGCCAGCACCGTCGGCCGGCGCATCTTCGACATCGGCGACGGCGCCTGGGACCTGCCGGCGCTGCACCAGCTGCTGGAGGTGCGCCTGCCCGCCGAGCGCAGCTTCGAGCAAGTGCCGCTGCTGCTGGGCCTGGCCGATGCGGCCCAACGGCAGGTGTGGCTGAGCGCTCGCCGCATCGTCGAGGCCAACGGTGAATCTCCGCTGGTGCTGCTGATGCTGGACGACGAGCCCACGCCCAAGGACAACGCATGAGCGCAGCACCCGCAACGCCCCCGGCCGGCCCACCGCCGCAGCCGTCCGCGCCAACCGGTGCAGCAGCCGTCGATGCCGCGCCTGGCGAGGCCCTGCTGCACCTGGCGCACGAGCTGCAGGTGCACCGCGTCGAGCTGGAGATGCAGAACGACGAGCTGCAGCGCACCCAGCAGGCGATGGAGCTGGCGCGGGACCGCTACCAGGACCTGTACGACTTTGCGCCGGTGGGCTATTTCTCGCTCAGCGCACACGGCCTGATCACCGCGCTGAACCTGACCGGCGCAGCGCAGCTGGGCATAGAGCGCGCCGCGCTGCTGGGCGGCCGCTTTGTGCGCCATGTGGCGCAAGCCGACATCGACCGCTGGCACCGCTTTGCGCTGGCGCGGCGCCAGACCGGTGAGCCCGGCAGCATCGAGCTCGACATGCTGACCGGCAGCAGCCAGGCGCTGCCGGCCCAGCTGGAAGTGCTGCCGATGGCCACCGCAGACGACGGTGGCGCGTTGCGTGTCACGCTGACCGACATCGGCGAGCGTGCCCGCAGCCAGGCGATGCTGAGGCAAGAGCTGCAGCACAGCCAGCAACTGGCCGAGCAGCTGGAGCAGCACCGCCAGGACCTGCAGCACCGGGTAGACCAGCGCACCGCACAGCTGCAGCAGCTCAATGCCGAGCTGGCAACGGCGCGTGACCAGGCCGATGCGGCCAACCGGGCCAAGAGCGCCTTTCTGGCCAACATGAGCCACGAGATCCGCACCCCGATGAACGCCATCCTGGGCCTGACCCACCTGCTGCGCCGAGAAACGCAGGACGCACGGCAGCATGAGCGCCTGGCCGGCATCGGCAGTGCCGCCGGCCACCTGCTGCAGATCATCAACGACATCCTGGACCTGTCCAAGATCGAGGCCGGCAAGCTGGAGCTGGAGCGCATCGACTTCTCGCTCCAGGCCTTGCTGGCGCACACCTTCGGCCTGGTGGCCGAACAGGCGCGCGACAAGGGCCTGGTGCTGCAGGTCGATACCGACCACGTGCCCGACGCGCTGTGCGGCGACCCGGCGCGGTTGTCCCAGGCGCTGCTCAACCTGCTGAGCAATGCGGTCAAGTTCACGCCGCAGGGCAGCATCACGCTGCGCGCCAAGTTGCTGGGCCGGCAAGCCGGCCAGGGCGCGTTGCGGCCCGACGGCACCGCGGCCGAGCGCCTGCAACTGCGTTTTGCCGTGCTGGACACCGGCATCGGCATAGCCCCGGCCAAGCTGGGCCTGGTCTTCGAGCCGTTTATGCAGGCCGACACCAGTTTGAGCCGGCGTTTTGGCGGCACCGGGCTGGGCCTGGCCATCACCCGGCACCTGGTGACGCTGATGCACGGTGAGATGGCCGTGGCCAGCACGCCGGGCCAGGGCAGCGAGTTCAGCTTCACCGTCTGGCTGGACGAAGGCCTGGCGCTGCCCGGTGAATCGGGCCTGCGGGCGCCCCACGGGGCAGCCGACGACCCGGCTGAGGTCGAGCAGCGCCTGCGCCAGCTGGGCCAGCACAAGCGCCTGCTGCTGGTTGAAGACAACCTGGTGAACCAGACGGTGGCGCTGGCGCTGCTGCAATCGGTTGGACTGGACGTGGACGTGGCCGACAACGGCCTGGACGCGGTGCAGCGGGTTCAGCTGCAGGCCTATGACCTGATCCTGATGGACATGCTGATGCCCGAGATGGACGGCCTGGAGGCCACCCGCCGCATCCGCGCCATGCCCCGGGGCGGCGACATGCCGATCCTGGCCATGACCGCCAACGCCTACAGCGACGACCGCGCCGCCTGCCTGGCCGCCGGCATGCACGCCTTCGTGGCCAAGCCGGTCGATCCGGTGGCCTTGTTCTCGGCGCTGCTGCGCTGGCTGTCGGTCGAGCGGCCAGCGGCCGGGGCCGGTGCGGTGCAGCCCGGCGTGTTGCCCGAAGTGCCGCCCAGGGCGTCAACGGAGGTGCCCCTCCCGTCGCCACCGGCAGGCCTGTCCGCGGCAACAAGCGCGGCGACAAGCGCGGCGCTTGCGGGCCTGCCGGTCATTGCCGGCATCGACCCCGCGCTGGCGATCCGGCAGCTCGGCGGCAATGTCGCCTACTTCCCCCGCTTGTTGCGGCAGTTTGCGCTGCACTACAGCGGCTTGTTGCCCCGCTTGCAGGATCTGGCAGGGCAGGGCGACGCAACCGCCCTGCGCGAGGCGGCGCATTCGGTGCGGGGTGCGGCCGGCGCCATCGGCGCCACGGCCCTGGCGCAGCAGGCGCAGGTGATCGAAACCGCATTGACCCGGGGCGCCGCCCTGCCCGCCGTGGTGGCGGGCTGGCAGGCGTTGGTGCAGACCATCGAGCGCCTGGTGCTGAGCATCGGGCAAGGCGGTGATGGCGCCGATGGGCGGCTGCCGCCGGTCGCTGCGGCGGCCACGGCTGCCGCCGCCGCCGCCGCGCTTGACGCGGCCACCGCACTGGTGTGTCACCCGTGGCTGCTGGACCAGCTGGAGGTGATGCTGGCGGTGGGTGACTTCCAGTCCGGCGAGCTGTTCCGCCGTGTGCAGGGGCCGCTGCGCCAGCAGTATGGCGCCCGCATCGACCCGCTGGCCGCCGCGCTGGACGGCTTCGAGCACGAGCAGGCATTGGCGGTGTTGCGGCTGCTGCGGGCACCCGGTTGAGGTCAGTCCCGAGTTGATCCGGCGGTGAATGGCCCGGCATCAGTGGCCAGGCCCTGAACCACCCACCCGCGCGCCGCCGGGCGGGCCGGCCATCGGCGCCTGGCCTACACCGGCACGCGGTCGATCTCGGCCATCGCGTGGTTCAACCACATCTTCAGGCGTTGGCGCTCCATCAGCCCCAGGCCGGCGCCGTCCTTGCCGCTGTTGTTGCGGGCCGCCCAGAAGCTGGCGTTGGCCGCGTCGATCTTGTTGACCACCGGGTCGTGCAGGTGCTTGAGCGTGATCACCTGGCCGCCAAAGGCCAGCGCCCGGGCCTGCTCGCCCGATTTGTCGAGCTGCGAAAAATCATCGCCGCGCAGCTGGTTGCGCACCAGCACATAGCGCAGCCGGGCGCCGAACTGGTTCAGCAGCTTGGCCAGCAGGTCCACCGAATCGCGGCCGTTGTCCATCACATGCCAGTAGTACACCACCATGCCGTTGACATCGGCCAGGTCCAGCACGCCCGAGTCCTCCATCCATTGCACCAGCGGGCCGTGGGTCTGGGCCGCCAGGTCCACCAGCACCCGCCGGCCGGGCTGCTCGGCAGCGCTCTCGACGATGGCGTCCAGCGCCTCGTAGCGGTCGGCCAGCACCGGCGAGGCGTAGCCGGCGTAGTAGCGCAGCAGCGCGCCGTGCGAGCGGTCGGTGTCGAAGCCGACAAACGGCATCTCGTGGTCGATGAAGTACTGCGCCAGCAGGCGCGCGACCATCGACTTGCCGACACCGCCTTTTTCGCCACCGATCAGGTGAATCTTGGACTGGGTCAGGGTTTCGAGGGTGGGCGGTGAGGTCATGGTGGGCTTCATGCGGGCCGGCATCCGGCGGGTGGGGAAGTATCGCGGTTGCGGTGCAACAAGCGTGCCATCGGGCGGGCCACGGGGATGTCAGGCGTCAGCGGTCTGCCGCCAGGGCGTCAACGCGTGGCGCGCTGCCGCACTGCCTCGATGTAGGCGGGGCCGTCCGGTGGCAGGCCGCTGCGCTGGCTGGTCCAGATCATCTCGCCCAGGCATTCCATCACCTCGTGGTGGGCGCTGTGCAGGCTGTTGCGGCGGGCCGCCAGCAGGGCCACGGCCTGGCGGATGCCGGTGGGCTGGTCGATGCCGCATTGCTCGGCGATCGACAGGTGCATGGACAGGTGCAAAAAAGGGTTGCTGCGGCCGTCCTCCACGGTGTAGCTGGCGGCCAGCGCGGCGGCCTCGTCCGACAGGTCGGCGGCGTACTCGGGATGCTCGCTGACCCAGTCGGCAGCGATCGCTTCCATCGGGGTCAGCGGCAGGGCGTCGCGCTGCTTGCGCCAGGTTTCGCAGAAGAATCGCCTGACGTCGTGCTGTGAGGGTTGGAACATCCGACAATTGTCGTCCGTTCCCGATAACTCCAGACCCGACCCATGACCTCGACGACCCTGACCACTGCCCAGCTGTTCACCGATGCCCGCACCCAGAACGGCTACCTCGATGTGCCGGTGCCCGACGCGCAGTTGCACGCGCTGTACGACCTGCTCAAGTTTGGCCCGACGGCGGCCAACAGCTGCCCGGCGCGCTTCAAGTTTGTGCGCACCGCCGAGGCCAAGGCCCAGCTGGTTGCCTGTGTGTCGGCGGCCAACCAAGCCAAGGTCAAGCAGGCGCCGGTGACGGTGATCATCGGCATGGACATGGCGTTTTACGAGCAGTTGCCATTTCTGTTTCCGCATGCGGACGCCCGCGCCTGGTTTGTCGGCAACGAGGCGTCCATCCAGGCCACGGCGATGCGCAATTCCAGCCTGCAAGGCGGCTATCTGATCCTGGCGGCGCGGGCGCTGGGACTGGACTGCGGGCCGATGAGCGGCTTCGATGCGGCCAAGGTCGATGCGGATTTTTGGGCCGGCAGCACTGTCAAGACCAACTTTCTCTGCACGCTGGGCACGGGCGATCCGTCCAAGGTCTTTCCGCGCAGCCCGCGGCTGAGCTTCGACCAGGCCTGCAGCCTGGTGTGAGCCGGGCCGCTCAGCCGGGCTTGGTAGCGGCGCCGGCCGCGGTGTCGGTTGAGGTTTTGGGGTTGGCCTCGGCCTGAGTCGCCGGCGGCTCGCCGTGCCAGCCCTGCCGGTTGCGCTGCGCGGTTTGCTGCAACCTCTCTTGCGCCCACATCAACTCCAGCTGCTCGCGGCCCTGTTTGGCCACCGCGATCAGGGCTTGTTGATCGCCGATGTGCGGCGCCATCTGCTCCAGCAGATCGATGGTGTGCTGGCGGTAGCGCAGCGCCTGGTTGCGTGCGGTGTGGGCCTGCCAGCCCATCAGCTCCAGCACCCGGCGGCCGCTCATCAGCGCAGCGTCCAAGGTCTCGCGCTCTACGGATTCGATACCCAGCTGGCGCAGCTGCGCATAGTGGGTGACGTTGCGCGCCCGCGCCACGATCGTCAGGTTGGGGAAGTGCTGCTTGACCAGCTTGGCCACGGTCACGCTTTGCGCCACGTCGTCGATCGCCAGCACCAGCACGCGGGCCTCGGCGGCGCCGGCGGTGCGCAGCAGGTCCAGCCGGGTGGCGTCGCCATAAAACACCCGTGAGCCGAACTTGCGCACCGCCTCGACCTGCTCGGCGTCGTGCTCCAGCACGGTGGCCGACAGGCCGCTGGCGTTGAGCAGCCGGCCCACCACCTGGCCGTAGCGGCCAAAGCCGGCAATGATCACCGGTGCGGCCTGCGGCTCGCTCAGCTCGGCCGGTTGGGCCGCGCCGCTGCGGCCGGCGCGCCTGGCCAGGGCGGGCACCCACCAGCGGTCGGCGATCAGCAGCAGCAAGGGCGTCAGCAACATCGACACCGCCACCGACGCCACCAGAAAAGACGAGGTCTGGGCGTCCATCACCCCGGCCTGCTGCGCCGCCTGGAACACCACAAAACCGAACTCGCCGCCCTGCGCCAGCAAGATGACATAGACCGGCCGCTCGACCAGTGGCAGGCCCACCCGCCGCGCCAGGCCCCACAGCACCAGCGCCTTGAGCGCCAGAAACCCCAGCACCACCGCGGCCATCAGCCCGGGGTGGGCCAGCACCACGGCAAAGTCGATGCTCATGCCCACGGCGATGAAAAACAGCCCCAGCAACAGGCCCTTGAAGGGCTCCAGGTCGGTCTCGAGGGCGCGCCGGTATTCACTCTCGGCCAGCAGCACGCCGGCCAGGAAGGCGCCCAGCGCCATGCTCAGGCCCACCGACTGCATCAGCGAGGCGGTGGCCACCACCAGCAGCAGCGCGGCGGCGGTGAAGATCTCGGGCGTGTCGCTGCGGGCGATCCAGCGCAGCGCCGGGCGCAGCAGCAGCCGGCCGCCAAAGATGATGGCCGCGATCACGCCAAAGGCCTTGGCCGCCGCCAGCCACGCGCTGCCCTCGGCGTGTTGGGCGGACGCCCCCACCGCCAGCAGCGGCACCAGCGCCAGCACGGGGATGGCGGCCATGTCCTGCAGCAGCGCCACCGACAGCACGTTCTGGCCCGACGCCGTGGCCATCAGGTTGCGCTCGGCCAGCGCACCCAGGCCGATCGCGGTGGACGACATCGCCAGCCCCAACCCGGCCAGCAACGCCAGCGGCCAGGCCAGGCCGGCGGCCACGCCCACCCCGGTCATCAGCGCGGCCGAGCCCAGCAGCTGCACGCTGCCGCCGCCGAAGATCGGCCGGCGCATGGCCCACAGCCGGCGCGGCTCCAGCTCCAGCCCGACCAGGAACAACATCAGCACCACGCCGAACTCGGCGATGTGCAGCATGGTGGCAGGCTCGGTCACCAATTGAAGGCCCCAGGGGCCGATCACGATGCCGGCCGCCAGGTAGCCGATGATTGCGCCCAGGCCCAGCAGCCGCGCCAGCGGTACCGCCAGCACCGCAGCACCCAGGTAGACCAGGCTGAGACTCAGCCAATCGCCGTGTTCCATCTTTTTTGGTTTTTCAGTCTGTCGGCCGGGCGTCGGCCGGCACGTCGCAGGCGGCGCCGGCCGCCAGGTCGTCCAGCTCGGGCCAGTGCGGGTAGCTGGCCAGGCGCTGCGCAAACAGTGCCGCGTGGGCCTGGATGTCGGCCTCGCCCACCCGGTGCGCCGCATGCAGCACCAGCGGCGGCAGAAAGCGCAGGCCGGCCAGGTTGGCGGTCTGCTCGTAAGGCGGCAGGAATGCGTCGAAGAAGTAGCGGTTGTAGCCGTCGCCCCGGTAGGACGACGCGGGCCCGCCGGTGGACGTGGCCAGCCACAAATCCCTGCCACGCAGCGCATCGCCACCCGGCCCGTAGGCCCAGCCGAAGGCAAACACCTCGTCCAGCCACAGCTTCATCAGCGGCGGCATGCCGTACCAGTGCACCGGGTGCAACCAGACCAGCAACCGCGCGTCGGCCAGCGCGGCCTGCTCGGCGGCGACGTCGATCAGGTAGTCGGGGTAGCGGGCATACAGGTCGCGCACTTCGATGTGATCCGGCGCTGTGGACGCCGCCTGTGCCGCGTTGGCCAGGGCCCGGCCCACGCGCGAACTCTCCAATTGGGGGTGGGCAAGCAGGACCAGGATGCGCGGCATGGCGGGGGTTTGTCGGGGGCGGGCGGGGGTGAGGCTCTCGTAACATATCAGCAATCCGTCAACTGAACAGGAACGGCAGCCATGCCTGTCATCGTGGTGGCCAACCCCAAGGGGGGTGTTGGCAAAAGTACCCTGGCCACCCACATTGCGGGCTGGCTGGCCCACCAGGGCCATGCCGTGATGCTGGGCGATGTGGACCGCCAGCAGAGTGCGCGCCAGTGGCTGGCGCTGCGGCCGCCGCAGCTGCCGGTGATCCGCGGCTGGGACACGCTGGACGGCGAGTTGCTGCGTCCGCCCAAAGGCACGACCCACCTGGTGCTCGACACCCCCGCCGGCCTGCACGGCAAGCGGCTGGATGCGGTGATGAAACTGGCCGACCGGCTGCTGATCCCGTTGCAGCCCAGCCCGTTCGACATGGCCGCCACCCATGCCTTTTTGCAGCTGCTGCGGGCCCATCGGCGCGCCGACCGGGTGACGCTGGGCCTGGTGGCGATGCGGGTGAAAGAGCACACCCACGCAACCGATCACCTCCATGAGTTTCTCAAGGTGCTGCAGCAGCCGCCGATCACGTCGCTGCGCGACACCCAGAACTATGTGCACCTCGCCGCCCGCGGCCTGACCTTGTTCGACGTGGCCCCCGGCCGGGTCGAGCGTGACCTGGCGCAATGGCTTCCCCTGACCCAATGGCTCAACACATGACCGACCACACTTCTGCTTCCGCCGCTGCATCCACCGCACCGTCGGCAGCCACCGCGCCGGTGCACTTTGCCAGCCTGGCCTCGCTGCAGTCCCGGGTGGGTGAGCACCTGGCCACCAGCCCCTGGCTGACGGTAGACCAGCGCCGCATCGACCTGTTTGCCGAGGCTACCGGCGATCACCAGTGGATCCACGTCGATCCGGTGCGGGCAGCGGCCGGGCCGTTTGGCACCACCATCGCGCACGGCTTCTTGACGCTGTCGCTGGTGCCCGAGCTGGCCGCCAGCGCGATGCAGGTTGATGACGTCAAGATGGGCGTCAACTACGGCCTGAACCGGGTGCGCTTCATGGCGCCGGTGACGGTGGGCAGCCGGCTGCGCGGCCAGATCCGGCTCAAGGCCTACGAGCCCATCGAGGGCGGCGCCCAGCTGACGATGGAGATCAGCATCGAGCGCGAAGGCTCGGCCAAACCCGTGTGTGTGGCCGAGGCGGTATCCCGGCGCTTCACCTGAGCGGCCAGGTTTTCGGCCAGTGCCTGCGCACGAGCGCAGTACCCGGCAACACCGACACGAGGGGGACCCATGAAAGTGCTGCTGCTCGACGACCACCCGCTGATCCTGTCGGCACTGCAACACATCATCCAGACGCTGGACCCGGGCATCCCGGTGCTCGCGGCCGAGAACCCGCAAGACGCCTTTGCGCTGCTGGCGGCAGACCCTGGCGTCGAACTGCTGCTGCTGGACTTGAGCCTGGGTCAGGGCGTGGACGGTTTTGCGGTGCTGGCCGACTTGCGCGAGCGCTACCCCGCGTTGCCGGTGGTGGTGGTGTCGGGCACCGAGCGCCTGGCCGACATGGTGCGGGTGATCGACATGGGTGCGATGGGTTTTGTCTCGAAGTGCTCACCCACCCGCGAGCTGACCGAGGCGCTGGCGCTGATGCTGGCCGGCGGTGTCTACATCCCGCCGGCGCTGCTGGGGCTGGCGCGCCTGCCCGGCATGAACCTGGCCGCAGCGGCCGCGGCCGCCGACGAGGCCGCCAGCCGGCAGCCGGCACGCTGGCAGGCCGGCCGCGATGTGGCCGACACCGAGCCCGCAGTGATGCGGCCGATGCCCGAAACGGCGTCGCCCCCGGCCCCTGGCGTGGGGCTGGTCGTGGCCGCCGACAGCCGCGCCGGCATGGCCGGTCTGGGCCTGACACCGCGCCAGACCGATGTGCTGACGCTGCTGCTGAAGGGCTTGCCCAACAAGCTGATCGCGCGTGAACTCAATGTCTCGGTGGACACGGTCAAGGACCATGTCGCGGCGGTGTTGCGGGCGCTGGGCGTGTCCTCGCGCACCCAGGCCGTGCTGGTGATCAGTCGCCTGACCCAGCAGGCGGCGCACCCGGGCCGGCCCTGAGCGTCAGCGCCGCCGGCGCGGCAGGGGCCGGCACGGCCCCGGCCCGGCCCGCCGCCCGCACCACCGTGACCGTGCAGCCGGCCTGCGCCACCACCTGGGACGACACGCTGCCCAGCAGGCGGCGCAGGGTGGTCGTGTCGCGGGCACCCATCACCAGGTGGTCGGCCTGGTTGCGCTGGGCAAAGTCGATCAGCGCGTTGGCCACGTCGCCGGCCTCCAGCACATGGAAGGTCAACCGCCCTTCGTCCAGGTCCAGTGCCTTGCTGATCGGCCGCGCCCAATGCTTGAGGGCCACCAGCTGCTTGACATGCCGGCTGCGGCCTTGCTCATCGACCAGATCGTCCAGGCCGATGCGGGCAATCTTCATCACGCTGACGCAGGCCAGCCGGGCGCCGGGTTCGGTCAGCACCAGGCGGCGCACGGTCTCGCGCAACTGCTGCAGCAGCTCGGTGGTGGCATGGTCGATGTCGACTGCGGCCATGATGATCGGGCTGCGGTCCAGCCGCTCGGTCACGCCGGCGCGGTCCTGGCCGGGCTCGGCACCCAGCGCAAAAAACCAGCGCTTGAAGGTCTTGACCGTGCCGCTGCGCTGCAGCCGCTCGGCGCGCCGCGTCAACACGATCTGGCCGGGCGCCTGCAGGTCGGCGGCCAGCTGGCCGGCGGTCTGGTAGCGGCGCTCGGGCTGCACCTCCAGGCATTTCAGGATCACCTCCTGCAGCCAGGGTGGGCAATCCTTGCGCAGGGTGCGCGGCGGCACTGGGTCTACATACAGCCGGCGGCGCAGGCCACGCACGCTGTCGGGTTGGCCAAATGGGCGCTCGCCGGTGCTGAAGTGGTAGAGCATCACGCCCAGTGCAAACAGGTCGCTGCGCGGGTCGTTGCGCACGAACTGCACCTGCTCGGGCGACATGTAGGGCCCGGTGCCCATCGGCAGCGTGAACTCTTCGTCCAGCAGGTCGGGCAGGTGGTCGTGGCGCGACAGGCCGAAGTCCACCAGCACGGCCGTGCCGTCGGGCCGGAACAGGATGTTGCTGGGCTTGACGTCCAGGTGCACCAGGTGCTGGCGGTGCAGGTCGTGCAGCGCGGTGGCCACGCGCGAGCCGATCTCGATCACCTCGTCCAGCGCCAGCGGCGCTTCGTCCAGCCGGGCGCGCAGCGACACACCCTCGATCGCCTCCATCACGATGTAGGGCTGGCGGGTGAAGTCGCCCTTGGCGATGAACTTGGGCACGTGCGGCCCGCTGAGCATCGGCATGATCATCTGCTCGACCTCGAAGCCGACGATGGTGGCCGGGTCCTCGCCGCCCTTGATGCGCGGCACCTTCATGATCAGCGGCAGGCGCGAATCCCCCGAGTGGTTGACCTCGCTGACCCGCCAGAGGTGGGCCATGCCGCCGACATGCAGTTTTTCTTCAAGCCGGAAGCGATCGATCACCATGCCGGGTGCCAGCAAGGTCGGCGCGTTCTGGCCGCCCGAGCCGGTGTAGCCCAGCGTGTTGCTGTAAAGCTTGGAGTCCACGCTTCAGTGGCCGTCTTCGAGTCGGCTGGCCAGGCGCTGCGGCAGGTCGGCGGCCAGGATCTTGGCGCCGGCGGTCTCGAAGTCGTAAGGCACGCGGTGGAAGCACAGGTCGTGGCTGTCGTCGTCGAACATCGCGTAGCAGGCCGCCGGGTTGCCGTCACGCGGCTGGCCGACTGACCCCGGGATCACCAGCCATTGCCGGTGTGGCGGCAGCGGGATGGCCACGCCGGGCGTGGGCACGAAGTCGCCCGCCTTGCCGATGCTGGACAGGTGGAACAGCTTGGGTTCGTGCATGTGGCCGCAGAAGGTGTAGCGGCAATCGGTGGCGTGCAGGCTGCGCACCGCCTCGGCGCGGCCGACGATGTACTCCCAGCCGGCCGGCGCCCAGGCGTTGGCGTGCACATAGAACTGGTCGCCGTGGCGCTGGGTCATCGGCAGGCTGGCCAGAAAGTCGAGCTGGCCGGCGTCGAGCTGGGCGCGTGTCCACTCGATCACATAGCGGGCGTCGGCCCGCATGCCGGGTGCTGAGCCGCGCACCACCGCCTGGTCATGATTGCCCATCACGACGATGGCGCCCTGGCGCACCAGCGTGCGCACCTGGTCCACCACCCAGCCCGGGTCGGCGCCGTAGCCGACAAAGTCACCCAGCAGCACCCAGCGCTCGGCGCCCTGGCTGCGGGCGTGGTCAAGCACCGCCTCGACCGCTTCGCGGTTGGCATGCAGGTCGGTGATGACGGCGCATTTCATGGGGGCAACAGGGGCGGGCAGTGGGCGGGCGTGTGGCTTGCAAGCCCGGCAAAACCTGCCGGTATTGTGCGTCAGTGCGTGCCGGTGTTCGTCAATGCGGGTGCGGCTTGCGCCAGCCTGCCAGCGCGTCGCGGGCCTCTTCCTGGCGTACCACCGGGTTGTAATCCATGTCGCCGAAGTCGGCGGCGTCCAGGCGCTGGAAGTCCTCGGTGCCGGCGCCGGCCCGGGGCCAGTCGGCCGGCGCGTTGTCGCGCAGCGCCAAGCGCTGGTAGAGCACCTGGCCGGTTTTGCCGTGGCGCAGCAGCTGCACCGGCAGCTTGGCCACCGGGTCCCAGCGCAGGTCGACCTGTTCGCTGTCCAGGTCGCCGCGGTAGTGGGGCCATGCGCCGGGCCGGTGCTCGGGCAGGCGCTGCAACCGGGCCAGGTCGGCTTCGGCCAACAGGCTGCCCAGCGCGCGCCAATCGGCCAGCACGCCCAGCGTGCGCAGCTCGCCGGCGCTGTAGTCGATCACATGGCGGTCGCGGCGCAGCACACGCTCCAGGCGGATGCCGCTGGCATCAAGCCGCCAAATGTCCTCGCGGCCGCCGCCCTTGATCCAGCTGATCTCGTTGGCCGAGCGCTGCAGCTGCCACTGCTGGACCTGCGCAGGCCGGCCGCGGGGGGTCCAGGTCACCCGGAAGCGCGCGGCCAGGTCCGGTGCGGTGGTCTCGGATGTGGCGCCGGGCAGCGTGCTTATTGCACCCAGCGGTGTAGCCGTTGCGGGCTGGGACAAGACGGATGGGCTGACGGCTGCCGCCACCAGCGCGGCGGCGATGAGGGTCAAACGAACCACCGCAGAGTTGTGCACCGCCCCGGCCGCCTAGAACCCGAAGGCCTCGCGCATCACATGGAAGATCCAGTTTTGCTCCATGCTGCCGCGCACCAGGTAGGCCTTGGGGCCACGCGCCCAGACGCCCACGTCCTCGCCGCCGTGGGTTTCGCTGGACAGCGGCACAGTGGCCTCTTGCAGAAAGTTCAGCGCCGTGGTGTCTACGCTGCTCAGGTCGGGCCGTTGCCCGCCGCGGTAGCCCGGGCCGTTGGCATAGCCCAGTGTGGTGAACGGCAGACCGCTTTTGTCCAGCGTCAGCTGGGTCGGGTCGCCGTCGATGTGCGGCACGCCCTTGACCAGGCCCAGGATCGGATTGCCGCGGTTCGGGTAGCCGGC
>JBBRZR010000026.1:0-22219 GCA_038236495.1 Burkholderiales bacterium
ACAAGACGCTCTACATCGGCATGAACGGGGGCGACATGGAGCGCTCGTACACCCGCTATGTGTTCCCGGCCTTCGAGCGCATCCACGGTGTCCGGGTCGTGGTGGTGCCCGGCACCTCGTCGGACATCCTGGCCAAGGTGCAGGCCAGCAAAGAGCGTCCGCCGGTGCACGTGATGTTCCTGGACGACGGCGTGATGGTGCGGGCCATCAAGCTGGGGCTGTGCAGCAAGCTGACCGATTCGCCCACGCTGAAGGACCTGTACCCCAGCGCCCGCATGGCCGGCGACATGGCCGCGGGTGTCAACGTCGGCATGACCGGCATCGGCTACAACAAGAAGCTGTTCGACGAGAAAAAATGGGCCGCGCCCACCTCGTGGCTTGACTTTGCCGACCCCAAGTACAAGGGCAAGGTGGTGTTCCAGTCGCTGCCGTCCAGCAGCTTCGGGCTGCACGGCTTTTTGATGTTCAACCGCACCCAGGGCGGCCGCGACGACAACGTCGAGCCCGGCTTCAGCAAATGGGCCAGCACCATCGGCCCCAACGTGCTGGAGTACATCCCCAGCTCGGCCAAGTTGTCGGAGATGGTGCAGACCGGCGAGGCGGCGATCTTCCCGCTCACGCCCACCGGCGTGGCCACGCAAAAGGCGCGCGGCATACCGATGGAATACGCCCAACCCAAGGAGGGCTCGGTGCTGCTGATGGTGGCCGAGTGCGTGACCGCCAACAACGACAACCCGGTGCTGGCGCAAAAGCTGGCCGAGTTTTTGTTGACGCCGCAAGCCCAGGCCGCGGCGCTGGAGTTTGGCAACCAGATCCCGTCCAACCTCAAGACCCAGCCCGGCACGCCCGCAGCGCAAGCCACGGTGGACCGCTTCAAGGGTTACATGAAGACGGTGATCACGCTGGACTGGGACGCCATCAACCAGCGCCGGCCGGACTGGAACACCCGCTGGAACAAGACCATCGAGCGCTGAGGGCCTAGGCCACCGCCACGCGCTTGTCGAGGAGCCGGCCAGACCGCGCTTGCGGGCCATGCTGCCGCAGCAGGCCGGACGGCCTGCCGAAAACCCGGCCTGACGGGCCGGCGTGCGCCACACCACCGTGCTGTGTTGCGCGCCGCACAGACTTTGCCCACCGTCTCAGGCGAAATGATTGTCCTTCGCGACGAGACTTCAAAATCCACTTGATGCCCATCGGCATCAAAGGGCCCCGTCGCCAGCCACTTGACACGGGATGAAACCAACATGCTGAAGTACCTTGCCGCCTATGCCGCCACCGCGGTGGTGATGCTGGCCCTGGATGTCGTTTGGCTCGGTGTCATCGCCAAATCCTTCTACCGCGACGGCATCGGGCATCTGATGGCAGACCCACCCAATCTGGTGGCGGGTGGCGTCTTCTACCTGCTGTACCCGGCCGGCGTCTTGCTCTTTGCCGTTGCACCCGCGGCCTGGTCCGGGGGCGTTGCAGCGCTGGCCGACGTGCCCTGGTCACGTGCGGTGATGGCCGGCGCACTATTCGGCTTCTTTGCCTATGCCACCTACGACCTCAGCAACCTGGCCACGCTGCGGGACTGGCCGTTGCGCCTGGCCCTGGTCGACATCGCCTGGGGCACGGCGCTCACCGCCGCCGCAGCGGCGGCAGGCCGTTGGGCGCTGGGGCGCATGGCATGAGTTGCGCCAAGACGCCGACCTGAGCCCGCGCTGCCATGGCGGAATCCAAGCTGGCGATCTATGGCGCCATCGGTGCCAACATCGCCATTGCCGTCACCAAGTTCACGGTGGCGGGCATCACCGGTAGTTCGGCCATGCTGTCCGAGGGTGTGCACTCTGCCGTGGACACCTTCAACGGCCTGTTGCTGCTGGTGGGTATCCGGCTCAGCCAGCGGCCCGCCACGCCGGAGCATCCGTTCGGACACGGCAAGGAGCTGTACTTCTGGAGCCTGATCGTCGCCGTGCTGATCTTCGGCCTCGGGGGTGGTGTGTCCTTCTTCGAGGGCGTGCAGCACATGCGGCATCCCGAACCGATGCGGAACCCGACCTGGAACTATGGGGTGCTGGCCGCGGCCGCGGTGTTCGAGGGCATCAGCTTCGGCATCGCGCTGCGCCTGTTCTTGAAGCAGGCGGGCACCACGCCTTTCTGGGAGGCTATCCACCGAAGCAAGGACCCGACCACCTACACCGTGCTGGCGGAAGACGCCGCAGCGCTGGCGGGCCTGGCCATCGCAGCGGTCGGCATCGCGCTCAGCCACAGCCTGGACATGCCCGTGCTGGACGGCGCAGCGTCCGTGCTCATCGGCCTGCTGCTGGCCGGCGTGGCGACACTGCTGACCTGGGAGTCGCGGGGGCTGCTCATCGGTGAGGGCATCCGCCCGGAGACCGCGCAGGCCATCCGCGAACTGGCCTTGGCGCAGCCCGGCGTGCGCGACGTGGGGCGCGTGCTGTCGATGTATGTCGGGCCCGACGATGTGCTGGTGACGATGGATCTCGACTTCGACGCGGGCACGGATGCCGCCGACGCGGCGCTTGCGATCGGCCAGGTCGAGCGGCAGGTTCGAGAGCGCTTCCCGATGATCAGGCGCTTGTTCATCGAGTCCGGCTCGGCGCCACTGCAACAGCGATGGTCTCGCCCCGATGCCGTCCGGTTGCCGGACGACACAACGGCAGCAAACGGGCCCGCACCGCCACTGCCGGCTTCTCGCTGACCTGCACCGCGGGCTGCCAGGCAAACCTGGCAGCTCGAAGCGTGACAAGCCCTCGTGTCGATGCAACTCGGTGGGCCAACGTACAGACGCCGATGGGCCTGGCGCGAATCATCGGCGCTCGACGGCATGCAAGTGCAGCGGCATCCTGGCGCCGCGGCAAGTGCAAAACGCCGGCGCGCCGCTGTTGCCCATCGCCGCCTGATGAGCAGACGCCCGTGTTTCACAAACCCCCACAGAAAGCTTCAACCATGCCTACAGACACCGTCGCCGAACAACACCTCTGGCCCCTCATCAAGGGCATCAAGTTCGCCATGTTCACCACGCACCACGCCAACGGCCACCTGCATTCGCGGCCGATGACCACGCAGAACAAAACCATGCCGGACGACAAGCTGTGGTTCTTCATGTCGGCAAAGGGCGACACGATGCAAGACCTCAAACAGCAGCCGCAGGTCAACATCAGCTATGGCGACCCGGGCAAGGATGTCTATGTTTCAGTGTCGGGTTCCGCCGAGGTGGTGGACGACAAGGCCCAGCGCCAGGCGCTTTGGACCAAGTTCGCCCAAGCCTGGTTTCCTGGCGGCGTCGATGATCCCGATCTGGCTTTGGTGCGGGTGACAGTCAGCCACGCGCACTACTGGAACGTGAACGAGAACAAACTGACCCAGTTGTTCGTGATGGCCAAAGCCGTGTTCACCGGCGAAAAGCCCGGCGCGCTGGGCGAGTCGGGCAAGGTGGTGCTGGACGGCGGCTCCGAATCCTGATGGGCCGGGTTGCATTGCGTTAGGCAGGCACTGGACAGCGTCGCGTTGGGATCGCCCCGACGTCGGCGCATGCGCTGCGCGCAGTGCCGCTGCCGGGTGGATACGCCGAGCGTCGACACCGCCGGCGTGCATGTTGGCATGCGTGTCGGCGTGCGTGTCGGCGTGGGCGCCGGCCGCAGCGTCAGGCCGGTTTGACCTCGCCCTGGCCGCCCCAGGGCAACATCAGCGTCAGCAGCAGCAGTTGCTCGAACTCCAGCGCAAAGCGGTCGATGATGCGGCTGGGCTCCGGGCACAGCTGCTGGTCGGTGACCAGCGCAAACTGCACGCCGCCAGCGTAGGACGTGATGCTCACGCCCAGGCCGATGTCGCCGGACGACGGCACCCAGAAGATGGTCTGCTTGAGCGTGGCCCCGCAGACCTTGAGCGCGGTACGCGGGCCGGGCACGTTGGTCATCACCGCGGTGGTCTTGTCCAGGAACAGGCTGGACAGCGCCTGCTGGCCGCGCCGGATCAGCCCACCCGACACCGTCAGGATGCCGTAGGTCAGCAGCGGCTGGAAGCTGTGTTTGAGCGCGGTCATGCGCTCACGCACCACCGCCAGTCGCTCTACCGGGTTGTCGATGCCCACCGGCACCATCAGCGGCACCAGGCCGAAGCGGTTGCCCAACTGCCAGGCCTCTTCCAGCGGCCGCAGGTTCACCGGCACCAGCGCGCGGATGTCCTGGCCGGTGATGTGTTCGCCCTGGTCCTTCAGGTAGTGCCCGATGGCGCCGGCCACGCAGCTGACCAGCACGTCGTTGATCGACGCATCCATCGCCTTGGCCACCGCGCGCACGTCGGCCAGCGGCAGCGGCTCGCACCAGGCCATCACCTTGTGGCCGTTGCCGTGGCCCTTGAGCGAGGTGCGTGCGTCGTTGGGCATCAGCGCCAGTTCGCCCAGGTCGCCCAGCAAATGGCGGCCGTGCCGCAGCAGGCCCAGCGCCTCTTGCCAGGTCTTGCGCGGATGCTCCAGCGCCGCCAGCGACTGGGCCAGGGCCTCGCCGTACAGGTCGATGGCCTTGACCGCCAGGCCGGTGAGCGGGCGCAGCAGGCTGTCGGACACCCAGTCGCCGAGGTGTGCCTCTTGCGGATCGGCGTGTGCGTCGGCGTGTGGGTCGGTGTCGGGCTGCGCCAGCTGCGGTGGGGTTTCGCCGTCGTCGGCGATCGACATCACCACCGAGGTCAGCGCCACGCCGTCGCCGATGCAGTGGTGGAGGCGGCAGATCAGCGCGCTGCCGCCGCCGTAGTGCGCGATGAAGTGAAACTGCCACAACGGGTGCGCCGGGTCCAGCGGGGTGGACGCCAGATCGCCCATGCGCTGCTGCAGCGCGCTGCGCTCGGACTGACCGCGCCGGCGCGGCAGCGTCTCGACCACCACGTGGCGCGCCAGGTCGAAGCTGTCGTCGGGCACCCAGCGCGAGGCCAGCGCGCCCTGCTCCACCCGCTCCCGGAAGCGCGGGTACGGCAGCAATCGCTCGCCGATGCGCTCGCACAGTGCGTCGTAGCGGATCGCCGGCGCCAGCAGCCAGACGCCGACGATCATCATCAGGTTGACGTCGGTGTCCATGCGCAGCCAGGCGGTGTCCACCTTGGTCATGGCGTGTGCGGTGTCAGACATGGTGAATCTCCGGGGGGGTGCGGGGGCTGCGGGTGGACGCGCGGACAGCGCGGGGCGGGCTCGGCGCCGCAGCAGCCGCACGCGGGCTGGACTTGCCCGGCTTGACCGTCTTGACGGCCGCGATCGGCAGGCTGGCTTTGCGCGGTTTGGCGGGCGGCGCGCTGGCCGCCAGCAACTCGGTCAGGGTCTCGTCCAGCGCCTGCGTCAGCGCGTGGGCGTCGGGCACCGCCACCCGGGCGGTGGTAAAGCCGAAACCCATCGTGCCGGCATAGCTCATCACCGTGATGTTGAGCCCGACACCGTGCTCGGTGATGGACAGCGGCAAGTAGCTGCGCATCGCGGCGCCGGCCGCGTACAGCGGCAGCTGCGGGCCGGGCACGTTGCTGATCACGACGTTGGCGATCGGCGGCAGCGCGCCGGCCTGGGTCACCCGGCCGTACAGCGCCGCCAGGCCCTGCAACAGCCAGGGCGTGGTGATGCTGGGGAAGTCGGTGGGCAGGATGCGCCGGGCGCGGCTGGCCAGTGCCTTCATCGCGCCAGCGGCGTCGCGGATGGCCAGCAGCCGCTGTACCGGGTCGGCCAGGTCGGTGTGCAGGTTGACCAGGCTCATCGTGGCCTGGGTGGTGTAGTCGACATTGCCGGCAGCGCGCAGCGAGATCGGCATGGCTGCCATCAGCGGCTTTTTGGGGATGCCGCCGTGCTGCGCCAGGTAGCGCCGCAGCGTGCCGCTGCACAGGGCCAGCACGATGTCGTTGAGCTTGGCCTGGTGCGCCGTGGCCAGGCGCTTGAGCGTGTCGAGCGGTATCGACAACGCGGCAAAACCGCGCGCGCCGGTGATCGACACGTTCAACGGGGTTTTGGGCCCGATCGCCAGGTTCTGGGCGAGTGCGCCGCCAGCGGCCTTGCCGGTCTTGAGCTTGGCGGTGCCGGTGCCGGTGCCGGTGCCCACCGCCGGCGGCGCACCCGCGGCGCCCAGCAAACCGGCCACGGTGCGCACCACCGCAGGCAGGTGCCGCAGCAGCAGCATGACCTGCGCCGCGTCGTGCTTGAGCGCCGCCGCGGCGAGCTGGGCCAGGCCCGGGTGCTCGGCCGGCAAGCGGGTGGCCCGCCGTACCGGCGGCGGCTTGGGCGCCACATCAAACAGCGCCTGCGCCAGCAGCACACCGGCCTGCCCGTCCAGCACGGCGTGGTGCACTTTCATGTAGTACGCCACCTGGCCGCTGGCCAGGCCGTCGATGATGTAGATGCGCCACAGCGGCCGCCTGCGGTCCAGCAAGTCCGAATGCAGGTGGCCGACGCAGTCGTCGAGCTGCTCGGGCGTGCCCGGTGGCGGCAGCGTCAGGTGCTGGATGTGATGGTCCAGGTCCACCTGGTCGTCCTCGACCCACACCGGGTTGGCAAAGCCCAGGGGCATGCTCGCCAGCTTGCGGTGCAGCACCGGGGCCGACGCCAGCCGGCCGGCCATCTGGCGCTTGATCCGGGCGTAGAAGTCGCCGCGGTAGCCCGGCGGCAACTCGAACAGGCTCAGCGATGCCACATGCATCGGCGTGGCCGGTGTCTCCAGGTGCAGGAATGCACCGTCCAGTCCACTCAGCGGCGTCATCGGGGGTCTCCTGGTGTTTTGCCGGGGCACGCGCCGTGCCCGATCATGCGCCCGATGCTGCGCGCTGGCGGCCCGGCCGTCCCTGAGGCACGTCAATGTCCAGCCGACCGGCCCGCAGCTTGACAAGCCTGTCCATGTACATACACTGTCCATGCCCGCTTGGGGCGTTCATGGGGGGTTTCATGGCAGCGGTTGAACGCATCGTGGTGCAGGCCACCGCGCTGGACAAGGCCGCTTTTGCGGCCAAGGCCAAAAAACTGGACATGCCGCTGTCGGAGCTGATGCGGCGCGGCGCCTTTGCCTACCAGAGCAGTGACACCGATGCCGAGCTGGGCGCGCTGGCCGAGGCCGCCAAGGCCGCCGCCGACCAGGCCGGTGCCGCCATCGACGCCGCGCTCGACTTCATCGAGGCCAGCAACCACCGCATCGCGGCGATGGAGGCCGCGGCCGCGCAGCCGGTCAAGCCCGCTGGCCGCCTGCCCAGCCGCAGCGCCGCGCGCAAGGCCGCCTGATGGGGGTCACCGACAAGGTCTGGGGCGCACTCACGGCCATGATCAAGCTGGAGGACAAGGTCAACCGGCAGGCTGAGGCGATGAAGTCCCAACAGCAGAAGATCGAGGATCTGACCGGCCGGGTGATCCGCCTGGAGGCGCACCTGGAGCTGCTCACCAGTGCGGCGATGGTCAAGCGGCTGCAAGGTCCGCAGCGCTGAGTTGCGCCGTTGGCGGGCTGGCCGTCAGTCCAGCGTCACCGCCAGGCCGGCGGTATCGAACGCGATCATGTTGCCCAGCACGCCGCTGCGGATGTTGTCGACCATGCGCTGCAGCGACGCCTCGGCGGCGAGGCTGTCGGGCGGCGCGCCGGCCGTGCCGGACAGGGCGGCGGCAAAGACGATGGCCCAGGGCGGACCGACCAGCTTGGACTGCTCGGCCAACGCGGCAAAACCCGTCAGCTCGTCAAGGCCCTTGTCGACACACATCAGCGGTGTCAACTCGCCGCCGTGGCCCTGCTCGAAGGCCGACCGCTGCGCGGCGGTGGGCTCGCTGCCCGGCTCGGCGCCGGCAAAGACCAGCAGCAAGCGCTGCGGTTCGGGCTGGGCGCGTGCAGCGGCCAGCAGGTCGTCGAAGGTGGTGATGCTCATGGCTTAGGGTTCAGGGCAAATGGCGGGGGGTGGTGCGGGGTGGCGGGAACGGGCCTGCGCGGCGAGGGCCGTGTCTGGACAAGCCCATGCTAGACCACAGCCGCCACGCCGCGCCGCTCGCGCATCGCACGCCCGACCGTGGCCAGCGCCGCATCATCCAGCAAGCGGGCCGCCATCGGCAGCAGTTCGGCGTCTTCGCGGGCGATGTGTTGGGCGTACAGGCTGACCAGCGGGTCCACATCGCTGTCCAGCAGGGGCTGTGGCTCACCGGCGGCGATCGCCTGCAGCAACGGCCGCAGGCGCCGCCAATGCGCCTCAAGCTGGCGGTGATCGGCCGTCAGTGCGGCCACCAGCTCACGGATGCAGACGGCGTCCGACCCGGCCATGGACTCGATCAGTGCCGGGAACACGTCGCTCTCTTCGTCGGCATGGTGGTCCTGCGCGGCGGTCTCGAAATAACGCAGCACGGCCGCTGCGGCGCTGCGGGCGTCGGCATCCACGCCGTGCGCGGCCAAGTGAGGCACCAGCCGGCGCAGCGTCGTGCATTGACGCTCGACGCGGTGATGGCAGGCGGACAACATCTCCAGCGGCACTTCAAATCCGCCGCTGGGCGCGCTGTGGCCGGGGAATGGAGGGCTCATGACGGGGTCCTGGTTGGGGTTTGGGGTTGGCGTTGGAGCCGGCGCTGGCATGGGTGCCGGGGTCTGGTCTCAAGCCGCGGGTTTGGCGGGCGTGCGGCGGCGCGATACAGGCGCGCTGACCGGCTGGGTGGCATGCGCAGCAAGCGCAGCAACACCGGCGACAGCGCCATTTGCCGACACGGCCGGCCCGCTGATATCGGCCAGCGTGGCGCCATCCAGCACCTGAAAGTAAGCCGCCAGCGCGCCACCAAACACCGACTTCAGCCGGCAGGCCGGTGTCAGTGTGCAGGTGTTGCTGGCGGCGTCGAAACACTCGACCAGCCGGAAATCGGTCTCGCTGCGGCGCACCACATCGCCCACCCGGATGTCGGCGGGCTTGGGCAGCAGGCGCAGGCCACCGCCCCGCCCGCGGGTGGTTTCCAGCAGGCCCTGGCGCGCCAGGTCGTTGACCACCTTCATCAGGTGATTCTTGGACACCGCATGGTGGGTGGCCAGCTCGGCGATCGTGACCAGGCGGTCCGGGTGCACCGCGCAGTACATCAGCACCCGCAAGCTGTAGTCGGTGTATTCGGACAATCGCATGGCGCCCTTCACTTAAAGATGCACGATCGGTATTGCTTTAAGTGCATTCAGGTTTTAACATGCACACACAATACATCTTACCGCAAGACGCTGCCAGCGCAAGCCTGCACCGCCCGACCGCCACCATGAAACCCATCATCCTGCCGATCCACACTACCGCCGCCGACCAGCCGGCGGCGCTGCGCGGTTGGCCGCTGCTGCGCCTGGGGTTCAGACCGTTTTACCTGGGGGCGGCGGTGTTTGCGGCGCTGGCGCTGCCGCTGTGGCTGGCCTTGTTTCTGGGCTGGGTGTCGCTGGACCTGGGCGTGGCGCCGCTGCTGTGGCATGCCCACGAGATGCTGTTCGGCTTTGGCGTGGCGGTGATCGTGGGCTTTCTGCTCACGGCCGGCAAGGCCTGGACCGCGCTGCCCACACCGCGTGGCGCCGCCCTGGGCGCGCTGGCCGGGCTGTGGCTGGCGGCCAGGCTGGCGCCGCTGGTGGCGCCCTATGCGGTGTACGCCGCGCTGGACATGCTGCTGCTGCCGGCGGTGGCCGCGATCCTGATCGACGTGCTGCTGCGTGCCAACAACCGGCGCAACCTGCCGCTGGCGGGCATCCTGCTCGGGCTGGCAGCGGCCAACGGGGTGTTCCATCTGGCGGTGCTGGGTGTGCTGGACCTGGCGCCGGTGCGGGCCTTGCATGCGGCGCTGGCCCTGATCGTGATGATCGAGTGCGTGATGGCCGGGCGGGTGATCCCGGCCTTCACCAATGCCGTCACGCCGGGGCTGAACCTGAAGATCCAACCCCGGGTCGAGCAGGTCACGCTGACCTTGACGGGGTTGGCGCTGGCGGCCTGGGTGATCGCTGCACCGGCCGGCTTCACCGCAGCCGCCTTTGCTGCGGCCGCCGTGGCACACGGGCACCGCCAGCGCTTGTGGCGGCCGGGCGTGACCCGCCACCGCCCGATCCTGTGGATATTGCAGGCCGCGTATGCCTGGATCCCCGTCGGTTTTGCGCTGCTGGCCGCGGCGCAGCTGGGCTGGATCAGCGTGTCGGCCGGTGTGCATGCGCTGGCCGTGGGCGCCACCGGTGGCCTGATCATCGGCATGGTCACCCGCACCGCGCGCGGCCACACCGGCCGGCCGCTGGTGGCCTCGCGCGCCGAGGTACTGGCCTATGGGCTGGTGATGGCCGCGGCCGTCTTGCGTGTGCTGTTGCCCATCGTCGCGCCGCAGTGGCTGGTGCTGTCGCTGGTCGGCGCGGCGCTGGCCTGGAGCACCGCCTTTGCCCTCTACCTGGCCGTTTTCACGCCGTGGCTGCTGAGCACCCGGCTGGACGGCAAGGACGGCTGACCCCGCCGCCCTGCCCCAGCGCTATGGCGCGCTGGCCCGGCAACCCGCTCACGTTTTCTCCCTCCCCCCGTCAAAAGGACTTTCCATGACCACCACCCTGACACCCACAGACACCACCACGCTCGACCTGCGTGCGATCAGCCCGCGTGACCGCCATGCGCTGATCTTTGCCCGCTTCGATACGCTCAAGACCGGCGAATCGCTGCAACTGCTCAACGACCACGAGCCGCGGCCGCTGCGCACCCAGTTCGAGGACCGTTCGCCCGGCCAATACAGCTGGTCCACGCTGGAGGCCGGCCCGGCGCAATGGCGGACCCGCATCACCCGGCTGGCCACCGCGGCCCCCGCGAAGGTTGCGGCGGGCAGCGACTCGTGCTGCTCGGGCGGCGCCTGCTGCGGCTGAGCCGGTGCCCACCCTGACGTTGACGCTGACGTTGACGCTGCAAGGCTGAAGCCATGACCTTCGTCGTCACCGAGGCCTGCATCCGCTGCAAGTACACCGACTGTGTGGACGTCTGCCCGGTCGATGCGTTTTGCGAGGGGCCGAACTTTCTCGTCATCGACCCCGACGAATGCATCGACTGCGCGGTGTGTGTGCCCGAATGCCCGGTCAACGCGATCTATGCCGCCGAGGACGTGCCCGGCGACCAGCAGGACTTCCTGCCCCTGAACGCTGAACTGGCGCGGGTCTGGAAGCCGATCACCAAGACCAAGCAGTCGCTGCCGGACGCGGACGACTGGGCCAAGGTGGACCACAAGCGAGGCGAGTTGCTGCGCTAAAGCGACGCCAGCGCCGTCAGCGCCGCCGCCGACCCTGCGGCGGCCAGGGTGTCAGGCGTCGCCGCCGGGCAAGTCAGATGCGTCATGTGCGTCAGGCACCTCAGGCCGGCCATCGTGCACCGGCGCATGGTCAAACGGCCCGGTGCCGCTGTGGTCGGCGTTGGAGGCCGGCACAAAGCTGGCGCTGCGCAGGTCGAACACATGCACCTCGCCGTCCTCGATCACGTAGTGCCAGCCGTGCAGTGTCAAATGCCCGGCCTCGACCCGCTCGCGCACCATCGGGTAGCCCATCAGCCGCTCCAGTTGCAGCACCACCGAGCGCTGCTCGGTGCGTTTGAGCGCCTCGGGCGTGACCTGCACCGGCAGCGCCGCCTCGCGGCCCAGCTCCAGCCAGGCGGCCAGATGCACCGCCTGGGCCGGGATCTCCTCGTACAACGCACGGATGCCGCCGCAGTGGCTGTGGCCGCAGACGATGATGCGCTGCACCCCCAGACTGAGCACCGCGTATTCGATGGCCGCCGCGGTGCCGTGGTAGCCCACCCAGCGCTGGGGTTCTGCGGCGCCACCGCGCTCGGATGGGCCGGTGGCGGCATCCATCAGGAAGCCGCCGTGCGGCGGCACAAACGCCCCCACGTTGCGGATCATGAACACTTCTCCGGGGCCTGCACCGGTCAAGAGGTAGGGCAGCAGGCGCGAGTCGGAGCAGCCGATGAACAGGATGTTGGGGTGCTGGCCGTCCTGCACCAGGCTGCGGAACTGGCCCTCGACGGCAGGGAAGTGGTCGGTGTGAAAGCGGCGCAGCCGCTGCAGCAATTCGTCAGGCATGGTGCTGAAAAGTGCAGCGCGGGTCGGTGTCGATCACTGCAACAAGGGCGTATCGGCGGCGTCCAGCTCAATGCCTTCGACCACGGCCTGGCCGGCCAACACTTGCAGGCACTGGCGCAGCGCCGTCACCCAGGCCTGCTGGCGCAACGCCATCTCCACCGCGCCGCGCACCGACTCGAAAGGCTGCGGCACACCACCCTCGCGCTGCAACACCTCCACCACATGCAGGCCAAAGCGGCTGTGCACCAGGCGCGGCAATACGCCCACCTCGACATGGCCAAACAGCTCGCGGGCAAACTCGGGCGCGCAATCGCCGGGCTTGAGCCAGCCCAGGTCGCCACCCTGCTCGCCGCTGGGGCAGTTGGACAGCTGGCGCGCGGCGCGGGCAAAGGCCTCATCGGCGACGTTGGCGGCACCGCCGTCGTGGCAGCGCACATCCAGCAGGCAGGTCTCGGCACGGTTGCGCAGGGCCACCACGTCCATGCCCGGCGTCACCGCAAACAGGATGTGGCGCAGCCGCACCTGCTCACCCGTGCGGTAGCGCGCCGGGTGGGCGGCATGGTGGCGCTGGCAGGCCTCATCCGAGGGCTCGGGCAGGCGAAGTTCGCGCTCCAGCCAGGCATCGATGGCCAAAGACGCAGCCTCGCTGACGACGCCGTCGGTGGGCGCCAGGTCCGCCGCATCGAGCAGGCCGTCCTGCATCGCCGCCTGGCGCAGCAACTCGGTGCAGGCCCGCTGGCGCAGCAACTCGGTGGGCAAGACCTCGGTCTCCGTGTGCAAGGCCACGCCGTTGATGCGAGCAAGAGTGGGTGGGGACGAGGGTGGGGACGAGGGTGGGGACGCTAGCGCGGACGCCGTTGCGGACACCGAGGCCGACATCATCGGGGACATGGCGGTGGCGTTCACAGCCACTGCCGGGCGAGGCACGGCGGCGATCTGTCCGGTCGAGGCCACCGAATTAAGGTTCACTGTTTCAACGAGCATGGTGTGTTGACTCCGCGGGATCAGACGCCAGCGCCGGGCTGGCGCGGCTGGTTGTGGCCGGCCGGCAGGTTGAGCCGGCGACTGCGCACGATCTGGTGCGGCCGGAACAAGAAGGTGACGGTGGCGAATCCGCTCCACACATGCACCAGCCGGCTGAACGGGAACAGCAAAAAGATCGTCATGCCGAACACGATGTGAAACAGGTAGGGCCAGGGCAGCGTGGACAGCACGGTCGCGTCCACCGGCCGCAAGGTGACGATGCGCTGGGCCCAATCGGCCAGGATCAGCATCACGCTGCCATCGGCATGCTGGTAGGAGATCGGCAAGGTGATCAGGCCGACCACCAGTTGCACCCACAGCACCAACAACACCGCAATGTCGGTGGCGTGGCTGGTCAGGCGGATGCGCGGGTCGAAGACTCGCCGGTACAGCAGCATCGACAAGCCGACAAAGCAGAACGAGCCCGCAATGCCGCCCGCCACCACGGCCAGCATCTGCTTGTTGCCTGCCGTCATGAAGACGCCGTAGACCGCGTGCGGCGTGAACAAGCCGACCATGTGCCCGAAGAACAAGAACAGGATGCCGAAGTGGAACAGGTTGCTGCCCCAGCGCAAGGTGCCCGCGCGCAGCAACTGCGACGAGTCGCTTTTCCAGGTGTACTGGTCGCGGTCGAAGCGGAACAGGCTGCCCATCAGGAATACCGTGAAGCACACATACGGATAGACCTGGAACAGAAAACCGTAGACGCCGTTCATGGCGCAACTCCTTGTGTGTTGTGCGTCTTGCGCACGATGTGAACCGGTTGCGGCTGGCCGGGTTTGGCCTGGCCCTGGGACGAGCAGCCGTCGAACACCACGGGCTCGGCCCAGGCTTCGTCCAGCGGCATCTCGGCCGGCGGTGCCACCGGCTTGGCTTTCTCGCCCGCCAGCTCGATCAACGCGCCCAGCACGCTGGCGTACGCGCTGCCGTGGTGCTGCAGCGCGCCGAAGATGGCATTGAAGATGTGGCTCATCTCGCCCAGAAAGGCCCGGGCCTCACGCGCCGGCTGGGTCGAGATAAACTCCAGTACGGCGGGCAGGTAGTCGGGCAGCTCGCCCTCAGCCAGCACCAGGCCGGCCGCCTCATAGGTCTGGCCCAGGTCGATCATGGCCGGGCCCCGCTCGCGCGAGTCGCCGTGCACATGCTCGAACAGGTGCAGCGAGGTGGCGCGGCCGCGGTCGAACAGCTCGACATAATCCGACTCGGCTTGCAGCGCATTGCTGCGCGCCAGGCTGAGCATCAGCGCGTCCAGCTCGGCTCGGCGCGCCGGTGGCAGCGCCGCCTCGATCGCCAGCAACTCGGCCATCTCGGGCAGGTCGGCGCGCAGTTGTGCATTGGGGTAGCCCAGCAACGCGGCCAGCACGCGCAGGGTCTTGGCCATGGGCTTGGGGGGGTTGAGTGTCAACATGGTCAGACCTCTGCCTTGATCGGGATGGTGCGCTTTTTCTCGCTGCCAAACAGGCTGGTCTCACTCGTGCCCTCAGAGCAGCCATTGCCAAACGAGAAGCCGCAACTGCCGCGCACGTTGAAGGTGTTCTCGGCGTATTCGCGGTGCGTGGTGGGGATCACGAAGCGGTCTTCGTAGTTGGCAATCGCCATCACCTGGTACATCTCCTCGACCTCGGCCTGGGTCAGGCCTACTTGCTGCAGCACGGCCAGGTTCAGGCGCTGTTCCACGTGCTTGTCACGCTGGTACGCACGCATCGCCAGCATGCGCTCCAGCGCACGCACCACCGGCGCGGTGTCGCCCGCAGTCAGCAGGTTGGCCAGGTACTTGACGGGGATGCGCAGCTGGTTGACATCGGGGATCTCGCCGTTGGTGCCCACATGGCCGGCATTGGCCGCCGCGCTGATGGGTGACAGCGGCGGCACGTACCAGACCATCGGCAAGGTGCGGTACTCGGGGTGCAGCGGCAGGGCCACCTTCCATTGCACCGCCATCTTGTAAACCGGGCTGTTGCGGGCAGCGTCCATCCACTTGTCGGGGATGCCGTCGATTTGCGCCTGCGCGATCACTTTGGGGTCGAACGGGTCCATAAAGATCCCCAGCTGCGCTGGGTACAGGTCGCGGTCATGTTCAACGCTGGCCGCCTCCTGGATGCGGTCGGCGTCGTACAGCAACACACCCAGGTAGCGGATGCGGCCGACGCAGGTTTCGCTGCACACCGTCGGCTGGCCGGCTTCGATGCGCGGGTAGCAGAAGATGCACTTCTCGGCCTTGCCGCTCTTCCAGTTGTAATAAATCTTCTTGTACGGGCAGCCCGACACACACATGCGCCAGCCGCGGCACTTGTCCTGGTCGATCAGCACGATGCCGTCTTCTTCGCGCTTGTAGATGCTGCCCGACGGGCAACTGGCTACGCAGGCCGGGTTCAGGCAGTGCTCGCACAGCCGGGGCAAATACATCATGAAGGTGTTCTCGAACTGGCCGAGCATGTCTTTTTGCACCTGCTCGAAGCCGTTCAGGTTGGCGTCCTTGCTGCGCTTGGCAAACTCACCGCCCAGGATCTCCTCCCAGTTGGGCCCCCAGACGATCTTGTCCATCTGCTTGCCGGTGATCAGGCTGCGCGGACGGGCGGTGGGCGTGGCCCGCATCTCGGGCGCCGACTGCAAATGGCCGTAGTCGAAGGTGAAAGGCTCGTAGTAGTCGTCGATCTCGGGCAGGTTGGGGTTGGCAAAGATGCGCATCAGCAGCTTCCACTTCGCACCCTGGCGCGGCTCGATCACACCATTTTTCTTGCGGATCCAGCCGCCGTTCCACTTGTCCTGGTTCTCCCATTCCTTGGGGTAACCGATGCCGGGCTTGGTCTCTACGTTGTTGAACCAGGCGTATTCCATGCCGGGCCGGCTGGTCCAGACGTTTTTGCAGGTGACTGAACAGGTGTGGCAGCCAATGCACTTGTCCAGGTTCAGCACCATGCCGATTTGGGCTCTTATCTTCATGCCACTTCTCCTTGGGCCTGTACAGGCACGATCAGCTCATCGGCGACTGGCGTGTCCAGCCAGTCCACCTTGTTCATCTTGCGCACCACCACGAACTCGTCGCGGTTGGTGCCCACGGTGCCGTAGTAGTTGAAGCCGTAGCTGAACTGGGCATAGCCGCCGATCATGTGCGTGGGTTTGAGCACGATGCGGGTCACCGAGTTGTGGATGCCGCCGCGCGCGCCGGTGATCTCCGAGCCGGGCGTGTTCACGATCTTTTCCTGCGCGTGGTACATCATCACCATGCCGGGTTTGACCCGCTGGCTGACCACCGCACGGGCCGCGATCGCGCCGTTCAGGTTGAACAGCTCGATCCAGTCGTTGTCGACGATGCCGGCGCTTTTCGCGTCGTCTTCGCTCAGCCACACACAAGGCCCACCGCGGCTCAGCGTGAGCATCAGCAGGTTGTCGGTGTAGGTGCTGTGGATGCCCCACTTCTGGTGCGGCGTGATGAAGTTGAGCGCGATCTCGGTGTTGCCATTGGGCTTGATGCCCTGGATGCCGGCGGTGGTCTTCAAATCCACCGGCGGGCGGTAGCTGGTGAAGCCCTCACCAAAGGCAATCATCCACGGGTGGTCCATGTAGAACTGCTGGCGCCCGGTGAGGGTGCGCCAAGGGATCATCTCGTGCACGTTGGTGTAGCCGGCGTTGTACGAGACGGTTTCGCTCTCGATGCCGCTCCAGGTGGGCGAGCTGATGATCTTGCGCGGCTGGGCCTGGATGTCCCTGAAGCGGATCTTCTCGTCCTCGCGGTGGACCGCCAAATGGGTGTGGTCCAGCCCGGTCTGCTTGCCCAGCGCTGCCCAAGCCTTGACGGCGACATGGCCGTTGGTCTCGGGCGCGAGCTGCAGGATCACCTCGCAGGCGTCGATATCGCTCTCAATCTTGGGCATGCCGCAGGTCACGCCCTCAGCCGTCACCAAGCCGCTCAACTCACCCAGCTGCCTGACCTCGGTCTGGGTGTTCCAGGCGATGCCTTTGCCACCGTTACCCACCTTGTTCATCAACGGGCCCAGCGCGGTGAAGCGCTTAAAGGTGTTGGGGTAGTCGCGCTCGATCACCACCAGGTTGGGCGCGGTCTTGCCGGGGATCAGCTCGCACTCGCCGCGCTTCCAGTCTTTCACCTCGAAGGGTTGCGCCAGTTCACTCGGGCTGTCGTGCATCAGCGGCACGGTCACCAGCTCATGCTCCACGCCCAGGTGGCCCACGCAGACCTCGCTGAACTTCTTGGCGAAACCCTTGTAAATCTCCCAGTCGCTGCGTGATTGCCAGGCCGGGTCCACCGCGGTGGACAGCGGGTGGATGAAGGGGTGCATGTCGCTGGTGTTGAGGTCGTTCTTCTCGTACCAAGTGGCGGTGGGCAGCACGATGTCACTGTACAAACAGGTTGTGCTCATCCGGAAGTCGAGCGTGACCAGCAGGTCGAGCTTGCCTTCGGGGGCCTTGGCGTGCCAGACGACTTCAGTGGGCTTGGCTTCTTCGGCACCCAGATCCTTGCCCTGCACGCCGTTGCCGGTGCCGAGCAGGTGCTTCAAAAAGTACTCATGGCCCTTGCCGCTGGAGCCCAGCAGGTTGGACCGCCAGACAAACATGTTGCGCGGCCAGTTGTCGGGGTGGTCGGGGTCGGTGCAGCTCATCTTCAGCGTGCCGTCCTTCAAGCCCTTGACTGCATAGTCCTTGGGGTCCATGCCGGCGGCGGCGGCATCCCGCACCACTTGCAGCGGGTTGGTCTGCAGCTGGGGGGCCGACGGCAACCAGCCCATGCGCTCGGCCCGCACGTTGTAGTCGATCATGCTGCCGCCGTACGCAGCCTTGTCGGCCAGCGGCGAGAGCACCTCTTCCATGCCCAGTTTCTCGTAGCGCCACTGGTCGGTGTGGGCGTAGAAAAAGCTGGTGCCGTTCATTTGCCGCGGCGGGCGGATCCAGTCCAGCGCAAACGCCAGCGCTGTCCAACCGGTTTGCGGGCGCAGCTTCTCCTGGCCCACGTAGTGCGCCCAGCCACCACCGCTTTGGCCGATGCAGCCGCACATCATCAGCATGTTGATGACGCCGCGGTAGTTCATGTCACTGTGGTACCAGTGGTTCATCGCCGCGCCGATGATCACCATCGACTTGCCGTGCGTCTTGTGGGCGTTTTCGGCGAATTGGCGCGCAACAGTGATCAGCTGCGCGCGGGGCGTGCCGGTGATGCGCTCTTGCCAGGCCGGCGTGTAGGGCGTGTCGTCATCGAAGCTGGTGGCCGCCAGTTCACCGGCCAGACCACGGGCGATGCCGTAGTTGGCCACCTGCAGGTCAAACACCGTGGCCACCAGGGCTTCTCGTTGCTCGCCGGCCTTGCCCAGCGATATGCGCCGCACCGGCACGGTGCGCACCATCACGTCGGACTGCACATTGTTTGGGAAGTTCTCGCTGACGATGCCGCCAAAGTACGGGAAGCCCACTTTGGCGGTGTCGGCGCTGGGTGATGCACCCTCCAGCGCAGACAACTGCAGCTTGACGTCGCCGCCATGGCGCGCCTCCTTGGCCTCCAGGTTCCACTGGCCCTCGTCGGCGCGGCCGTCCGGCCCCCAGCGGAAGCCGATCGCGCCGTTGGGCAGCACCACCTTGCCGCTCTCGTCGAAGGCCACCGTCTTCCACTCGGGGTTGTTGGCCTGACCGAGCTTGCCGTTGAAGTCGGATGCCCGCACATAACGGTCAGGCACGGTGATCACCTCGCCGCTGGGCAGGGTGTGCTCTTTGAGCATCACCAGCATCGGCATGTCGGTGTAACGCCGCACGTAGTCGTCGAAGTAGGCGCTGCGCTCGCCTTGCTCGGGGAAGTAGAACTCCTTCAGGATCACATGGCCCATGGCCATCGCCACCGCGGCGTCGGTGCCCTGCTTGGGGTTCATCCAGATGTCGGACAGCTTGGCGACTTCAGAGTAGTCGGGCGTGATCGCCACCGTCTTGCAGCCCTTGTAGCGCACCTCGGTGAAAAAGTGCGCGTCGGGCGTGCGTGTCTGCGGCACGTTGCTGCCCCAGGCGATGATGAAGCTTGAGTTGTACCAATCGGCCGACTCGGGCACGTCGGTCTGCTCGCCCCAGACCTGCGGGCTGCTGGGCGGCAGGTCGCAATACCAGTCGTAAAAGCTCAAGCAGACGCCGCCGATCAGGCTCAGGTAGCGGCTGCCTGCGGCGTAGCTCACCATCGACATCGCCGGGATCGGCGAGAAGCCGACGACGCGGTCGGGCCCGTGCTTCTTGATGGTGTGCACATTGGCTGCGGCGATGATCTCGTTGACCTCGTCCCAGGTCGAGCGCACAAAGCCGCCCAGGCCGCGCACCTGCTGGTAGTCGCGCCGCTTGGCATCGTCCGCCACGATGCTGGACCAGGCCGCCACCGGGTCATGCGCCAGCCGGGCCTCACGCCAGTGCTTGAGCAAGCGGCCGCGCACCATCGGGTACTTGACGCGGTTGGCGCTGTATAAATACCAGCTGTAGCTGGCACCCCGCGAGCAGCCACGCGGCTCGTGGTTGGGCATGTCCCAGCGGGTGCGGGGGTAGTCGGTCTGCTGGGTTTCCCAGGTGACGATGCCGCCCTTGACGTAGATCTTCCACGAGCAAGATCCGGTGCAGTTCACACCATGGGTGCTGCGCACGATCTTGTCGTGGGCCCAGCGGTTGCGGTAGCTGTCTTCCCAGGTGCGGTCTTCACCGGTGGTGACGCCGTGTTCACCCGAGAAGGGCTCACGCGGGTTCGAGAAGTAGTTCAGTCGGTCGAGGAAGTGGCTCATGGAGCGCCTTTCGAAAAAGCGGGGTTCAAGTGATCGTCAGGTGGTCTTCAAGGGTTCTTCACGTACGCGTCCTTGCGCAGGTAGAACCACCAGTTCAGCACCAGGCACAGGGCATAAAAGATGGCGAAGCCGTACATCGCGTACTGCGGTGTACCGGCCTTGATCTGGTCACCGATGACGATGGGCGCGACAAACGCGCCGTAGGCCGCCACCGCCGAGGTCCAGCCGAGCACCGGGCCGGCCTGGGTGCGGTCGAAGATCACGCCGATGGTGCGGAAGGTCGATCCATTGCCGATGCCGCTGGCAAAAAACAGCACCACGAACAGGCTGAGGAAGGCCGGAAAGTACTGCTCCGGTGTCGCCGAGCCGTAGGCCAGCATCATCACGTAGCCCACCGCGACCGAGGCGGCCACCATCACCGCACAGATGATCTGGGTAACGATGGAGCCGCCCACCTTGTCCGATATCCAGCCGCCCAGCGGCCGCACGGCGGCGCCGACAAACGGGCCGATCCAGGCATAGGCCAGCACGGTAGGCGCGTTCGGGTTGCTCAGGGTGTGCCGCATCACGCCCGCTGCGTCGGGCAGGTGGCTGATGCCGAAGATCACCTTCATCGACAGCGGCAGCGCCATCGAGAATCCGATGAACGAGCCGAAGGTGACGATGTAGAGGGCGGTCAGTGACCAGGTGTGCTTGTCCTTGAAGATCGCGAACTGCTTGCTGACGTTGTCCTTCATCGCACCGAAGGCCGCGAGCTTCATGATCATCAATGCACTGACAATGTCGAGCGGGATCGCGACCCACATGTTGATCAGGTTCAGGCCTGTGGGTTTGGGCAGGTACAGGTACAGGCCGAGGATCGACGGGATGAAGGCCAGCGTGTACAGCCAGGTGATCTTGGCAAAGGCGACCAGCGGCGGGCCGCTGTCGGGGGTTACCGTCTTCAGGTTGTTCATGCCGAACCAACACAGGGCCGACAGCGGCACCAGCGACAACACCCAGGCAAAGCCGGCGTTCTGGATCCAGGTCGGCGTGCCGGCGGCAATACGCCCGAAGATCCAGCCGCTGTCCTTGACCAAGGTTTCGGGTGCTCCCCCCCAGGCGCCGAAGATGCTGACGGTCATGACCAGCGGAATGACGATCTGCATCGTCGTCACACCGAAGTTGCCCAGGCCCGCATTCAAGCCCAGACCGGTGCCCTGCAGCCGCTTCGGAAAGAAGGTGCTGATGTTCGACATCGAGCTGGCGAAGTTGCCGCCGCCGACACCGCACCACAGCGCCATCAGCTGGAAGGCCCACAGCGGCCACTCTTTGTGTTGCAGCACGATGCCGGTGCCAATGGCCGGCGCCAACAACATCGCGGTGGTCAGGAAGATGGTGTTGCGCCCACCGGCCAGGCGGATCAGAAAGGACGCCGGGATGCGCATCGTGGCGCCGGCGATGCCGGCAATGGCTGTGAGCGTGAACAACTCGGCCTGGGTGAAGGGGTAGCCCAGGTTGAGCATCTGCACCGTGATGATGCCCCACATGCCCCACACCGCGAAGCCGCACAGCAGGGCGGGGATCGAGATCCACAGGTTGCGGTAAGCGATCTTTTTGCCGGTGGACGCCCAGAACGCCGCGTCCTCGGGCCGCCAGTCAGCGATGTCCGCAGCCGAGCCGCCCACGGTACTTGGGTTGTTGTTGTTCATCAAAAGCTTCCGTTAAAGCGCAGGGTCAGCGCGCAAAGCTGCGTGACAGCGGGGACGCGGGCGCGTTGCGGCCCATCATTTCGGTGCGGCGCACCTCCGTCCAATACATCCAGATCAGCGAAACCCAGACCACGCCGTACATCAGCATGAAGGCGCTGGACCGGATGCCGGTCAGGTCCATCAACACACCGAACATGATCGGCAGCACAAAGCCGCCCATGCCGCCGGCCAGGCCGACGATGCCGCTGACCGTGCCGATGTTTTCGGGATAGTCGTCGCTGATGTACTTGAAGACGCTGGCCTTGCCGAAGGCAAACGCAATGCCCAGCGTGAACATCAGCGCGGTGAAGCCGTAGATGTTCAGCCCCACATGAAAGGTCTTGGGGCCGTTGACGGTGACCACGGTGAAGTCGGTCTGCGGATAGCTGAGCAGGAACAAGCAAATCCAGCTGACCCACATCACCCACCAGGTGACGCTGTGTGCGCCGTGTTTGTCCGACAGCCAGCCGCCCACCGCGCGCAGCACACCGCCGGGCAGCGAAAAACATGCCGCCAGCAGCGCTGCCGAGCGGATGTCCAGGCCGAACTCACCGACGTAGTACTGCACCATCCACAAACTCAGCGCCACGTAGCCGCCGAACACGATGCTGTAGTACTGGCAGTACTTCAGCACCTTGGGCTCACGCAGCATCTTCAGCTGGTCAGTGAACTTGGTGTTGGACGGC
>JBBRZR010000027.1:0-21725 GCA_038236495.1 Burkholderiales bacterium
AACTGGCTCAAGCGCTACGAGGGGCTGATGATCGTGATCAGCCACGACCGCGAGTTTCTGGACGCGATCACCAAGGTCACGGTGCACCTGGATGCCGCCGCACTCACCCGTTACGGCGGCAACTACTCCACGTTCGAAGCGATGCGCGCCGAGCGCATGGAGCAGCAGCAGGCCGCGTTTGGCAAGCAGCAAGAAAAAATCGCCCACCTGCAAAAGTTCATCGACCGCTTCAAGGCCAAGGCCAGCAAGGCCAAGCAGGCGCAGAGCCGGGTCAAGGCACTCGACCGCATGGTCAAGCTGGGCCCGGTGTTGATGGACGCCGAGTTCGACTTCGAGTTCCGCCTGCCGCAAAGCCTGCCCAACCCGATGCTGACGATGCGCGAGCTGTCTTGCGGCTACCCGAACCTGGTGCCCGGCCAACCGCCGGTCACCATCGTGCGCCACATCACCCGCAGCGTGATGGCCGGCCAGCGCATCGGCATCCTGGGCGCCAACGGCCAGGGCAAGTCCACGCTGGTCAAGACCATCGCCCATGCCCTGCAACCGCTGGGCGGCGAGTTCACCGAGGGCAAGGGCCTGTCGGTCGGCTACTTTGCCCAGCAGGAGCTGGACCTGCTGAGCGAGGACGACACGCCGATGCAACGCATGATCCGCCTCGCCCGTGAGCTGGGCAGCAGTGGCCAGGAGTCACGCGAGCAGGACCTGCGCAACTTCCTGGGCCAGTTCCGCTTTGCCGGCGAGATGGTGCACCAGACCGTCGGCACCTTGTCGGGTGGCGAACGCGCCCGGCTGGTGATGGCCACCATCGTCTGGCAAAAGCCCAACCTGCTGCTGCTCGACGAGCCGACCAACCACCTCGACCTGAACACCCGCGAGGCGCTGTCGATCGCGCTCAACGAGTTCGAAGGCTCGGTGATGCTGGTCAGCCACGACCGGTCGCTGCTGCGCGAGGTCTGCGACGAGTTCTGGCTGGTCACCTCGGGCGGTGTGCTGCCGTTTGATGGCGACCTGGACGACTACCAGAAGTGGCTGCTGGATGTGTCGCGGGCCAATGCGCGGGGCCAGCCGGCACCGCCGGTGCCCGGCTATTTGCCCGCCGCGCCGGCGGCCGAGCCGGTGCGGGCCACCTCAGCGCCGCACCCGACCAGCCCCAAGGCTGCGGCCCGGGCCACCGCCGACACCGCTACCAAGCCCGGCACGTTCCGGCGTGATGACCGCAAACAATCGGCCCAGACACGGACCCAGGCCGCCAACCTGACCCGGCCGCTGCGCAACGAGGTGCAGCAGATCGATGCCCGGATGGAGACGCTGGGCGCCGAGCGCAAGACGCTGGAAGCCAAGCTGGCGGGTGGCAAGCTGAGTGGCACCGACATGGCTGAGGCCGGCCGCCGGCTCAACCACCTCAGCGCCGAGGTGGCCAAGCTCGAAGAGCGCTGGCTGGCCTTGCAGACCGAAATCGAGACGATCACCGCCGACGGCGGCTGAGCCCGGTACCGGGATCCCATTGCCGGGATCCCATTGCCACGATCCCACTACCGGCGCCGATCAAACCCCTTCACTTCAGTAGCCATCGCCCAGCACCAGGCCCTCACGCCGAGGGTCCGCCCCACCGGCCCAGGCCGGCATGCCGTTGTCACGGGTGATGCGCACGATGGTGCTGATGCCGCTGCTCTGCGCGCCGAAGTTGACGGTGTGACCCAGCGCCCGCAGCCCGGTGATGAGCCCATCGTTGGCGCCGTTGTTGGTGACATCGACGTTGGGATGCTCGCCGCCGACGTTGGTGGTGGCCGAGTTGGATGCCCCGAAATCGACCATCGCGGTGGCCTGCTGGGCATCCAGCCCCCAGTCCAGCACGCCGACCAGGGTCTTGGTCACGTACTGGATGATGTTGCTGCCGCCCGGTGAGCCGGTGCCCATCACAAAATCACCCCGCGAGCCGTCGGCCGCGATCTTGAACACCAGCGTCGGCGCCATCGAGCTGCGCGGCCGCTTGCCGGCGGTGATGCGGTTGGCCACCTTGATGCCCGCTGCGTCGGTGGGCGAGATCGAAAAGTCGGTCAGCTGGTTGTTCAGGATGAAGCCGTTGGTCATGTGCCAGGAGCCAAACCCGCTCTCCACCGTGGTCGTCATCACCACCACGTTGCCCTTCTTGTCGACGATGGTCATGTGGGTGGTGCCGGCCTCGGCCGGGCCGCTGCCGATGCCCAGCGGCACCGCACCCAGGTTGCCCGGCTGGGCCGTGCCCATGCTCTTGGCAAAGCTGACCAGGTCGGCGCGGCCGCGCAGGTAGGTCTTGTCCAGCATCGCCGCTGTGCTGCCCCCGGGCAACGCCACAAAGTCGGTGTCGGCGATGTACTTGTCGCGGTCGGCGTAGGCCAGGCGGTTGGCCTCGCTGACCAGGTGCACACCCATCACCGTCGGCTTGCCACCGTAGGCGTCGACGGCCGTGGGGGCCAGCGTAGCCAGCGAGAAGTTCTCCAGCACGCCCAAGGTGCTGGCGATGGTGATGCCGCCCGAGGACGGTGGGCCCATGCCGCAGACCCAGTAGCTGCGGTAGGTGGTGCAGACCGGTTCGCGCTTCTTGGCCTGGTAGCCCGCCAGGTCGGCCAGCGTGGTCTTGCCCGGGGTGATGGCCACGCCGTCTGCGCCCACGGTCGCGCCGATCTTGCCGACGATGGCCTGGGCCAGTGCGCCGGTGTAGAGGGCATCGGCGCCGCCGGCCGCCAGGGTGTTGAGCGACGCGGCATAGGCCGGCAGCTTGAACACCGTACCGAGTGCCTTGGCCGTGCCGTCGGCGTTGAGGTACGTGGCGGACGCCTCGGCATCACGCGCGAAATTGGCGCGTGCGCCGGCAATCGCGTCGGCCATGCGGCCGCTGATCGGGAAGCCGTCGGTGGCCAGCGCGATGGCGGGCTGGAACAGGTCCTTCCAGGGCATGGTGCCGTGCTCGCTGTGCGCCAGGCCCAGCATGCGCACGGCGCCCGGCGTGCCGATAGACCGGCCGCTGGCGCGCACATTGGGCAGCGGCGCGGTCTGGCCGGTGGCGTCGTCGATCCAGCGCAGGTAGTTCTCGCTGGCGGCGGCGGGCGCGGTCTCGCGGCCGTCGTAAGACACCACCGCTTTGGTGGCCGCGTCGTAGTGCAGCATGAAGGCGCCGCCGCCCAGCCCGCTGCTCTGCGGCTCGACCAGGCCCAGCACCATCTGCACTGCCACCGCCGCGTCCACCGCGCTGCCACCGGCCTTGAGCACGCTGCAGCCGGCCTTGCTGGCCTGCGGATTGGCGGTGACCACCATGTAGCTCTTGGCCTTGAGGCCTTGTTTGCTCTTGTTGTAGCCCGACGAGGGCTCAGGCGCGGCCGGATCGCCCGGCAGGCCGGAGCCCACGGTGATTGAGCCGGTGGAGGTGGTCACAGCGCAGCTGATGTCCTCCAACTCTGAATCGCTGCCGCCGCAGCCTTGCAACACCAGCGCCATCGCACCCGCGCCGACCAGCGCCGTCCCCAGCCAGGCCTTGCGGCCGATGTATCCACCCATGACATGCTCCTGCAAAGGGCACCGCGGCCCGGGCGTCGCTCGGGTCTCTGGGGTGCCTGCGATCGACGATAGCGATTTGCGTGCCTGACCTGCCCCCGTATTTACGCGGGCTTGCGCCCAGCCGGTACGGGCTGGCTGTGCTGGCAACCGCGCCGTGCGCCGGCTCAGGGTTCACCCCAGGGCGATCACCGACAATCGGCCATGACCGAATCTGCCGCCAAACCCGCCAAGCCCGCCAAACCCGCCATCCCTGCCACCGCCCTGGCCAGCCGCGCCGGGCCGTCGTTCGACAGCCTGCCGCTGTCGCCCGCCACGCTGGCCAATTTGCAGCAGCTGGGCTACCTGGCGATGACGCCGATCCAGGCGGCGGCCCTGCCGCTGGCCCTGGCCGGCCATGACCTGATCGCGCAAGCCCAGACTGGCAGCGGCAAGACTGCCGCGTTTGCGCTGGCCCTGCTGGCCAAGCTGAACCCGCGCCTGACCGGCGGCGTGGCGCCGACCCAGGCCCTGGTGCTGTGCCCCACCCGCGAGCTGGCCGACCAGGTGACGCAGGAGATCCGCCGACTGGCCCGGGCCGAGGACAACATCAAGGCCCTGACGCTGTGCGGCGGCGTGCCGATCCGCAGCCAGTTGGACAGCCTGGCGCACGGTGCGCACATCGTCGTGGGCACACCCGGGCGCATCGTCGACCACCTGGACCGCGGCACCTTGCCGCTGAGCGCCCTCCAGACCCTGGTGCTGGACGAGGCCGACCGCATGCTGGACATGGGCTTCATGGACGACATCGCCAAGATCGCGGCGCTGTGCCCCCGCGGCCGCCAGACCCTGCTGTTCTCGGCCACCTACCCCGAGGGGATCGCGCAGATCAGTGCCAAGTTCCTGCGCAATCCGCGCGAGGTCAAGCTGGTCGAGCAACCCACCGCCAGCAAGATCCGCCAGCGCTTCTACGAGGTCACCGAGGCCCAGCGCCTGCAGGCTGTCGGCCTGCTGCTCAACCACTACCGGCCCGAGCGCACGCTGGCGTTTTGCAACACCAAGTCCCAGTGCCGGGATCTGGTGGCCGTGCTGCAGGGCCAGGGCATTGCCGCGCTGGCCCTGCACGGCGACCTGGAGCAGCGCGAGCGTGACCAAGTGCTGGTGCAGTTCACCAACCGCAGCTGCCCGGTGCTGGTGGCCACCGACGTGGCAGCGCGCGGCCTGGACATCAGCGACCTGGAGGCGGTGATCAACGTCGACATCAGCCCCGAGGCCGAGCTGCACACCCACCGGGTGGGCCGCACCGGCCGCGCCGATGCCGAGGGCTGGGCCTTCAGCCTGGTCAGCCTGGACGAAATGGGCCGGGTGGGCCGGATCGAGCAGGTGCAAGGCCGGCCTGCTGAGTTCCACCCCCTGGCCGAGCTCAAAGCCACCGGCAGCGGCCCTTTGCTGGCGCCGATGGTGACGCTGCAAATCCTGGGCGGCCGCAAGGAGAAGATCCGTCCGGGCGATGTGATGGGCGCGCTGACCGGCACGGCCGGCTTTGCCGCGGCGCAGATCGGCAAGATCAACGTCAACGAGTTTTCGACCTACGTGGCGGTGGCCCGCGGTATTGCCGATGCCGCGCTGCGTGCGCTCAATGCCGGCACGGTCAAGGGCAAGCGGGTCAAGGCGCGGCCTGTCGAGAGCGCGTCCAACGGCGACTGAGGCGGCGGCGGCGGCGCGGGGATCTGGCCCCGGGCGCCGTCAGGCCGTGCGGACGACGGGCGGTGCCGCCCATTTGCGCAGCACCACATACGGCCCCTGGCTGCCCATCGCGGTTTCGGTCTCGCGCCAGCCGGTGCGGGCGTAAAAGGCGCGCGCCGCGGTATTGCTGAGCACGCATTTCAGGCGCCAGGGCTTGCCGGGCCGGCTGTCCACCACCGCGGCCAGGATAGACCGGCCCACGCCCTGGCCCTGGTGCGCCGCGTCCACGTACAGGTGGTGCACAAACGAGCCGGGCTCGTAGACCGCGATGAAGCCCAGCAGCACGCCGCCGGCGTCGCTGCAGACATGCACCGTCTCGCAGGACGAGTTGCGCTTGAAGTCGAGGTCGGGCTCGGCGCCCGGGGGCAGCCAGCTTGCGCCGGTCAGCGCCCGCTCGAAGATACCTTGCACCGCGTCGTCGTCGCGCGGGTCAGCCAGCCGCACGGTGTGCATGGGGTCCAGACAGGGGTTCACAACAGGGATAAAAAAGGCCGGTGAGGCCGGACGCCGGTCGGGTCCGACGCGGCACAGGTGGCGAGTGTCGGTGATCGGCTGCGCGGCACCAGACCCGACCGGCCGGATCTTTGTACCCAAACGCCGCCAGCAGACGCATGGTGCGGTCTTCGGTGCCGGGCTCGGTCAGCCACTCCGGGCGGACCGGGGCGATCAGGCAAACAAGCCCTGCAAGAACCAGCCCGATGCCGCGGCCTGCCCGGCCTCACCGCCCGGCAGCCGGTGGCGGTAGATCCAGGCCAGCGCGCCGGTGGCGGTCTGGGCGATGAAGTAGTCGCGCACGGCCGGGCCTTGGGCGTCCCACCAGCCGGACTCCAGCCGCTCGGGGCCGGCCAGCAGTTGCAGCGGCTGGCCGTCCAGCAGCGGGCCTTGTGCCCGCTCGGACAGCGCTCTGGGCGCCGGCAGCAGCCACAGCGGCTGCGCGGCCAGCCGGTGGGCACCCGCCAGGGCAGCCAGCGCGGTCATGGCGGCGGGCCGGCCGCCGGCAGTTGCCTCGGCAGGCGCACCCAGCCGGGCGGCGTCGGCCGGCTGCCAGCGGGTGCTGTGCTCGGGGCGGTGGTCGGACACGGCGGCCAGGCATTGCACCTGGGCCGTGCCCAGCCGCGCCTGCAGGCGGTCGACCAGCCGGGCCAGGCCTTCGCGCTCGCTGGCGCGGCTGGCAAACAGCTCGCCGTTGGGCGGCGCGCCGGCCGACAGCTGGTCGCACAGCAGGCTGAGTTCGAGCGCGGGCGCGGCCAGCGGCAAACGGCCCAGGTGCTCGGCCAGCAGGCTGTGCAGGTGCCGGGGGTCGGCGGCCGGCTCGGCCGGGGCGATGACCAGCGTGGTGTGCTCGGGCGGCTGCTCGGCGTCGGGGCTGTCGCGGCGGCGCCGCACATCGTGGTGCATCACCAGGCTGAACCGCACGATGCGCGCCTGCCGGGCACCGGCCCAGGCCAGCAGCCGGGCCAGCAGCACCTGCGCACCGGCCAGCACCTGGGCGCTGGTGTCGGCACGGCACAGCAGCTCGATGCGGCTGGCAAAAGACAGTGGCAGGGTGAGCCAGGCATGGACCTCGGGCGCGTGGCCGCGGGCGCGGTCGATATCGGTCAGCAGGTCGGGGCCGAAGCGCCGTGCCAGCCCGGCCCGCGGCAGCGCGCGCAGGTCGGCCAGGGTGTGCAGGCCCATGCCCTGCAGGGCTTGCAGCTGCTGCGCGCCCGGGCCCAGCAGTTGCAGCGGCACGGCATCGAGCAGGCGCTGCAGCGCGTCGGGGGCGCTGTTGGGTACGGTGGTGTGTCCGGTGGGGTGTGTGACGGGGGGTGTGACGGTGTGTGGGGCGGTGTGTGGGGCGGGGTATGCGGTGGTGTGCGGCCCCAGCGCCAGGTCGTCGCGCCAGGCGGCCAGCAGCGCCGCACCCAGCGCGGTGGGGGCGCTGGCGATGCGCACGGTGTGGCCCAGCGGCGCCAGCGCGGCGCGCAGCCGGTCCAGCAACGCCGGCAGGCCGCCAAAGTAGCGCAGGCAGGACTGCACCTCCAGCCGCACGCCCACCAGCGCCGGGCTGGGCGCGGGGTGGGTGTCGCTGGCCAGGCCGCTGCTGCGCGGGCGGGCCGCCAGGCCGGCCGGCGTGGCCCAGGTCACCGACGGGCTGAAGGCCAGCGCCACATGGGCCACGGCGCGCAGGGCCTGGGTGTCGCGAAGGGCGTCGGCCGCGGCCAGCAGCAGGTCGGGCGCCAAGGCCAGCGCGGTGGCGCGCTTCATGCCAATGCGCACGCCACGCTCAAGGGCCAACGCATCGGCATGCTGCACCTGGTGGTCGTGCAGCAACGCCAAGGGCCGCCCGGCGTGCTCAGGGCTGCGCGTGGCCGCCCACGATTCGAGCGACAACGCAGGCAGGTGCAGGGCCAGCCACAGCATGGTTTTTGGGGGTGAGGTGGCCAGCAGAGCCAGGCGGGTGAAAACGTCGCACCGCAGGGCGCGGGGCTTGGAAGACGTTCAGGCGATCAAACGCTCAACCCTGATGCCGATCGGCCTGGCCGACCTGGCGTGACAGCGGGTGCGAGGTTGGGTATGACAGCGGGTATGACGGCAGGTACGGCAAGTCGTTCGACCGGTCTTGCCCCGCCGCTGCCCGGCCCGCAGCCTGCGCGCTCGAGGCCACCTGGCGGGTAAGCTCACGCGCCTGGGCCTGGGCTTGCTGGCGTGGGGTCAGCGGTGACGGCAGCGCCAGCCGCAGCGCCTGGGCCAGCGGCGGGCCACGCCGCTTGAGCAGGCGCAGCAACAGCCCGTCCACCCCCGCCGGCTGCAGCAGCAAGCGCAGCGGCGCGGGGCTGGGTTTGCTGCGGGCCAGCGCATCCCGAAAGACGAACACCGGCCCGTCGTGCGCCTGGGCAGCGATCTGCAGGCGGCGCAGGGTGTCGGTGCCCAGGTTGAGCGGCAGCCAGGCCAGGATGGCGCTGACATGGCCGCTCTTGAGCGCCTGCTCCAGCGCCCACAGCAGGTCGGCGCTGGCCAGCAGCGGTGCCAGCCGGTTGGCGCTGCGTGGCACGCCGGCCGCCGCCACCCGGCCCGGGCCGGTGCGGGACTGCACCACCAGCCAGTGCCGGCTGTCGATACCGCACTGCAGCAGCGCCCAGGCGCTGAGCACGGCGGGCGGATCGAACAGCATCACGCAGCGGCCCTCGGCGGCAAGCGCCGGCGCCAGCAGGCGCAGCTCACCCACGCCGGGCTGGGGCAGCAGCAGCTCGGTCAGCACGCCGTGCGGCCAGCCGCCACCGGGCAATTGGGCGTCCAGCGTTTCGAAACCACTGGCAGTGACCCGACCGGGGGCGCCGCCGATCTGGCTGGCACGCCACAAGCCCGGGTGCAACTGGCTGAGCCGGGTGGCGCGGTTGATGGCGTCCGCCGGCTGTGCCGGGATGATCGGCGGCGCGGCATCCAGCGCCCCGTCGCAGCCAGCCTGCGGCGGCAGGGGCGCGTCGTCCGGCAGATCAAACAGGGGCAGCGACAGGTTCACCCCAATACTGTACTTTCATACAGTATTTCTGGCAAGTGACCGGCAAGTGACCGGCAAGTGACTGGCAAGCGGCGGGCCAGCCCCGAGGCTGTCGGCAGACCACCACACTCGGGGCCGCTGTACGGTGGGCGGGCCGGATAATCCGGCACCCGACGGGCTTGCCAGGGTCAGGCAGGCCGTTGACCTGGCGTCTTCATCCCGCCGTCATGCCCGCCGCGCCCGCCCTCCCCGCCCATGCCCACCCTGCTGCAGCGTTTTGCCCGCATCACTCCGTATTTCCGCCAGGGCCGGATCGGCATCGTCGTGGCCTTCATCGGCTCGCTGATCGGTGCCGCCACCGAGCCGCTGATCCCCGAGCTGATGAAGCCGCTGCTCGACCAGGGTTTTACCGGCGGCAAGCTGGCGCTGTGGATGGTGCCGGTGGCCATCGTCGGCATTTTTGCGGTGCGCGGGGTGGCCGGTTTCATCGCGCAGTACGCGCTGTCCTGGGCCGCCTACCGCGGGGTGCAAGACCTGCGCGAAGCGCTGTTCCAACGCATCCTGACCGGCCAGCCGGCGATGTTTGGCCTGCGCACCGCCAGCAGCCTGACCAACACCCTGGTCTACGAGGTGCAAAACGGCGCCACCCAGTTGGTCAACTCGATCCTCACCCTGGTCAAGGACTCGCTCACGTTGCTGGCGCTGCTGGGCTATTTGTTCTGGCTGAACTGGAGGCTCACGCTGTTTGTCGGCGTGCTGTTCCCGGCGGTGGCGCTGTTGATGCGCACGGTGGGCAAGCGCCTGCACCGGCTGGCGCGCGAGGGCCAGGACGCGACCGACTCGCTGGCCTATGTGGTCGAGGAAAACGTGCTGGCCTGGCGCATCGTGCGGCTGCACGGTGCCGCCGCGCGCCAAGCCAGGCGCTTCGATCAGCATGCGCTGACACTGCGCCGGGTGCTGCTCAAGATCGTCATTGCCAGCGGCGCGATGACCCCGGTGACCCAGATATTGACCGCGCTGGCCTTGTCGGCGGTGATCGTGGTGGCGCTGTGGCAGAGCAGCGCCACCGGCACGACGGTGGGCGGTTTTGTGGCGTTTATCACCGCGATGCTGATGCTGGTGGCGCCGGTCAAGCATTTGTCGGACGTGATCGCACCCATCACCCGCGGCCTGGCGGCGATAGAGCGCGGGCTGGAGCTGCTGGACGACAGCCCGGCCGAGCAAGGCGGCAGCCACCGGGCGGACGGCCCAGCCGGCTCGGGCAGCACCGGCCAGGCCAGCGGCCGCGCCCAGGGCCACCTGGTGCTGAGCGACGTGGTGCTGCGCTACCGCGACGACCAGGCGCCGGCGCTGAACGGCCTGTCGCTCGACATCGCCGCCGGCCAGACGGTGGCGCTGGTCGGGCCCTCGGGCGCCGGCAAGTCCTCGCTGATCAACCTGCTGCCGCGTTTTGTAACCCCCACGTCCGGCCGCATCACGCTGGACGGTGTGGCCCTGGCCGACTGGCAGACCGACGCGCTGCGGCGCCAGTTTGCGCTGGTCAGCCAGGACGTGGTGATGTTCAACGACAGCATCGCCGCCAACGTGGCGCTGGGTGACGAGATGGACCCGGCACGGGTGCGCGCCGCACTGGCCGGCGCCCACCTGCTCGACTTCGTCGATGCCCAGCCGCAGGGCATCCACACCGTGATCGGCCACAACGGCGGGCAGTTGTCGGGTGGCCAGCGCCAGCGCCTGGCGATCGCCCGGGCGCTGTACAAGGACGCGCCCATCCTGATCCTGGACGAGGCCACCTCGGCGCTGGACAGCGAGTCCGAGCGCGCGGTGCAGGCAGCGCTGGAGACCCTGATGCGCGGCCGCACCACGCTGATCATCGCCCACCGCTTGTCCACCATCGAGCACGCCGACCGCATCGTGGTGATGGACGCCGGCCGGGTGGTCGAGCAAGGCCCGCACGCCACCTTGCTGGCCGCCGGCGGGCTGTACGCCCGGCTGCATGCGATGCAGTTCCGCACCTGAGCCCCGCCTGGGTCCGAGTCCAGCCCGGGGCTGCGTTTCAAGCTGTGGTTGCAGTCGCTGGCGGTGGCCGAACGCCTGCTGTGACGCGGCGGGCCGCCACGCCTCGCAACGCAGGCTATGCTGCCAGCCCCATCGACCCACCCCCAGGACACCGCATGACCGCCATCAGCCGCTACCCCGTGCCCGAGCTCAAAGACCTGCCCGACGACCTGCGCGAGCGCATCCTGGCGGTGCAGGAGAAAGCCGGCTTCGTGCCCAACGTGTTCCTGGCACTGGCGCACCGGCCGGCCGAGTGGCGCGCCTTCATGGCCTACCACGACGCGCTGCTGGTCAAGGACACCGGCAACCTGAGCAAGGGCGAGCGCGAGATGATCATCGTCGTCACCTCGGCCGCCAACCACTGCCTGTACTGCGTGGTGGCACACGGCGCGATCCTGCGCGTTTACGAGAAAAAACCGCTGATCGCCGACCAGCTGGCAGTCAACCCGAACAAGGCCGACATCACGCCACGCCAGCGCGCGATGCTGGACTTTGCGATGAAGGTCTGCCAGAGATCCCACGAGGTCGATGAGACCGACTACGCCGCGCTGCATGCCCACGGCTTCGATGACGAAGACATCTGGGACATCGGCGCGATCACTGCGTTTTTTGGGCTGAGCAACCGCATGGCCAACTTGTCGGGCATGCGGCCGAACGACGAATTCTTCCTGATGGGGCGCCTGCCCAAGGCGGCCAAGGCCCCTGCGGCGTGACAACGGCCTGATGGCCGCGATGCACAACCCGGCCGGCCTGTCGCCGATCATTGCCGGCGCCTGGCGGCTGGCCGAGTGGGGCTGGACAGTGCAGCAACGCCTGGCCTGGATCGAGGGCAATCTGGACCTGGGCGTGACCAGCTTCGACCATGCCGACATCTACGGCGGCTACAGCGTCGAAGCGCTGTTTGGCGAGGCGCTGGCCTTGCGCCCGGCGCTGCGCGGGCGTTTGCAGCTGGTCAGCAAATGCGGCATCCAGCTGGTGGCGCCGGCCCGGCCGGGTTTTGCCGCCCAGACCCAGGTCAAGCATTACGACACGGCGGCAGCGCATGTGCGGGCGTCGGTCGATCATTCACTGCAAGCCCTGCGCACCGACCACCTCGACCTGCTGCTGATCCACCGGCCCGACGCGCTGACCGACTTCGACGAACTGACCGAGACCTTCGAGGCGCTGCGCCGCGAGGGCAAGGTGCGCTGTTTTGGCGTCAGCAACTTCGCACCCCACCAGCTGGCGCCGCTGCACCGCCGCCTCAACCTGGCCACCCACCAGGTCGAGCTGTCGCCGCTGCACCGGGATGCGCTGCACGACGGTGTGCTCGACCAATGCCAGGACCTGGGGCTGCGGCCGATGATCTGGTCGCCGCTGGCCGGCGGGCGCATCTTCACCGGCGAGGGCGAGACCGAGCGCCGCCTGCGCCAGACGCTGGAGACCCTGGCGGCCGAACTGGCGGTGAGTGTCACCACGCTGGTGATCGCCTGGGTGCTGCGCCACCCCAGCCAGCCGCTGCCCATCCTGGGCTCACGCCGCATCGAGGTGGCGCGCGACGCGATGGCCGCACGGGCACTGCGGCTGGACGCGCAGCAGTGGTGGCGGATCTGGACGGCTGCGGCAGGGCGCGAGGTGCCCTGAGCACGGCTCGACTGTCGGGTTGACAGCCAGGGGACCCCGCGCGATCGGCTTCGTTTCCCGACTCAGCCGTGCCGTGGCACCCTGTCGCCCGAGCGCTCACCCCAGCCGGTTCAGAACCGCATCTTCAGGCTGCTGCCAACGGCCCAGGCCCGGGTTCGCGGGCTGGCGGCGTCCGGGCGTGGCCAGAACTGGCCGCCCAAAACTTCAATCAGCAGCCAGTCGCGGTACACCGGCTGCTGCCATTTGAGCTGCGTGCCGTAGTCTGACAAGCCAACGCCCGCGCCCTGGGTGCCGTCCATCAGCAACTCCCAAGACAGCAGCCGCTGGTCGGCAAACGACTGGTAGGCGCCAAGGGTGCTGCTCATCGCGAACTTTGGCGCCGCCTGGGTGATGGTGGCGGAGCCCAGCCAGCGCAAGGCCAGGGAGGACGACAGCGCGTGTTCCAGCGACAGCGCCGTCGTCGATCCGAAGCGGTCGTCCCTGGCCCAGAACACCGTCTCGCGAAAGTCCGCTGCGGTGCCCGACGGCAAAACCCAGGTCCGGGTGTAACGGGCCTGGGCAAAGGGCTTGAGGCCGCCCCGAAAGCCCAGGCGCAGCGCCACCGAGTTGGGCAGGTTCAGCCCCAAGCCCGCCACGAACGACGGCGGCTCACTGCGGTCGCGGGTAATCCGCTGCTGGCGTGAAAATTCGGCCGGCTTGTCGGTGACGACGTCACGCGGGTCGTCCCGGCCCAGAAACACATAAGAAAACTTCTCGGCGTTGGGCAGGCGCAGGTGCACGTTGAAGCGCAACGCGGTGTCGAGCGACTCGCCCTGCCGCTTCAGCAGGGACAGGCTGATCTGGCCGTTGGAGATCTCGCCGCCGTCCTCGAACGGCTGGTCGCCGAACCAGCTGTCAACACCACGTGCCAGCCACACGGTTGCCGAGCGCACCGACCGGCGCGTGGATTCGGCGAGTTGATTGGTGTCACTCGGGGCAGGTTCGGGTGCCGAAGTGCTGGCTTCAGATGTCGGTGCAGGTGCCGGTGTCGGTGCCGGTGCCGCAGTAGCCGTTGGTGCACCCAGTACCGCCCACAGGGCGATGCCCATGCACACACCCACTCGCTTGCACGCTGCTGTTGCTGAGTGCCTTGACTGGGGTGGCATGTGGGTCGTCTTCACGGCGGTTTCGCCGCGCCCGGTGGCGCAACTCGACAGATGCTGACGCCTTGTTACATCGCGGTCTGTGCGTTGCCGCACCCCGTCCGTCTGTGCCTGTCAGCGCCTCAGCCAACCCCACCGAGGCGCCACCGACACGCCGCTCAGGCGCCGACGCCAGCGGCCGCCAGCCGCTCGGCCAGCGTCACCAGCCCCCGGTCGCTGCCTCTTGGACCCAGCAGCGACAGCCCCATCGGCACGCCACCGCGCTGCAGCAGCGGCAGGCTGAGCTGCGGCAGGCCGGTAAACCCAGCGATGCACAGCAGCCGCAGCGCGCTGTTGCGGTAGTCATCCAGCGTGCTGTCGTGCGCGCTGCGCAGCGGCGCCACGTCGGGCATCGTCGGCATCAGCAGCACACCGTCGTCGCCCAGCAGGGCATCGAGCTGGGCCCGGTAGTCGCTGCGGAACACCTGCCCCGCCGCGACCTGGGCGTCACTGACCTGGCGTGACCAGGCAAAACGCTCGGCCACGCCGGGGCCCAGCGTGGGGGCGTAGCGCTCGATCAACGGCCCGTCGGTGGTCCAGGCCTCGCGGCCCTGCAGGTGGCGAAAGTGCCAGTACATCGCGTCCCAGCTGTCACGCATCACCGTGGCCGCTGCGGCCTGGCCCAGCACCGCCTGCACCTGCCCCGTCACCGCCAGCGCGGCCTCGGCCACCTCGGGTGCCAGCAGCGCCCAGACATCGGTTGGCCAAAGCAGCCGCAGCGTAGACGGCAAGGGCTGCGGGTCAGCGCCCAACAGCACGTCGGCAACACGGGCGAAGGTGCTGGTGTCGCGGGCAAAAAAGCCGCAGGTATCAAAACTCGGCGCCAGATCAAGCGCACCGGCCAGGCTGATGCGGCCGTGGGTGGGCCGCAAGCCCAGCAAGCCGCAGTGGCTGGCCGGCGCGCGCACCGAGCCGCCGGTGTCGGTGCCGAGCGCAAAGTCGCACAGCCGGTTCGATACCGCCGAGGCCGAGCCCGACGACGAGCCGCCGCTGATGCGGTCGGGTGCGGCGCCATTGATCGGTGCGCCGAAATGGGCGTTGCTGCCGTTCATCGAAAACGCCAGCTCGTCAGTGACCGTCTTGCCCACAAATGCGGCACCAGCGGCCAGCAGCCGGGCCACGGTGGGTGCGTGGGCGGTCTTGATGCCCGACATCGCCAGCACGGTGGGCGAGCCGCCGCCGGTCGGGTAACCGGCAACGTCAAACAAATCCTTGACGCCAAAACACAGGCCGGCCAGCGGACCACTGGCTGCACGTGGCACCGGATGGTCGGGGTACGGCACAAAGGCATGGGCAGGGTCGTGCAGCGGCATGGGGGTGGCAACTCGGGTGGGGTTGAGGGGGGTCGCGGGCTGGCCGCCAATCTCGCTTACCAGCGGTCAGTACAAAGCAAAAACGCAGCCGGCCGCTGGGCCAGTTTCAGGCCAGTTTGCTGCTCTTGTTCATGAAGCCGGCAATGCGGGCGTCCATGTCCGGGCCTCGGCCCTCGCTGCGGTGGATCTCGTGCGACAGACCGGCGCGCAGCGGCAGGCCCTCGGTTTCGCGGTACAGCCGCTTGTTGGCGCGCAGGCTGAACCAGGAGTTGGCCAGGATCGCCTGGGTGAATGCAGCCAGCTCGGCCTCAAACACCGCATCGGGCACACACCAGTTCACCAGGCCCATGGCCAGCGCCGCCTGGCCGGTGTAGCTGCGGGCGGTGTAGGTCATCTCTTGCGCCTTGGCGATGCCGACGCGGCGCGGCAGCCGCTGGCTCATGCCCCACACCGGCGTCAGCGCCCAGCGGGCGTGGGTGTCGGCAAACTTGGCCGAGTCTGCCGCCACGATCAGGTCACCGGCCAGCGCCAGCTCCAGCGCGCCGGTGTAGCAATGGCCGTGCACGGCGGCAATCACCGGCTGCGGCAGCTCGGCCAGCAGTTCGATGGTGTCGGCCTGAAAGCTGGGCTTGGGCGGGCGCTCACCGTGCGAGATGTCAGCCAGGTCGTGGCCGGCCGAGAAGCACTTGCCGGCGCCCCGCAGCACCACCAAGCCGACCCGCTCGGTCTCGCTGGCGATCTGCAGCACATGGTCTTGCAGCTGCTGGAACATCGCCACGGTCAGTGCATTCAGCTTGTCCGGGCGGTTCAGGGTCAGGGTGGCGAGACCGTCGTGGTCCTCGCGCAGCACCAGTGGCGTCATGCGGTTCTCCTTGGGGCGCCGCCGGTGTGCGGGGCTGCGGTGGGCATCGGTTTAGGCCTGGCAGTCTAGGCAGCGCCGATGCGGTGCCGCTGTCGCAACCGGGTCAACCGTACACCGCCAGCGCCGCCGCCAGGCGCCGCCGCACCGCCGCCACCAGGCTGTCGGGCGCCAGCACCTGCACCTGCTCACCCTGGCGCAGGATGTCCATCACCAGCTCGGTCTCGTCAACGTAGGGCAGGGTCAGCTCCCAGCTGCCATCGGGCAGATGGCGGCCCTTCTGCTCGGCATGCCACTCCTCCCTGCTGATCCAGGGTGCGGCCTGGGCGCTGAAGCGCAGCACCGCCTCCTGGCGCGTGCCGCCGGCAAAGATGCCGTAGCCGGTGTCCATCTCGGCCTGCACCTGGCGCATCGCCACGTCCTTGGCGCGGGTGTCTTGCACGCTGGCCTGCTGCACCGCGTCCAGCGCAAAACGCAGCAGCCGCTCGCGCTGGTGGCACCAGGCGTCGAGGTACCAGGTGTTGCGGTAGTGCACCAGGCGCTGGGGCGAGACCTCGCGCTCGCTGACCTCGCCCCGGGCCCGGGTGAGGTAGCGCATCTGCAGCCGGCGGCGGCGCATCAGCGCCTCGCCCATGCGCTCGAAACACTCGGGCGCCACCGGCCGGCGCAGCGCGCTGATGATCTTGACGCGCTTCATCAGCGCCTTGGCATCGGTCTCGCCGCCGGGGCCCAGCAGGTCGTGGATGCGGTCGAGCAATGGCTGCAGGTGCCGGCTCAGCATGCCGTCGGCGTCGATGCCGCTGAGCAGCTGGTGCGCCATCAGCAACGAGTACAGCTCGCGCTCGTTGAACCACAGGCCCGGCAGCTCGTGGCGCGGGCCGCCTGCAGCCTGGGCACCCGCTGCGCCTGCCGCGCCGGTCACGCCGGTAGCAAGACGGTAACCGTTGCTGTCGCGGTCGTACTCGATAGGCGCGCCCAGCTGGTCGCGCAGGTATTCGAGGTCACGCTTGAGCGTGGCCGGCGACACCTCCAGCGCCGCCAGCAGATCAGCAAACGGAATCGACCCCCGCTGGCGCACCAGCAGCTCGATCTTGTAGAGGCGGTCGGTCTTGGGCATGGGCGGCTCCGGGCAGGTGTTGCACAACAACGCGCAACCCTCAAGTCTGCCACGGCGCTGGCTCAAAGCCTGAGCCAGCGCCGCAGCCGAGGCCACAAAATTTTTCTTGATGCTGGCTCATTCTTTGAGCCAGCCGGCACCGACACTGAATTTGTCGGGGCTGTCCCGGCGCGCAAACGACGAGAGGTTCCCATGGCCCAAGCCGCCTTTGAATTCAGCCCCACGAGCCAGCCGTCCGGTGCGACTGAGGCTGCCAGCCAGCAAGGCCGGTGCGGCCAGCCCGCCACCGCCGCCGGCAGCACCGCGATGGACCGCATCGGCTTCGAGATCGGCTGGGACCATGCGCACCACCGCCTGACACCGCCGCTGCGCCACCTGCACGACCACAACCCGGTGCGCCAGGGCTGGGCCGCCGGCCGGGTGGTGTTTGGCAGCCGCACCCTGGCCACCACCGGCGCCGTGCGCCAGTGGTTGGCGCTGCGGCTGGAGGCCTGGCAGCACGGCCAGGCGTTTGAAGGGGTACAGGTCAACGCCAGCTTTCTGGCCCGCATCGCCGCCGATGAATGCCCCGTCAGCCGCCAGCCGCTGACGTTGTGCGCGGCGCGCACCGGCGACACCATCGACGCCAGCCAGGCCCGGGTTTGCCGACTCAACCCGCAAGCGGCCTATGCCGCCGGCAACCTGGCGGTGCTGAGCCAGCGGGTGGCGGATGCCCACAGCACCGCAACCAGCCCGGACGGCGACACCCTGAGCGCCGACGAGCGCATCCGCCTAAGCGTGCTGGCCAGCTTTGCCACGCCAATGCCACATGCCCAGGCCGCACTGCTGCCGCTGCGCCTGCTGCCGCCCAACCGGGTGCGGGTGATCAACCCGGTGCAGGCGCTGCAGGTGATGCTGACGCTGCAGTTCACCCAGGCCGGTTATGCGCGGCGGCTGCTGGGCCTGTCGGCGCTGATGCCCAACAGCGAGGCCCGTCAGTCGTTCCAGATCTTCATGCACACGCTGCTGGCGCGGCGCCTTGCAGTCGGGCAAGCCCCCGGCAAGCCGACGCTGCGCCGGGCGATGGAGGACAGCTGGGCCGATGTGCTGGTCAACCGGCGCTGGCAGCGCCTGGCCAGCCGGCTCAGCGCCGCCGATTGCGAGTTGCTGCTGCAACGTGCCAGCCAGCGCGGGCTGGTGGTGGGTGGCAGCCGCTGGGTCAGCAGCGACAACGCGACCGAGGGCTGGGCGTTGGAAGGCGCCGCGGAAGCCGCTCGGCCGGCCCGGCGCTTGCCAGCCGGCGTGCCAACCGCCTTGGCCGGTGCACCGTCGCAGCCGGGTCAGACCGCAGCGGCAACCGGTGCGACCAAGCCGGGCAACACCCGCAGCCTCGGCTCACAGAAGCTGGCCAACTGAGCCGGGCTCAGCTGTACCGGCTCACGCCAGTAGCGGCGGGCCGCACCGATGTGGGTGGCCAGGCATTCCAGCACCGGCGGGCTCGGGTCGAACTGGCACAGCAGGTTGGCGCCGCGCCACAGGGCCGCTGTCGGTTGCTGGCTTTCACCGGCCACCGCCATGGCGGCAGCCACGCACTGCAACATCACGTCGGCCCGCCACTGGCGGCGCCACTGGCCGCGCTCATGCAGCCGCCCGTCGCCGCCTTTGTAACTGAGGCACAGCAGGCCGGTGCCGTGCGACAGCACCGCGTCGGGCTGCGCCAGCAGGGCGCCAACCCGGTAGCTGCTGCGCTGGCCAACGGGTGACAGCAACTGGGCCGGGCTGCCTTGCAGGATGGGCAGCTGCCGACCGAGAAAGTCCGGCCGTGCATCGACCTCGGCCGGATCGAAAAAATAGGCGCGCACCCGTACCCCCAGCAGTTCGGCCTCGTCATGCCAGTCCAGCTTGTCCGTCATCACAACTCCGCAGTGACCAAGGGGGCAGCCGCCGAGGCCGCGCGGTCGGCCGGCGCGGCAGGCGCGGCAGGCGCCGCCGAATCGGGGGGTGGTGTTGCGGCCGGTTGCGCTGTGGGCTGCGTCGGTGTCGGTGTCGGTGTCGGTGTCGGCACCGCCAGAACAGGCGGCAGGCCAGTGGCGCGCTGCGGGTCTGCGGTCGGGGCCAGCCCCGGTGCGGTCGGGGCGCCCAGCCAGGCCTGCGCCGTCCACAGCGCCAGACCCAGTCCCAGGCCGGTCACCCCCAGCTTGAGCGCGCCCATCGACAGCAGACTGCGCTCGGCCGAGGGCTCGACCGGCGCCACGGCCTCGGCCAGCACATCGGCCGGGGGCTGGCCCGAATCGCCGCAGGAGTCGGTCGGGTCCACCAGCACCCAGCGAATGCCCTCCACACCCAGCGGCGTGATCTGGCTGGCAATCTGAACCTGGATCATGGTGGCGTGCCTGGCATGGTCGATGTCAACTGAAAGGGGTAAGGCGTCGGGTTGCGGCGGTCAGGCGCCGAAGGCGCTGCTGGCAAATTGGCGCCGCTTGTCGGCGGGCACGGGCGCGGGCAGAGGCGTTGGTGTCGGGGCGGTTGCAGGCACGCCGACCGGGCCGGCACTGTCGGCGGCACCCCGCGAGGCGGCCAGCGCCAGTGCCGCAGCAGCCAGCTCGGCCGGCCGACGATCGGCCGCCGATCCAGGCCGGGCGCTACGTTCTGCGGCGGCCTGGGCCAATGTGGCCCGCACCATGCTGGCCAGCGCATCGGCGGGCAGATCGGCCCGGCGCTGCGCCGGCAGCCGTTGGCGCAGCGGTGTCAACAGCACACACAGCGCACCCACGGCAAACCCGAAGGCGCCGAACAAGGCGGCAGCGGCCAGCGGCTGGGTGGCGGCGTACAAGGACAAGCCCAGCGCCGCAAAACCACAAGCGCCGCTGACGCCTCCCAGCAACACCGACAACGCGGACGCCAGCACACGCCTCAACACAGTGCCGCTCCAGCCGTCGGCCTGCCAGCAGCCCCGCAACACCCCCACGACCCCGTAGTCTGGACTCTCATGAGCCCGTTTTCGGCAAGGTCTATCCCAACTTGAGCCGTGACCGCCGCGGGTCCAGGAGCCGCCAAGTCCGGCCTCGATCGGCTCAGCATGCAGGCCACCGCGGCACTGGCGATCAACAGGCCGTCGTCGTCGCGCAGCCGCATCCGGGTCGGTCCACCCACGGCTGCCCAGCGTCGCGTGATCTCGGCGCAGGCCTGGAAATGACGGCCCAGCGCGGGCGCAAAAAATCGAACGGCTGATCGCTGGTGTCGATGCGGGTGAAGCGGTGCATTGCCTGCTCGGCGCAATCGTGCCGTAGCGCTCGCGCAGGCGCACCGCCAGTTGCGCTGCCTATCATGCAAGCCTGCGTCCGGCCAGCCGATCATGTTGCCGGCCGCTCGCCCTGCGGCCCACTGTGCTCAACCGCCAACCGCCAACCGCCATCCGCCAACCGCCAATTCGCCATGACGCTGCAGCCCACCCGCCCCGCCCTGGCCCGGCTGGCCCTGTCGACCGGGTTGATCATCCTGGGCTGCGCCACCGCCCAGGCACAGCGCGGCGATGCCGCCCCCCGCGATGCCGCCCCCCGCGCTGTGGCGCCACGCGGCGCACTGCTGGCCGACGAGTTGTCCAACATCGAGGTGTTCAAGCGTGTCTCACCCTCGGTGGTGCACATCACCACGCTGGCGACCGAACGCGATTTTTTCAACCGCAGCGTGCAGCAGGTGCCGCGGGGCACCGGCACCGGCTTTGTCTGGGACAACGCCGGCCATATCGTGACCAACTTCCACGTCATCCAGGAGGGCAGCGGCGCCCGCGTCACGCTGGCCGACCAGACCAGCTGGCCCGCCACACTGGTGGGTGCGTTTGCCGACCGCGACCTGGCGGTGCTCAAGATCAACGCGCCGGCGGCCAAGTTGCCTGCCATCCCGATCGGCCTGAGCCGCGACCTGCAGGTCGGCCAAAAGGTCTACGCCATCGGCAACCCCTTCGGCCTGGACCAGACGCTGACGGTGGGCATCGTCAGCGCGCTCAACCGCGAGATCGAGTCCTTCAACAGCCGCACCATCCGTGGCGTGATCCAGACCGACGCTGCCATCAACCCGGGCAACTCGGGCGGGCCGCTGCTGGATTCAGCCGGGCGGCTGATCGGCGTCAACACCCAGATCGCCAGCCCGAGCGGGGCCAGCGCGGGCATCGGTTTTGCCATCCCGGTAGACGAGGTCAACCGCATCGTGCCGCGGCTGGTGCGGGATGGCCGCATCACCCGCCCTGCGCTGGGCATCGCCGCCGGCAACGAAGGCCTGCGCCGCGCGCTGCGTCTGCCCGAGGGCGTGGCGCTGGTGCAGGTCAGCCCCGGCGGGCCTGCGGCACGGGCCGGCCTGCGGGCGTTTTCACGCGCCCGGGACGGCAGCATCGTCGGCGGCGACGTGATCACCGCCATCAACGACGAGCCCATCGCCAGCCTGGACGACATGCTCACGCTGCTGGAGAAGCGCCAGCCCGGCGAAAGCGTCACCCTGTCACTGTGGCGCGACGGGCGCATCCGCAAGCAAGCGGCGGTGCTGGCCAGCACGGACTAGCGCGGTCGCCGGCGGCGGTGGCTGCACAGCGCCGGGCGGGCCGGCCGAGGCCGTCGGTTAGGATGCCGCGCCGTTGACCGACCCCGACCAGCCACCCACCACGCGTCCCCGCCGACCGGAGCCCCTGTCCATGCAAGTTGTCTGCCTCGATCTCGAAGGTGTGCTGATCCCTGAAATCTGGATCGAGTTTGCCCAGCGCACCGGCATAACCGAGTTCAAGCGCACCACCCGCGACGAGCCGGACTACGACAAGCTGATGCGCTTCCGGCTGGCGCTGCTGAAGACCCACGGCCTGAAGCTGGCC
>JBBRZR010000028.1:0-21706 GCA_038236495.1 Burkholderiales bacterium
CCACCTTGCCGCCCACCGCGCCCTTGAGGCTGCGGTCGATGAACAGGTCGGGGTCGAGGTGGCGCTCCCAGTAGTCCCAGAGCCGCCAGGCGTAGTCATTGAGGTTCGGGCAGGCAATGCCACTGCCCTTGAGCGCAGCCGCCGTTTCGCGGCAGTCGAACCGGGTCGGGTAGTTGATGAAGGTGAACATGTCCTCGGGCACGCCCAGGTCCTTCATCACCGCGTTGTAGACCCGGCGCACTGGCGCCAGCGCCATCAGGCCCTTCTTGACGCTCTTGGGGATGAAGCCCAGCAGCGCCGCGTTGATGAAGACATTCATCTTGGGTGCGTGTGCGGCCTTGGCAAACACGTCCAGCACGTCGCCCACCCGGTAACCCTCGGGGTCGACCAGGTGGAAGCATTTGCCGCCCAGATCGGCCTGGCTGTGCGAGATGTGGTCGAGTGCCTTGACCACAAAATCCACCGGCACGATGTTGATGCGCCCACCCTCCAGCCCGATCGACGGCATCCACGGCGGCAGCAGCTGGCGCATGCGCTGGATCAGTTTGAAGAAGTAGTACGGGCCGTCGATCTTGTCCATCTCGCCGGTGGTCGAATCACCCACTACCAGCGCCGGGCGGTACACCGTCCACGGCACCTTGCATTCGGTGCGCACGATTTTTTCGCTCTCGTGCTTGGTCATGAAGTACGGGTGGTCCAGGCCCTCGGCCTCGTCGAACATGTCCTCGCGGAACACGCCCTCGTACAGGCCTGCGGCGGCAATCGACGAGACGTGGTGCACATGGCCAGCGTCGATGGCCTTGGCAAACTCCACCATGTTGCGCGTGCCGTCGATGTTGACCGCGACCTGGCTGTCCTCGTCGGCGCTCAGGTCGTAAACCGCAGCCAGGTGGTAGACACCGGTGATCTGGCCTTTCAGCGCTTTCAAGTCGTCGGCGCTGACGCCCAGCTTCTTGCTGGTCAAGTCACCGCTGACCGCCATCGCCCGGCTCTTGCCCACACCCCAAAAGCTGTACAGGTCGGTCAGTTTGCCCTCGCTGCCGGGGCGCAGCAGGAAGCTGACCTTGGTGCCACGCCGCGCCAGCAGCGCCTTGACCAACCGTTTGCCGATAAAACCTGTGGCGCCGGTGACGAAATAATGCATGGATGCTCCTCTGGGGCAGTCTTTGGGGCAGTCTTGCGGCACAACTGCGCCGGTCCGACGGGTCGAGGACTGGATTCTTGACGATGCGTGCAGACACGCCGTTGCGCGCTAACCCCTAGGGGCAGGCCCCTTACAGCGGCACCTCGAAACGCTGGCCGCGCACGCTGAACACCACCGACTTCAAGCGGATTTGCTGCACCTGCAACTCCGGCAAGGGCTTGTCGCCCTCGTGGAACACCTGGCCGTTGACGATCACGATGCGCAGCGGTGCCTGATCGGCGTAGACCGAGCCCCCCAGGTTGAGCGGCTGCACCTCACGCCGCAGCGCCTCGGGCAACTCCGCCAGGGTGGGCAGGCGGGCGGGCGCTGCGGCCGCCTGTGATCGAGCCGATGCCGATGCCGATGCCGATGCCGCGGTCGGGTCGGCAGCTGGCGTGGCAACCGGCACGGCTGTCGGCATGGCTGTCGGCACGGCTGTCGGCACGGACCGACCCGTCGGCGGTGCGTAAGCCGGCACCACGGCCGACCCGGCTGCCGGCCCGGGCAGGGGCAAGGTCGGCGCCACCGCTGCCGGCGCAGCGAAGGGGACTGCTGCTACACCGCCCGCAGGCACAGCGGGCTGCGGCAGCGCTGACGGCACGCCAATCGGCACGCCGATCGGCACCGCAACCGGCACCACAATCGGCACCCCAGCCGGCACCCCAGCCGGCAGCACCACGGGGCGCGCGGCGACCGGAGTGGCCTCGGACGACGGCTTGAGCCGCCAACCCAGACCCACCGCTGCCGCCAACAAGCCGACCAACAGCAAGCCGGCTACGGCCACTGCGCCGGGCCGCCACGGGCGATGGGCGCTATCGTGCGCGCCCGGACCGCCGTCCGCCAGCGCGCTGGCCACCGGCTGCGCGTGCAGGCCGGGCACGGCGCCGCGCTGGCGTTCGGCCTCGGCCCGGCGCAGGGCCTCCAGGATGTAGGACATCGGCTATCGCTCCTGCGGGTCGTGGCTCAGGTGAGGCTCGACCACACCTTGCAACCGGTTCAATTGCATGAACGTGGTGGGCCCGGCAATGCCGTCGGAGCGCAGGCTCTGCGCCACCTGGAAGCCGGCCAGCCGCTCGGCCAACACGCCGCCCAGCACCTGCCCGGGCGGCGGTGGCAACGCTTGCCGGCCCACCGCGAGCGCCTGCGCAAGAACATCGACGGCAGGGCCGCGTGCACCCGGTTGCAGCAGCTCGACATAGCCCGCCGGTATGCGCCAGAGCGTGGCAAACCCACCGCGCCAGACCCGCGCCAGCGCGTCCACCGGCACGCTGAAGGCCTGCCCGTCAGTGGCCAATACGGCACGCTGACTGCCCAGGCCGACCAGCCGTGCCACCCGGATCTGGGCGCCAGGCCCCTGCAACTGCAGCAGCGCCGGGCGGTCGAGCTGGCGCAGCAAGGCCAGCGTGCCACTGGCGGTGCGGAAGCAGCGCAGCTGGTGGGCGCGCACCGCCTGGCAGGGGTCGGTGTCGCCCAGCGCCGCAGCGTCCACCCCCCACAACGTGGCCATGCTGCGCCAGGCCGAGGTCTCATCGGTCGGGAACATCGCCAGGCCTTGCGCCAGATCGAGCTCGGGCAGGCCGGCAGCGGTGGCTGTGGCCGGCAAAGGCGTGCCGGCGCTGGCCGCGCCGACCACGGCAATCGACGCCGCTGCACTGGCGGTGGCAGCGGCGGACGCACCCAGGCCTGACGCTGGCCGCACCGCCGCCGAGCCAGCAAGCGCCACCGCGGGCACGCTAGCCGGCGTGGCCAGCACGGCCGCAACCGGCTCGCCACCCGTACGCCCCCAAGGCACGGCGCGCAGTGCCAGCAGCGACAGCAAGGCACCGCCCGCCACGCCAGCCGCCGCGACGGCGGTCCAACGCCACCGGCCCGCACTGCCGGGCGCCCGCCTGACATCGAACACCTCGGCCGCGGCGCGATCAACGATGCGCCGGTCCACCAGGGCCCGGCCTTGGGCGTAGGCACCCAGCAGGGCCCGGTCGGCCAGCAGGTTGATGCGGCGCGGCACACCGCCGCTGCGCTGGTGGATGCGCCGCAGCGCAGCGGCATCGAACGGCACGGCGGCGCTGCGGCCGGCCACCGCCAGCCGGTGCGCCAGGTAGGCGGCGGTCTCCGGCGCCGTCAGCGGCCCCAGGTGGTAGCGCGCAATCACGCGCTGCGCCAGTTGCTCCAGGCCAGCGCCGGCCAGCATCTCGCGCAACTCGGGCTGGCCGATCAGGATGATCTGCAGCAGCTTGCGCTCGTTGGTCTCCAGGTTGGTCAGCAGGCGCAGCTGCTCCAACACCTCGGCCGACAGGTTCTGCGCCTCGTCGATCACCAGCACGCATTGGCGACCCTCGGCGTGGGCGGCCAGCAGGTGACTGTTGAGCAGGTCGATGTAGGTCTTGACGCTGGCCAGACCCACGGCTTGCGCCGGCACCGCGATGTGGAACTCATCGCAAACCGACTGCAGCAACTCGGTCACCGTCAGCTTGGGGTTGAAGATGTAGGCCACCTGGCATCCGGCCGGCACCTGCTCCAGAAAGCAGCGGCAGACGGTGGTCTTGCCCGCACCGATCTCGCCGGACAGCAGCACAAAACCACCGCCCCCGCCCACGCCGTACAACAGGTGCGCCAACGCCTCGCGGTGGCGCTCGCTCATGAACAGGTAGCGCGGATCGGGCGCGATCGAAAACGGCGCCTGCTGCAGGCCGAAGAAGGACACGTACATGGCCTGCAGGATAGCTGGACGCCGCCGGCACCCTCCACTCGCGGCGACGGGCCGGCAACGGCGCGTTGGGGCTCACGGCTTGTCGCGCTGACGGCGCATCGCGCCGACAACACATTAGGCTGACGACCCAAACCGCGCTGCCTACACTGTGGGTGTGGCTGCGTGCATCTCCGCGCCCGCCCAGTCCCCCAAAAGCGAGGAGTCCCCATGGTGAAGAAACTTCAAAAATCTGCTGAACCGGCAGCGCCCGCGCCGTCCGGCCTGCTGGACAGCCAGTTGGCGCAGACCGTCAAGGACTCGGCGCACCAGATCTGGCTGGCCGGCCTGGGCGCGTTTGCCAAGGCGCAGGGCGGTGGCACCAAGGTGTTCGAGACCCTGATGAAAGAAGGCGTGAGCCTTCAGCGCAAGACCCAGGCCGCAGCTGAAGAAAAGCTGGGCGATGCGGCCGGCAAGGTGGCGGCGATGGCGGGCGAGGTTGGCCACAAGGCCAATGCGCAATGGGACAAGCTGGAGACCATCTTCGAGGAGCGCACCGCCCGTGCCTTGGCCAAGCTGGGTGTGCCCAGCGCCAAGACGCTCGCCGATCTGGGTGCCCGGCTGGACGCGCTGGCCACCGCCGTTGCACGTTTGCAGGGCGCGGATGCGCCTGCGGCCAAGCCGAGATTCAAACCCGGCAAAGAGTTGACGAAAAAAGCCACCAGCGCTGCAGCGCCAGCGGCGGCAAAGCCCGCCGCCCGCAAACGTGCGGTCAAGGCGCCCGCCATGCCTGCCGACGCGGCACCCGCGGTGGCGGTCCGGCGGCGCAAGACCAAGGCGGCAACTGCCGAGACGGCAGCGGCGCCTGCGCCCGTCAAAGGCAAACGCAAGCGGGCTGCCGCCAAGCCGTGAGCGGCTTGACCGCCCGCAAAGGTTGAGAGTTTTCGTAGCGAACAGAAAAATTCTCGGTATCTCAGGCGAGGTAACGCGCCTCCAGGTGGGCCCGGTAGTGCGCCGGGTTCAAGGCTTCTCCACTGGCGCGGCGCGCCAGTTCGGCCGTCGGCCAGCGGCTGGCCTGCTGCCAGATGTTGCTGTCCAGCCAGCCGAACAGCGGCGCCAGATCGCCCGCGCCAATGCGCCGGTCCAGGTCAGGCATCTCGCGGCGCATCGCGGCAAACCACTGCGCGGCGTACATCGCACCCAGCGTGTAGCACGGGAAGTAGCCAAACATCGCCTCGGGCCAGTGCACGTCCTGCATAGCCCCGTCGCGGTAGTTGCCGCGGGTGTCCTGGCCCAGCAGTTCGGCCATGCCGGTATCCCACAGCGCGGGCACGTCGTCGGGCTCGACCTCGCGCTCGATCAGCCGGCGCTCGATGTCGTAGCGCAGCATGACGTGGGGCGCATAGGTCAGCTCATCGGCATCGACCCGGATCAGGCCCGGCGCCACCCGCGTGACGAGCTTTTGCAGGTTGTGCAGCGCAAACGCCGGCTGGTCGCCAAAGGCGCTGCGGATCATCGGTGCCAGCAGCGCGAGAAAGCCCGGGTGGCGGCCCAACTGCATCTCGAACGACAGGCTCTGGCTCTCGTGGATGGCCATGGACCGCGCCAGCGACACCGGCTGGCCCAGCAGCTCGCGCGGCCGCATCTGCTCGTAGCGGCCGTGGCCGGTCTCGTGGATCGCGCCCAGCAGGCTGGTGATGAACTCACCGGTCTCGTAGCGGGTGGTCAGGCGCACGTCCTCGGGCACACCGCCGGCAAATGGATGGGTGCTGACGTCGAGCCGGCCACGGTCGAAATCGAAGCCCAGCCGCTGCATCACCTGCACACACAGCGCGCGCTGGGTCTCGATCGCAAACGGCCCCTGCGGCGTGATCACCGCCTCGTGCTGCTGGCGGTCCCGCACCTGCTGGATCAGGCCGGGCAGCCACTGGCGCAGGTCGGCAAACAGCGGGTCGAGCTGGGCGCAGGTCATGCCGGTCTCGAAGCGGTCCATCATCGCGTCGTAAGGCCGCAAGCCGCTGGCCTGTGACAACAGCGTCGCCTCTTCACGGGCAGCGGCCACCACCTCGCGGAAGTTGGGCAAAAAGCCGGCCCAGTCATTGGCCGGGCGCTGGGTGCGCCAGGCGTGCTCGCAGCGCGAGGTGGCCCACTGGGTGCGCTGCACCAGGGCCTCGGGCAAGGCGTTGGCGGCGCGCCATTCGCGGTGGATCTCGCGCAGGTTGGCGCGCTGAAGCTCGGTCAGCGGCTCGTCCTGGGCGCGGGCCAGCAGGTCGGGCAGGCCGGGATCGGTGCGCAGCCGGTGCATCTGCGTCGCCACCTCGGCCAGCGCACCGGCACGCGCCTCCGAGCTGCCCCGCGGCATCATCGCCGCCTGGTCCCAGTACGCGATGGACTGCAGGTGGTCGAGGTGGTGCAGGCGCTGGAACAGTTGTACCAAGTGGCCATAGGCCGGGGTGTCGATGTGGGTGTCGGTGTGCATGACCCGGTATTTTGCCGACCGGATCAGGACCGGCGCGTACCTTGTCACCCCCCGGAAGCGGGATTTTTGGGGGGTGGCCTATCGATCAGCCGCGCCTTGCGGCCTCAGCCGCCGGGCCAATGCTCCAGGGCCCAAAAAAAGGCAGCCGTCATCGTGATGTAGCGGGCCAGCTTGCCGATCGCCATATAGCCCACGCAGGGCCAGAAGGGCATCTTCAGCCATCCTGCCACGGCGCACAGCGGGTCGCCCACCACCGGCAACCACGACAGCAGGCAGGCCTTGGGGCCGAAGCGCTGCAACCAGGCCAGCGCCCGGCCCTGCGCACTGTGGTGGGTGACACGCTCGTAGACCCGCTCAACGCCATAACCCATCCACCAGCTGATCGCACCACCCACCGTGTTGCCCAGCGTGGCCACGGCGACTGCCGGCCAGAACAGGTCCGGGTTGAGCTTGACCAGGCCGATCAGCGCCGGCTCGGACCCCAGCGGCAGCAAGGTGGCCGAGACCAGCGCGATGATGAACAGCGTGCTGAGCCCGTACTGGGGCAGGGCCAGCGCGGCCAGCAGCGCCGCCAGGTGGAGTTGGAGCCAGGCTTCCATGCGCCGGCATCATAGGCCGCTGTACGGGGCGTGGCAGGCGGTCTGGCGGCCCGCGGGTGGCGCCGGTTCTGGCGCCGGTTCTGCAGCGCCCGGGCCGGGCTGGCGGCCGGCCGCCGCAAGGCCGGCGGCTATACTGGTGCCTTATTTTTCAGCAACTCCGCCGTCCAATCCCCCACCCCTGACCATGCAGATCGGCCCTTACCTGCTGCCGAACCGGCTGTTCGTCGCCCCGATGGCCGGGGTGACCGACCGGCCGTTTCGCCAGCTCTGCCGGCGCCTGGGCGCGGGCTACGCGGTCAGCGAGATGGTGACCTCGCGCCGGGACCTGTGGGACTCGCTCAAGACCTCGCGCCGCACCGACCACACTGGCGAGCCCGGCCCGATCGCGGTGCAGATCGCCGGTACCGATGCGGCCATGCTGGCCGACGCCGCCGCCTACAACATCGACCGCGGCGCGCAGATCATCGACATCAACATGGGCTGCCCGGCCAAGAAGGTGTGCAACAAGTGGGCCGGGTCGGCGCTGATGCGCGACGAGCCGCTGGCGCTGGCCATCGTCGAGGCGGTGGTGGCGGTGTGTGCACCCCGCGGCGTGCCAGTGACACTGAAGATGCGCACCGGCTGGTGCGACACCGAGCGCAACGCGGTGGCGTTGGCGCGCGCCGCCGAATCCGCCGGCGTGGCCATGCTGACGGTGCACGGCCGCACCCGCGAGCAGGGTTACCGGGGCGACGCCGAGCACCACACCGTGGCCGCCGTCAAAGCTTCGGTTCGGGTGCCGGTGGTGGCCAACGGCGACATCGATTCACCGGCCAAGGCGGCCGCGGTGCTGGCCTACACCGGCGCCGACGCGCTGATGATCGGCCGCGCCGCCCAGGGCCGGCCCTGGATCTTCCGCGAGATCGCGCATTTTTTGGCTACCGGCCAAACCCTGGCGCCGCCCGGCACGCTGGAGGTGGGCCAGTGGCTGGTGGCGCATCTGCACGAGCACTACGCGCTGTACGGTGAGCTCACCGGCGTGCGCAGCGCCCGCAAACACATTGGTTGGGCGGTGCACAGCCTGCCGGGCGGCGATGCCTTTCGGGCGGTGATGAACCGGCTGGAGACCACCGGCCCCCAGATTGCGGCAGTGACCGACTTTTTCGACCGGCTGGCCGAGTTGCACCCGCGCTTGCCGCTGGCGCAAACTGCCAGAACAGCCGCCACAACCGCCGCAACCCCGACGGCCGCCAACGACGACCTCCTCCGACGGGAAGCATGAGCAAAAAGGACATCGAAGACTGCATCCGCGACAGCCTGGAACAGTACTTCAAGGATTTGCACGGCACCGAGCCCCGCGCCGTGCACGCCATGGTGGTCGACACGGTGGAAAAACCGCTGCTCGAAGTGGTGATGAAGCACGCCGAGGGCAACCAGAGCAAGGCCGCCGAATGGCTGGGCATCAACCGCAACACCTTGCGCCGCAAGCTGCTGGACCACCAACTGATCAAGTGAGCGCGTGGCCGTCGCCGCGCTCGGCGTGCGCCGCCACTGATCCAAAGCCCGACCCTGCCACACCTCGATCCCGGCCGCCGGGTTTCGCCCAGATTCTTGCCAAGACACCCACCATGACCACAGCCCTGCTCTCCGTGTCCGACAAGACCGGCATCGTCGACTTTGCCCAGGCCCTGCATGCCCGCGGCGTCAAATTGCTGTCCACCGGCGGCACCGCCCGCTTGCTGGCCGACGCCGGCCTGCCGGTGACCGAGGTGGCCGAGGTCACCGGATTCCCGGAGATGCTGGACGGCAGGGTCAAGACGCTGCACCCGCGCATCCACGGCGGCCTGCTGGCGCGGCGTGACAGCCCGGCGCACATGGCCGCGCTGGCCGAGCACGGCATCGCCACCATCGACCTGCTGGTGATCAACCTGTACCCGTTTGCCCAGGCCACCGCCCGGCCCGACTGCACCTTGGAGGACGCGATCGAGAACATCGACATCGGTGGCCCGGCCATGCTGCGTGCCGCGGCCAAGAACTGGCAAGACGTGGGTGTGGTGATCGACCCGGCCGACTATGCCCAGGTGCTGGCCGAACTGGGCGACCAGGGCCTGACGCGCAAGACCAAGTTCGGCCTGGCGCGCAAGGTCTACGCCCACACCGCCGCCTACGACGGCATGATCAGCAACTACCTGTCTGCGCTGGACGACGGCGCCGAAGACCGGCCCGCCGCCGTGCCGCAGCGCAGTGAGTACCCGGCCGTCTTCACCCAGCAACTGGTCAAGACCCAGGACATGCGCTACGGCGAGAATCCGCACCAGAGCGCAGCGTTCTACCGCGAGCTCAAACCCGCACCCGGCACCTTGTCGCAGTGGGTTCAGCTGCAGGGCAAGGCGCTGTCGTTCAACAACATCGCCGACGCCGACGCCGCCTGGGAATGTGTCAAGACTTTCACCGCGCCGGCCTGCGTGATCGTCAAGCACGCCAACCCCTGCGGCGTGGCGGTGGGCGGCTCGGCGTTCGAGGCTTACGCCAAGGCCCTCGAGACCGACCCGACCAGCGCCTTCGGCGGCATCATCGCCTTCAACCAACCCCTGGACGCCGCCACCGCCGAGGCCGTGGCCCGCCAGTTTGTCGAGGTCATCATCGCCCCGCACATCACGCCCGAGGCCCGCGCGATCTTTGCCGCCAAGCAAAACGTGCGGCTGCTGGAAGTGCCGCTGTCGCACCAGGGCAACCTGCTGGACTTCAAGCGGGTGGGCGGCGGCATGCTGCTGCAGTCCACCGACTCGAAAAACGTCGGGGTGGCTGAGCTGAAAGTGGTCAGCACGCTGCAGCCCACAGCGCAGCAGATGGACGACCTGATGTTTGCCTGGAAGGTGGCCAAGTTTGTCAAAAGCAATGCCATCGTGTTCTGCGCTGGCGGCATGACGCTGGGCGTGGGCGCGGGCCAGATGAGCCGCATCGACTCGGCCCGCATCGCCAGCATCAAGGCACACAACGCCGGCCTCAGCCTGGCCGGTAGCGCGGTGGCCAGCGATGCGTTTTTCCCGTTCCGGGACGGCCTGGACGTGGTGGTGGATGCCGGTGCCGGCTGCGTGATCCAGCCGGGCGGCTCGATGCGCGACGGCGAGGTGATCGCCGCCGCCAACGAGCGTGGCATCGCGATGGTGTTCACCGGCACGCGGCACTTCAGGCACTGACCGGTTCGGCCCGGGTACGACCGGGCGGCCGATCCGGGCAGCGGTGACCGGGCTTTCGCTGCCAGCTCACGGCAGGCCGTGGCGCTGCCATAGCAGAGATACAGATCTCCGGACTTGACGCAGCGCAACGTCCTACAGACTATCCGGCACAGGCCAGGGATCATCAGCGCACGGCAGGCGCCAGGCAGGTGCGGCGCAGGCCCGCAGCGCGCGATGTCTGGCAGGCAACGAAGCCTGCTTGACCTTTTCCATTCGCAAGCGCCCTCGCCCAGGAGTCCCATGGACAGCCTCGCCTCTTTTTTCGCCCGCAACGGTTTGCTGCCGCACGCCGTCTGCCTGACCGGGTCGCTGGGTCTGCTCTGGGGCATGGTGATCGCCGATGCAGTGATCGCCGCCGCCTACTTCTCGATCCCGCTGGCCATCCTGCGCTACCTGCGCCAACGCGGTCCGCAGCCGGGCACCTGGGTGGCGGGGCTGTTTTCGGCCTTCATTTTTGCTTGCGGCCTGACCCATCTGCTCGACATCTGGACGGTGTGGCAACCCGACTACGGCGCCCTGGTGCTGGCCAAGGCCGGCACCGCGGTGCTGTCGATAGCCACCGCGGCCACGCTCTGGCTGCTGCTGCCCAGGGCCCTGAAGATCCCCAGCGTGGGCCAGTTGCAGGCCGCCATCACGGCCTTGGAGGCCGAGGTGGGCCGGCGCCGCAGTGCCGAGCAGCATGTGGCCGAGGTCGAGCAGAACCTGGCCGTGACCCTGGCCAGCATGGACGCCGGCTTCATCGCCACCGACGCGCAGGGCCGGGTGACCCGCATGAACGATGTCGCCGAACGCGTCACCGGCTGGACCCAGCAGCAGGCCGGCGGGCAGTCGCTGTGGACGGTTTTTGACCGCGAGGACCGGCCGGCGGCTGCGCTGGCCCAAAACCCGATCGAAGTGATGTTGGAACAAGGCGTCACCGTGGACCGGGTCCAGCAGGTGGTGGCGATCAGCCGCGACGGCAGCCGCACCGCGCTCGAGGTCAAGGCCGATCTGACACGCGCCGATGACGGCACGCTGCGGGGTCTGGCGATGGTGTTCCGCGACATGACCCCGATCAACCGGGTCGAGGCCGAGCGCCACCGCCTGGCCGCCATCGTCGCCTCATCCAATGAGGCGATCATTGGCAAGACTCTGGACGGCCGCATCACCAGCTGGAACCAGGCTGCCCAGGACCTGTTCGGCTACAGCGCCGACCAGGCCATCGGCCAGTCGGTGCAGATGCTGATCCCGGCAGAGCGCAAGATCGAGGAGATGCGCATCCTGTCCGACCTGGCGATGGGCCGCGCCGTGCCGCCGCTTGATACCGTGCGCCTGGCGCGTGACGGCAGGCGCCTGATGGTGTCGGTCACGATCTCACCGATCCACGACGCCCAGGGCCGCATCGTGGGTGCGTCCAAGATCGCACGCGACGTGTCGGTGCAGCGGCGCTCGGAGGCTGCGCTGCGCGAAGGCGAGGCCCGGCTTCGTTTTGTGCTGGACTCGGCCCAGCTTGGCGAGTGGGACATGAACCTGCGCACCGGCGCCACCCAACGCTCGCCGCGCCACGATGCCTGTTTCGGCATCACCACCCGCACTGACGATTGGACCTTCGACACCCTGCTGCGCCATGTGCACCCCGACGACCGGGCCGAGGTGGAGCGCAGCTTCCGGACCGTGACCGGGCAAGTGCTGGGCGGCAACGGGCGGCCGCACCCCGCCCAGACCGCCGACCGGGCACCGGACTGGCAAATCGACTGCCGCGTGGTCTGGCCCGATGGCTCGCTGCACTGGCTGCGCCTGCATGGCAGCATCCTGCAGCCCGAGGGCCAGGCGGCCCACATGGTGGGCATCGTCAGCGACATCAGCGCCCAGCGCCAGGCCGAGGAAGCCCGGCTCAAGGCCCAGCGCCTGGAGGCCGAAAACCGCCAGGTCATCGAGGCCAACCGGCTCAAGAGCCAGTTCCTGGCCAACATGTCGCACGAGCTGCGCACCCCGCTGAACGCGATCATCGGCTTTGCCGAACTGCTGCAAACCGGCGCCGTGCCCACCACGTCACCCAAGCACCAGGCGTTCCTGGGCCATATCGGCACCAGCGGCCACCACCTGCTGCAACTCATCAACGACGTGCTGGACCTGTCCAAGGTCGAGGCGGGCAAGTTCGAGTTCAGTGCCGAGCCGGTCGACTTGGCGCAGCTGGTGCACGAGGCCCTTGCCGTGCTGCACACCGCCGTGCAGCGCAAGCAGCTGACGGTGGAGGTGAAGATCGATCCTGCGCTGACGGGGCTGGTGATCGACCCGGCGCGCTTCAAGCAGGTGCTCTACAACTACCTGTCGAACGCCATCAAGTTCACTGGCAACAGTGGGCGCATCGCGCTGCGCGCGGCGCCGGCCGGCGCGGCGCTGTTCCGGGTCGAGGTCGAGGACAACGGCATCGGCATTGCCGCCGCCGACCTGCCACGCCTGTTCACCGAGTTCCAGCAGCTCGATGCCGGCTACAGCAAGCAGCACGCCGGCACCGGCCTGGGCCTGGCCCTGACACGCCGGCTGGTAGCCGCCCAGGGCGGCAGCACCGGGGTGCGCAGCACACCGGGTCTGGGCAGCGTGTTTTACCTGGAGTTGCCGCGGATTCACGGCGCGGTGGACCCGCAGGATGCAGCACCGTTGCAGCGATGGCTGGTGATCGAGCCCGACCCGCAGCTGCAACAGCACTGGACACGCGGTCTGTCCGACCTGGGCATAGCCGTCGATGCCGCCACCACCGGCGGTGATGCCCGGCATCAGGCCGGTACCACCGCTTACGACGGCATCACGCTGGCGCTGCAATTGCCAGACCAGCACGGCCTGGCTGCGCTGGACGGCATCCGCAGGGCTGGCCCGAGCCAGCAGGCGCCCGTCACGGCCATGACACTGCGCACCGAGCCCGGCCAGGCCGCCACCTTTGCCATCACCAACTTGCTGCGCAAACCGATCGACACGCAAGAGGTGGTGACGGCCATGGCCGGCTTGCGGCTGGCGCCCGGCCGGCCCGCGCAGGTGATGGTGATCGACGACGACCCACTGGCGCTGGACCTGATGCGCGCCACGCTGCAGGGCCTGGGCGCGCAGGTGATCGGCCGGCTCGATGCCCGTCAGGCGCTGCGCGAGATCGGCCTGCACCGGCCCGACCTGATCGTGCTCGACCTGATGATGCCCGGCTTTGATGGTTTCGCCACGCTGGCAGCGCTGCGCCAGATGCCGCAGTGGCGTGACACCGCGGTGTTCATCTGGACCAGCATGGTGCTGACCGATGACGAGTACTCCACCCTGGCCCGCTCGGCCCAGGCGGTGCTGGCCAAAGGCGGCGGCGAGTTGGCCGAGTTGTTCGACCACCTGCGCAACTGGCGCCCGCCGGCGGCCCAACTGGCGGTAGACCACCCCGAGATCGCGCCCGGGGACACACCGACATGACGCGGCCCCAGGTGCTGATCGTCGACGACCACCCGATGAACATCGAGCTGGCGCGCTTCGTGTTGGAGGCGGGCGGCTTTGCGGTCGATGTCGCCGCCGATGCGCAGCAGGCCCGCACCTGTATCGCCGCCCGCCAGCCCGACCTGATCCTGATGGATATCCAGATGCCGGGCACCGATGGCCTGGCCCTGACCCGCCAGCTCAAGCAAGACCGCAGCACGCAGGGCATCGTGGTGGTGGCCTTCACGGCCTATGCGATGAAGGGCGACGAGGCCAGGATGCGGGCGGCCGGCTGCGATGGCTACCTCGCCAAGCCGATCAAGGTGGCCAGCTTTGCCGCGTCGGTGCAGGCCTTGCTGGACGCCGGGCCCTCAGAACATGCTGGCCGCCAGGTTGACGGTGAAGGCCAGGATCGCGGTGTTGAAGCCAAACGCCAGCAGTGACTGCAGCAGCACCAGCCGGCGCATCGCCTGGGTGGTGACGCTGATATCCGCGGTCTGCGAGGCCACGGCGATGGTGAAGGCAAAGTACAAAAAGTCCCCGTAGTCGGGGTGAAAGCCGGGCTCGTCGCCCGGAAACTTCAGGCCCACGCCGACGGCGGTGCGGCAGAACAGGCTGGCGTAGGTCAGTGCAAACATCGTCGGCACCAGCAGCCAGGCGCCCGTCACCGTGACCAGCGCCAGCACCAGGTGCGGCACCGCGTGCGGCGCACCGGGCAGCTTGGCGGCCGCCAGCTCAAACACCACGCCGACCAGGCTGGCCACCGCCGCCCCGCTGACCAGCGCCAGCACGGTGCCCGCCGCCTCGGCCTGCGCCTTGGCGACGCGGCGCAACAGGTGGTGGTCGGCGCGCGCCATCATCCAGCCCACCAGCGCCAGGTAAAGCCAGGCGGCGGCATTCCAGCCGATCAGCGCACGCGCCACACCGCCCGACGGGTAAGGCCAGGCCAGCGCCGCGGCCATGCCGACCGCCAGCGACACCGCCAGGCGGGGACGCACACGCAGGTGCAGGACAAGGGGGTGCATGCAGTCGGGATCGGTGAGCGGGCCAGCGCCGGATGATGCACCAGCGCTGTCGGCCACGTTGGCCCGCGGGGGCCCACGGCGGCCCGCTGTCGCCGACTGGACAGGTCCACCGCGGGTAAATTGGGTTCCGGCAATCCGTTTGTCGGGCAAAGATCGCGGTCCATCGCCCAGCCCAACCCATCCCGAGTGAACCCAACGGAGAGTCAGTCCATGCACAAGATCCACGGCAACCCCACCGCAACGCGCCACCATACGCCTTTGCGCAGCCTGGCGGCAGCCGCCGCGCTGTGCCTGGCCGGCCTGACGCCGGCGCAGGCCCAGGAGACCTTCAAGGTCGGCATCGTCAGCTTTTTGTCCGGCCAGGCGGCCGAGAGCTTCGGCATCCCGGCGGTCAACGGCGCCAAGGTGTTGCTGGACGCCTTCAACAAGGGTGCGGCGCCGGCGCCGTACAACAAGGTCGGCTTTGGCGGCATGAAGCTGGAGTTTGTCTACGTCGACGAAAACGGCGGCGCCACCAAGCAGGTGCAGGAGTTGAAGAACCTGTACGACCGCGAGAAGGTGGACGCGGTGGTGGGCTATGTCGGCTCGGGCGACTGCCTGGCGGTGGCACCGGCGGCCGAGGAGATGAAGAAGTTCCTGATCCTCTACGACTGCGGCACGCCGCGCATCTTCGAGGACAACAAGTACAACTATGTCTTCCGCACCGCCAGCCATGGCGCGATGGACAACGTGGCGCTGGCGCGCTACCTGGCCGCGCGCAAGATCAAGGTCGACACCTTCAACCTGATCAACCAGGACTACGCCTGGGGCCAGGACTCGAAGAAGGACTTCACGCTGTCGATGGAAAAGCTGTTTCCCGCTGCCAAGCCGGGCGAGGACCAGTTGCCCAAGTTCGGCGCCGGCCAGTACGGCACCGAGATCTCGGCGCTGATGTCCAAGCCCGCGGACGTCACCCACAGCAGCCTGTGGGGCGGCGACCTGCAGGCCTTCATCCTGCAGGCTGGCCCGCGTGGCCTGTTCAAGAAGACGCAGGTGGTGTTCTCGGCCGCAGACCACGTGCTGCCGGGCCTGGGCGACAAGATGCCCGACGGCGTGATCCTGGGCGCCCGCGGCGCCTACGGCCTGATGTCACCCAAGTCGGCGCTCAACGACTGGTGGTGGGATTTGTACAGCAAGGCCTACGGCGTCTACCCGGTGCAGGCCCCGTACCGCATGGTGCAAAGCCTGCTGGGCCTCAAGCTGGCAGCTGAAAAAGCCATGGCCGCCAACGGCGGCAAAAAGCCCAGCGGTGAGCAACTCGCCGCCGCGCTGAAGGGCTCGGAGTGGGCGTCGCCGGCCGGCAAGATCAGCCTGGCACTGGGCGACGGCCACCAGGCGATCCAGGAGACCGCCATCGGCAAGACCCGCTATGACGCCGCCAAGAAGATGGTGATGTTGGACGACATCCAGCGCTTCCCGGCCGAATGCGTCAACCCGCCGGCCAACATGAAGGCCGAAGAGTGGATCAAGGCCGGGTTCCCCGGCGCCAAAGGCTGTCCTTGACGCAGGGGCGGTGATCGAAGGTGAGCGGGCCCAGCGCTGGGCCGCTCCCAAGCGGGCCCGCATCCCCTCGGGGGATCGGGCGATGTACTCATCGACCGAGGGGCCAACATGGTCACCATCCTTATCGACGGCCTGACCTACGCGTCCTGGCTGTTCATCGTCGCACTCGGCCTGACGCTGGTGTTCGGCGTGCTCAAGATCCTCAACATCGCGCATGGCAGCTTCTACGCGCTGGGGGCCTATGCGGCGGCCAGCTTTGTGGGCTGGGGTGCCAGCATGAAATGGGCGCCCGAGTTGTCGCTGGTGGCCATGCTGCTGGCAGCGATCGCCGTGGCGGCCATCGTCGCGCCGCTGACCGAACGCGGGCTGCTGCGTTTTTTCTACGGCCGCGACGAGGTGCTGCTGGTGCTGGTGACCTACGCGATGTTTTTGATCATGGAGGACGTGACCAAGCTGGTCTGGGGCGCCAACCCGTACTACGTGTCCGAGCCTTACAGCCTGTTCGGCAATGTGGACATCGGGGTGCAGACCTACGTCGGCTACGACTTTGCGCTGGTCGTGCTGGCGGTCATCGTGGGCGGGGCGGTGTGGTGGGGGCTGAACCGCACCCGCACCGGCAAGATCGTGCTGGCCGTCATCCACAGCCCCGAGATAGCGGGCAGCATGGGCGTCAATGTCTCGCGGGTCTACATGGGCGCGTTTTCGGTCGGCATCTTCCTGGCTGCACTCGGCGGGGCGTTTACCGCGCCGATGATCTCGGTGCAGCCGGGCGTGTCGGTGGGCGTGATCATCGTGTCGTTTGCGGTGGTGATCATCGGCGGCCTGGGCAGCATCGAGGGCGCGGCGGTGGGCGCGTTGATCGTCGGCCTGGCGCGCTCGTTTGCGGTGCACCTGGCGCCGGTGGCCGAGCTCTTTTCGGTCTATGTGGTGATGGCCATCGTGCTGATGTTCAGGCCCGAGGGCCTGTTCCAGCGCGTCCAGGCCCGGAAGATCTAGCGCCATGGCAGCAACCCTTGTGTCGAACCCGGCCGCGGTGCGCCCGGCCGGCAGCGCCACCGGTCACGGCCGAACCGTTGTGCTGGGGCTGCTGGCCTGGGCCCTGCTGGCCGCAGCTGGCTGGTGGATGCCCAAGTGGCTGACCTTTTTGCTGACCATGGCCGCGGCCAACGGCCTGGTGTCGCTGGGCATCGTCGGCCTGATGCGCGGCGGCGTGGTGCCGTTTGGCCAGGGCATGGTGCTGGCCTTGGGCGGCTATGCGGCCGCACTGGCCTACAACAAGCTGGGCTTCACCGACGCGCTGGGCCTGGCGCTGTGCGGCGGTGTGGCGGCCACGCTGATTGCTGCACCGTTCGCGCCGCTGCTGTCACGCTACCGCGGCATTTTCTTCGCCATGCTGACGCTGGCGCTGTCGATGGTGACCTACGGCCTGCTGATGAAGCTGTCGGTGCTGGGCGGGTCGGACGGCTTCAACCTGGGCCGGCCCACGCTGCTGGGCCAGAAGCTGCCCGACGCGCGGGTCGGCTACATCATGTACTTGCTGACGGTCAGCCTGGCCACGGTGATGGCGCTGCTGGCGCGGGTGTACTTCGACTCGACCCGCGGTCTGGTCACGCTGGCAGTGCGCGAGAACGAGTTGCGGGTCGAGTACCTGGGCGGCTCGGTGCGCCAGGCGATGACGATCAACTTCATCCTGGCGGCGTTTTGTGGCGGCCTGGGCGGTGCGCTGGCGGTGATGTCGCTGGGCCATGTGGAGCCCAACTTCGCGTTCTGGACGACGTCGGGTGAGTTTGTCTTTGTGGCCATCCTTGGCGGCTGGCAAAGTGTTGCCGCAGTGTTTGTCGCCAGCACCGTGCTGGAGGTGGTGCGGTCGTTCTCCAGCGCCTACTTCCCCAACACCTGGCAGCTGTCGCTGGGGCTGTTCTTGCTGTTCGTGATCCGCTTTTTGCCCAAGGGCATCGGCTCGCTGTGGATGCGGGGGCCGACGCGATGACGGGGCCGAACGCCGGGCCGCCCCAAGTAGGCCCCATCCCCCTCGGAGGGGCGACCGCTGTACGCGGCGGTCCTGGGGGCCCTGTGATCTTGGAGGCGATAGGCCTGGAAAAACGCTTCGGCGCGGTGGTGGCGGCGTCCGACATCAACATCCGCATCCATGCTGGCGAGCGCATCAGCCTGATCGGCAGCAACGGCGCGGGCAAGACCACCTTCGTCAACATGATCACCGGCTACTTGAAGCCCGACGCCGGCCGCATCAGCTTGGCCGGCCGCGACATCACGCCGCTGGCGCCGCGCGACATCACCCGGTTGGGCGTGGCCCGCTCGTTCCAGATCCCGCAGCTCTACGGCGACCTGACGGTGCTGGACAACATGCTGGTGGCCAACGCCTGCCACGACCAGAAGCTCAGCTTCTGGCAGCCGGCACGCCGGCCCGATGCGATTGCCCGCGCCGATCTGTTGCTGGAGCGTTTTCGGCTGGCCGAGCACCGCGAGCGCCGTGTGGCCGAGCTGCCGGGCGGTGTGCGCAAGCTGCTCGACATCGCGATGGCGCTGACCGGCAGCCCGAAGCTGCTGCTGCTGGATGAGCCGACCAGCGGCGTGTCGGCCGAGGAGAAGTTTCCGATGATGGCCACCATCATGGCCGCGCTGGGCCACGAGGCCCAGACCACGGTGCTGTTCGTCGAGCACGACATGGACATCGTGCTGCGCCACGCCAGCCGGGTGGTGGCGTTTTACGCCGGCCGCATCATTGCCGACGACACACCCGCCGCCGCGCTGGCCACCGACGATGTGCGTCGCTATGTCACCGGCGAGCTGCTGCAGGACAGACCATGACAAGACCATGCTGAAGATCGAGAACCTGCACGTCGCCATCGGGTCGGTGGTGGCGCTGCGTGGCCTGTCGTTGACGGTGGAAGGCGGCACCATGGTGGGCTTGGTCGGCCGCAACGGCGCGGGCAAGACCACGTTGCTGCGCGCGGTGATGGGCCACCTGGCGCCCAGCCAGGGCAGCGTGCACTTCGACGGCCAGGATCTCGGCGCCCTGCCCGCCCACGCCCGCGCCGCGCTGGGCATAGGCTACATGCCCGAGGACCGCGGCCTGGTGCCCGAATTGACGGTCGAGGAAAACATCCTGGTACCGGTCTGGGTCAACAAATCGCTCAAAGAGGCCGATCGCCTGGCCCTGGTCTACCGCGTATTGCCCGAGCTGCTGGAGATGCGCCAGCGCCGCGCGATGCTGCTGTCGGGCGGCCAGCAAAAACTGGTGGCGCTGGCCCGGGCGCTGGCTGTCGGTACCCGGCTGCTGCTGCTGGACGAGCCTTTCGAGGGTGTGGCGCCGGCTTTGAGCAAGCGGCTGGGCGACGTGATCGCCGGCCTGAAAGGCAGCGCCGTGTCGGTGCTGATCGCGCAGAGCGACTTGAACCATTCCCGCAAGCTGGTGGACGCCGAATTTGTGATCGAGCGCGGCGCCAACGTCAGCCTGGCAGCGGCGGGATGAGCGCAGTGAACCGGGCAGACACAGCACCAGCGGCGGGTGCTGGCGCAACCGCCACAGCAGCGCCTGAGGCTGTGCATTTGCCGGCCGACCCCTGGGCCGGCTACCCGGTGCCGGCGCTGCGCCATGAGGCCCGCCACGGTGACCGCCTGGTGCGGTGTTTTGCCGACCGCCCGGCCTCGCTGAACGCGATGTTTGCCGCCTCGGTGGCGGCGCGGCCGCAAGCCGAGGCGCTGGTCTGCGACGGCCAACGCTGGACCTATGCAGCGGCGGATGCCCAGACCGCCCGCGTGGCCGCCGGCCTGGCCGCGCAAGGCCTGCAGCCGGGCGATCGGGTGGTGCTGTTCGTGGACAACCGGCCCGAATTTGTCTGGCTGCTGCTGGCGCTGCAGCGCCTGGGCGCGGTGGCCGTGCCGGTGGGCGTGCGCGAGCAGCGGCCGGGGCTGGCCTACATCGTGCGGCAGTGCGGCGCCGTGGCGATCGTGGCGGACGCGGCGCTGGCTGGCCGCCTGCCCGAGACCGATGAGGCGCCAGACCTGCGCTGGTGTGTGCTGGTGGACGATGGCAGCGTGCCTGGCGCCACAGACGCCGCCGTCGGCGCACCGGCAGTCCGCCCGCCCCAGGTCGGCACCGTGCCAAGGCACCGGTCCCTTTCCAGCCTGCTGGTCGGCGCCGGCCTCGACCACCTGCTGCCACCGCCCGCACAAGGCAATGACAGCGACACCGCCGTCATCCTGTACACCTCGGGCACGACCGGTCACCCCAAGGGCGCGATGCTGACCCATGCCAACCTGGTGCATTCGGTGCTGCACTACCAGGCCTGCATGCGGCTGGGGCCCACCGATCGGTCGGCGCTGGTGGTGCCGGCCAGCCACGTCACCGGGCTGGTGGCGGTCATTGCAACGATGTTGCACGTCGGCGGCACTGTCGTCATCACGCCGCCTTTCAAGGCCGAGAGCTTTATCGCGCTGATGGCGGCCGAGCGCATCAGCCACACCATGATGGTGCCGGCGATCTACAACCTGTGCCTGCTGCACCCCAGCTTTGCCAGTGCCGACCTGTCGGCCTGGCGCATCGGCAGCTACGGCGGCGCGCCCATGCCGGTGGCCACCATCGACGCGCTGACCCGCCGGCTGCCCGGCATCACCCTGCTCAACGCCTACGGCGCGACCGAGACCACCTCACCCGCGACCATGATGCCGATGGGCCAGACCCGGGCACATGCCGACACCGTGGGCGTGGCACTGCCGGCCACCGACATCCGGGTGATGGACGATGCGGGCATCGAGTTGCCGGCGGGCGAGACCGGTGAGCTCTGGATTGCCGGCCCGATGGTGGTGCCGGGCTACTGGGCCAATACCGAGGCCACGGCCGCATCGTTCACCGCCGGGTATTGGCATTCGGGGGATCTGGGGTCGGTCGACGCCGAGGGCTATGTGCGGGTGTTCGACCGCAAGAAGGACATGCTCAACCGCGGCGGCTTCAAGATCTATTCGGTCGAGGTCGAAAACGTCTTGATGGCCTGGCCGGGGATGGTCGAGGCCGCGATCATTGGCCGGCCCTGCCCGGTACTGGGCGAGCGGGTGCATGCGGTGCTGTACGCCCCCGGCAGCCCACCGGACGACGCCGCCGTGCGCCGCCACTGCGCCGAGCGCCTGGCCGATTACAAGGTGCCCGAAACCTGGCAATGGCGCAGCGAACCCCTGCCGCGCAACGCCAACGGCAAGCTGATGAAGCGGCTGCTGCGCGACACCGCGGCCTGAGCCGCCGTCGTGGCGGGTCGGCCCGTCAAGCGTCCAGCCCGGCAGCGCGCCGGCACCACGCGATCAGCTGCGCCATCACCTCGGCGCGGTTGGTCTCGTTGAGCATCTCGTGCCGGCCACCGCCATAGACATGCAGCGACACGTCGAGCAGACCGGCCGCCTTGTAGCGGGTGGCCAGCGGCCAGAACCAATCCAGATGCCGGTTGACCGGGTCCTGGTCGCCTGAAAACAGGTAGAGCGGCAGGGACGACGGGATGCGCGCCAGCACCGCGGCATCCGTCAGCGGCGCACAGGC
>JBBRZR010000029.1:0-21467 GCA_038236495.1 Burkholderiales bacterium
CAAGGTGACCAAGGCATGAGCCGCCTGAACCTGGCCCCGGCACGGGGCGAACCCGGCGTTGCGGCGAGATACCGCGACGCCAGCGTCGGCGGCTGTGTCGAGGCCTCGGTCGACGAGCGCGCCGATGGCAGCGTGATCATCCGCTCGACCGAGGCCTTAAAGGGGTACCCGGACCGCCTGACCGACTGCCTGCTGCAATGGGCGCAAGAGGCGCCGGACCGCACCTTGGTCGCCCGCCGCAATCGGGCGGCCGGCGGTGGCGGCGGCGGTGACTGGCAACACGTCAGCTACGCCCAGATGCTGCAGCGCGTGCAGGCGGTGGCCCAGGTGTTGGTGGACCTGGAGTTGTCGGTGGACCGGCCGGTGGCCATCCTGTCGGACAACGACATCGAGTACCTGACGCTGGCGCTGGCGGCGATGTGGGCCGGTGTGCCTTACGTGCCGGTGTCGTCGGCCTATTCGCTGATCTCGCAGGACTACGGCAAGCTGCGCCACATCCTGGGCACGGTTACGCCCGGCCTGGTATTTGCCAGTGGCCCGGCCTATGCCAAGGCCATTGCCGCCGTGGTGCCGGCCGACGTCACGGTGGTGCTGACCGAGGGCCTGGCGGCGGCTGCTGCCACCGGCTTGCTGGCCGGCCGTGACGTGCGCGCTTTTGATGCCCTGCTGTTTGCCCAGCCGGGCGCCAAACTGGCGGCGGCCAACGCGGCGATCGGCCCCGACACCATCGCCAAGTTCTTGTTCACCTCGGGCTCGACCAAGGCACCCAAGGGTGTGATCAACACCCACCGCATGCTGTGCGCCAACCAGCAGATGCTGCGCCAGTGCATGGGGTTTCTGGCCGAGGCGCCGCCGGTGCTGGTGGACTGGCTGCCCTGGAACCATACCTTTGGTGGCAACCACAACGTGGGCATCACGCTCTACAACGGTGGCACGCTCTACATCGACGAGGGCAAGCCCACACCCAAAGGCATTGCCCAGACGCTGCAAAACCTGCGCGAGATTTCGCCCACGATCTACTTCAACGTGCCCAAGGGCTTCGAGGAGATCGCGTTTGCGATGGACACCGACACGGTGTTGCGCGACAGCCTGTTCAAGCGCTGCAAAGCCTTCATGTTTGCCGGTGCGGGCTTGAGCCAGCCGGTCTGGGACAAGCTCGACGCCCACGGCGAGGCGGCCACCGGTGAGCGGGTGCGCATCATCACCGGCTTGGGCATGACCGAGACCGCACCGGCCTGCACCTTTGCGGTGGGCACCAACACTCGCTCAGGCTGGGTCGGCCTGCCGGTGCCGGGTGTCGAGGTGAAATTGGTCAAGGACGCCAGCACTGGCGGCAAGGCCGAGATCCGCTTCCGCGGCCCCAACGTGATGCCCGGCTACTGGCGTGCGCCGGCGCAAACCGCCGACGCGTTCGACGATGAAGGCTTTTACCGCACCGGTGACGCGGGGCGCTGGGTCGATCCGGACCAGCCCAACCTGGGCCTGATCTTTGACGGCCGCACGGCCGAGGACTTCAAGCTCTCGACCGGCACGTTTGTCAGCGTTGGCCCGCTGCGCGCCAGGATCACGATGGCCGGCGACCCCTGCGTGCAGGATGCGGTGATCACCGGGCTGAACCGCGGCGATGTGGGTGCGCTGATCTTTCCGCGGCCTGACGAGTGCCGCAAGCTGGCCGGCCTGGGCGAGAGCGCGCCCCTGCCCGAGGTGTTGCACCATCCGAGAGTGCGTGCGTTTTTTCAGGCCCTGGCCGACCAGCTCTGGCGCGAGGCCACCGGCAGTGCCAGCCGGGTGGCACGTCTGCACGTGCTGGCCGAGCCGCCCGCCATCGACCTGGGCGAGATCACCGACAAGGGATCGATCAACCAGCGTGCGGTGCTCACGCAGCGCGCCGCGCTGGTCGAGGCACTGTACGAAGGCCGCGCTGCCGACCCCTTCCTGATCCTGCCCAACCCGGTTTGACCCCCGCCATGGGCAAGGTCCACATCCACCGCGTTGACGTGCACTTTGGTGACTGCGATCCCGCCGGCATTGTCTTTTTCCCCAACTTTTCGCGCTGGATGGACCAGGCTTCGCTGGCTTTTTTCATGGCCTGCGGCGTGCCGCCCTGGCGTGAACTGGTCAAGACCCGGGGTATCGTCGGCACGCCGCTGCTGGAGATCCACACCAAGTTCTTCAAAGCCGTGACCTACGGCCAATCGATTGAAGTGCACACCGCCATCGAGCACTGGGAGGCCAAGACCTTCCGCCACCGCCACCAGGTGTTCCGGGGTGACGAGCTGGTGTGTGAAGGCACTGAGGTGCGTGCCTTTGTCATGCGCGATCCCGCCAACCCCGACCGCATCAAGGCCATCGCCATCCCCGACGACATCAAGGCCTTGTGCCGCTGAGATGTCACTTTCCCCAGCCCCTGTTCCCGGAGACATAAACATGACCCTCATCAAGACACTGGTGGCGTCGGCCGCCGCCCTGACGGCATTGGCCGGCACCACCCCCGCGCTGGCTGACATCACCGTGGGCATCACGCTGCCGCTGACCGGTCCGGCCTCTGGCCTGGGCATCCCGATGCAGAACTACTTCAAGCTCTGGCCCACCAGCATTGCCGGCGAGAAGCTCAACCTCATCATTCTGGACGACGCCACCGACCCGACCAAGGGCCTGCAGAACGCACGCAAGTTCGTGTCCGAGGACAAGGTCGACATCATCATCGGCTCGGCCGCCACGCCGGTGGCGATCCCGATTGCCGATGTGGCGATGGAGTCGGGCACGGTGCAGCTGGCGGCATCGCCGATCGGCCTGCCGCCCGGCAAAGACGCCTGGAGCTTCCGCCTGCCGCAGAGCAACGACGTGATGGCGCACGCGGTGATCACGCTGATGAAAAAGCAGGGCGTCAAGACCATCGGCTTTCTGGGCTACACCGACGCCTACGGCGAGCAGTGGCTCAAGTCCATCACCGCCGAGGGCGAAAAAAACGGCATCAAGGTCATCGCCACCGAGCGCTTTGCGCGCAGCGACACCGGCGTCACCGCGCAGGCGCTCAAGCTGGTGGCCGCCAACCCCGATGCGATGCTGATCGTGGCCTCGGGCTCGGGCGCGGCCATGCCCGAGAAAGCCATCATCGAGCGGGGTTACAAGGGCAAGGTCTACCAGACCCACGCGGCCGCCACCAAGGACTTGATGCGCATCGGCGGCAAGGATGTCGAGGGCACGTTTGTGGTCTCCGGCCCGGCGGTGGTGGGCGATTTGCTGCCCGACAGCCATCCCAGCAAGAAGTTGGCGCAAGACTTTGTTGCCAAGTACGACAAGGCCTACGGCGCGGGCACGGCCAACCAGTTTGCCGGCCATGCCTATGACGCGCTGATCGTGCTGGAAAAGGTGGTGCCGGTGGCGCTGAAAAAGGCCAAGCCGGGCAGCAAGGAGTTCCGTGCCGCGCTCAAGGACGCGATCGAGAACATGGGCCGCACCGTGTTTGCCCACGGCGTGATGAACTGGACTGCCGCCGACCACTGGGGCTACACGATGGAAACCGGTGTGATGCTGGTGGTCAAGAACGGCGATTGGGCGCTGGCCAACTGACGCCGGTGTGTTCTGGCGCATGGGTGGATTGGCACATTGGCGTCCGGGCCTTCGGGTTTGCCCTGGCTGTTTTGCCCCTGATCAAGGGTCGGGTACTTTGTATGATCTACCGACCGGTCGGTCGAATTATTTTCGCGCAATGACCTGATCGGTTTGTCAGTTCAGGGCAGGGCGCGCCCGCCACACCGGTGTTGGGAATTTCATGGATTTTTCAATCGCAAGCATCCTCGCGCTCGACGGCGCGACCAATGGCGCGGTCTATGCGCTGCTGGCACTGGCCACGGTGCTGGTATTTGCCGTCACCCGCATCATCTTTATCCCGCAGGGTGAGTTCGTCGCCTTCGGCGCGCTGACGCTGGCGTTGTTCCAGATGGGCAAAGTACCGGGTACGGTCTGGTTTTTGTTGATCCTGGCAGGCTCGGCGGCGATTGCAGACCTGATCGACGGACTCAAGCACCACCAGTCGGCGCAGCGCATTGGCAAACGCCTGCTGCGCACACTGGCCTACCCGGTGCTGATCTCGGCGCTGGCGATCTGGGCGGCACCGCGCAACTTTCCCATGCCGGTGCAGGCGGCGCTCACGCTGGCCCTGGTCACGCCGTTTGGCGGCTTGATCTACCGGCTGGCGTACGAGTCGCTGGCCGACGCCACCTCGCTGGTGCTGCTGATCGTGTCCATCGGTGTGCACTTTGCATTGACCGGTTTGGGGCTGTTTTTCTTCGGCGCCGAGGGCTTCCGCAACCCGAGCTTCTGGGATGTGCGCTTTGCCACCGGGCCGTTGCAGTTCTCGGGCCAGACCCTCTTCATCTTTGTCGCCTCGCTGGCCTTGATCGTGGCCTTGTGGCTGTTTTTCGAGCGCTCGCTCTACGGCAAGGCCTTGCGCGCCACCGCGATCAACCGGCTGGGTGCGCGGCTGATGGGCATTTCCAGCAACGGCGCCGGCCGCACCACGCTGACGGTGGCGGCCTTTATCGGGGCGCTCTCAGGCCTGCTGATCGGCCCCACCACCACGATCTTTTATGACTCGGGCTTCTTGATCGGCTTGAAGGGCTTCGTGGCCGCGGTGTTTGCCGGCCTCTCAAGCTACCCGCTGGCGCTGCTGGGCGCGATGCTGGTCGGCCTGCTGGAGAGCTTTGGCTCGTTCTGGGCCAGCTCGTTCAAGGAGGTGATCGTGTTCGGCTCGATCATCCCGGTGCTGCTGTGGCGGTCGCTGCGCGACCCGCACCACGAGGAGCATTGAGATGAACTGGCAAAAATTCGGCTTCCCGGTCTTTGTGCTGCTGATGCTGGCGCTGCCGGCGCTGCCGATCCCTGATTTTTGGATCACCCAGCTCAACTACATCGGTCTTTACGCCATCGTCTCGCTGGGCCTGGTGCTGCTGACCGGCGTGGCGGGTTTGACATCTTTCGGCCAGGCCGCGTTTGTCGGTGTCGGGGCTTACACCGCAGCCTACCTGGCGATCAAGCTGGGCCTATCGCCCTGGTTGACGCTGCCCATTGGCATTGCCCTGAGTGTGCTGCTGGCCCTGGCGCTGGGTGCCATCACCTTGCGCATGTCGGGCCACTACCTGCCGCTGGCCACCATCGCCTGGGGCCTGACGATCTACTACACCATCTCCAACATGGAGTTCCTGGGCAAGTACGACGGCTTGCTGGGGGTGCCGCCGATCACGCTGTTCGGCAGCAGCCTGGGCTCGGGGCGCGGCATCTATGTGCTGATCTGGATCTTTGCGCTGGTCTGCGCGCTGGCCGTGACCCGCTTGCTTGACTCACGCCCCGGCCGCGCTATCCGGGCGCTGAAGAACGGCACGACCATGGCCGAGGCCATGGGCATCTCGACCTTCCGCTACAAGGTCATCGCCTTTGTACTGGCCGCCGTGCTGGCGTCGATCTCGGGCTGGCTGTTTGCGCACTTCCAGCGCACCGTCAACCCGTCGCCGTTTGGCCTGAACAAGGGCATCGAGTATTTGTTCATGGCGGTGCTGGGCGGGGTGGGCCATGTCTGGGGCGCGTTTCTGGGCGCGGGTGTGCTCAAGATCGTCGAAGATCAGTTGCAAACCCTGCTGCCCAAGCTGATCGGCACCAGCGGCAACTTCGAGATCATCGTTTTTGGCCTGGTGCTGATCGCGGTGCTCAAGTACGCACCGGACGGGCTGTGGACTTTTGTCGGCAAGTGGTTGCCGGCGCCCCAGCGTGTTCGCGATTGGGGTGATGCCGCCAGGCTGCCGCTGCGCGACAAGCCGGCTGCCGGTGAACTGGTGCTGGAGGTGGACAAGGTGCGCAAGGAGTTTGGCGGGCTGGTGGCTGTCAACGACATCTCGTTCCAGATCCGCGCCGGCGACATCGTCGGCCTGATCGGGCCCAACGGTGCGGGCAAATCCACCACCTTCAACCTGATCACCGGCGTGTTGTCGCTGACCAGCGGCAAGGTCAACTTCCGGGGCCAGTCGGTCGCCGGCTTGCCGTCGCGGCTGATCGCCCGGCGCGGCATGTCGCGCACCTTCCAGCACGTCAAGATGATCCCCGAGATGACGGTGCTCGAAAACGTGGCGCTGGGTGGCTACCTGCGCACCACCTCGGGCACGCTCAAGGCCATCTTGCGGTTGGACCGGGCCGAAGAACGCAGCCTGTTCGCCGAGGCCGAGGCCCAGTTGCAGCGCATCGGCATGGCCGAGCAGATGCACGAGCTGGCCGGCAACCTGGCGCTGGGCCCGCAGCGCCTGATGGAGATTGCCCGTGCGCTGTGCACCGACCCGGCGCTGCTGCTGCTCGACGAGCCGGCTGCCGGCCTGCGCCACAAGGAGAAACAGGCGCTGGCCGATGTGCTGCGCCAACTCAAGCGCGAAGGCCTGTCCATCCTGCTGGTCGAGCACGACATGGACTTTGTGATGGGCCTGACCGACCGCATCGTGGTGATGGAGTTCGGCACCCGATTGATTGAAGGCACACCCGACGAGGTGCAGGCCAGCCCGGTGGTGCGCGCCGCCTACCTCGGCACGGAGCATTGACATGACCACCCCAACCGACCTGCTCACCGTCAAGGACCTGCACGCCGGCTACGGCCGCGCCGAGGTGCTGACCGGCCTGAATTTCACGCTCGCCAAAGGCCAGGTGGTGACCGTGATCGGCCCCAATGGCGCCGGCAAGAGCACCACCTTGAACGCGCTGATGGCGGTGCTGCCGTCCACCGGCCAGGTGGTCTTCGACGGCGTCGATCTGGCGGATGTCTCGCTGGAAGAGCGCGTGATGCTGGGCATGGCGCTGGTGCCCGAAAAACGCGAGCTGTTCGGCAGCATGCCGGTCGAGGACAACCTGATCCTGGGCGGCTACCGGGCCATGAAGCTGCGCGTGCCCAACTGGCGCAACGAGATCGAGCGCGTCTACGCGCTGTTCCCACGCCTCAAAGAGCGCAGGGCGCAATTGGCCGGCACCTTGTCGGGCGGCGAGCGCCAGATGCTGGCGGTGGGCCGGGCGCTGATGTCGGGGCCCAAGCTCTTGATGCTCGACGAGCCCAGCCTGGGCCTGGCGCCGCTGATCGTGCGCGAGATCTTCCGCATCATCGTGCAGCTGCGCGATCAGGGCGTGTCGATCCTGCTGATCGAGCAAAACGCCCGCGCTGCGCTGGAGGTGGCCGACCACGGCTATGTGCTTGAGACCGGCGCGATTGCGCTGCACGGCCCGGCGTCCGACCTGGCCGGTGACCCGCGGGTGATCGAGACCTACCTTGGCGCGGCGCGCAAGGCCTCTTGACCCGCTGCCCAAGGTGATCTGACGATGTGGTTTTGCCAAACCGCTGTGGCCGACAGGCTGTTGGTGATGACCCGGCGGCTGGCCCCGCCGGTGTCCTGGGCCGCCCGGTATGGCGCGTGACCGCACACCGCTGCCCGATACGCCCGACGAGCGCGCACCCGAGGCTGCGGCGGCCCTGTCGCTCGGCCCGTTGACCGACGTGCTGGGCTACCACATCGCGCAGGCTTCGGTCACCACCTTCGACTTGTTCGAGCGCCATGTCGGCCAGCCCTTCGGCCTGCGCAAGGTCGAGTATTCGCTGCTGATGCTGGTCCTGGCCAACGGCCCGCTGTCACCCAAAAAACTGGCCCAGGCCCTGGCGCTGTCGGCGCCCAACCTGACCCTGCTGCTGGACCGCCTGCAAGAGCGTGGCCTGCTGCGGCGCGAGCGCAGCCAGCTGGACCGCCGCTCACAAAATGTGGTGCTGACCGACGAGGGCCAGCGCACCGCCCAGGCCAGCGCCGCCGCCGCCTTGCCGATGGAGCAGGGCTTGTCGGACCGACTCAGCCGGGCCGAGCACGCGATGCTGATCGAGTTGCTGCGCAAGGTGGCCGGGCGTTGATCCAGCCGTTGGCGGTGTCGGCCGGCGGGGGTTTCCGCAGCCCGCCAACGCCCATCCGGACTTTCCCTGAGCCGGCAGCGCTTGCGTCGGGTTTGACCCTGCTCTTAAAATCGACCGACCGGTCGGTCAATGAACCGTGCCCCAGACCCAGGAGATCTCCCCCATGAAATTGATTCGTACCCTGCAAGCAGGGGCTGTGGCCGCTGTGCTGGTCTCGTTGGCCCTGGCCGCCCGCGCCGACTTGACGATTGGCGTCACGCTGTCGGCCACCGGCCCGGCGGCTTCGCTCGGTATCCCCGAGAAAAACACCATCGAGCTGATGCCGCGCACCATGGGCGGACACAAGGTCAACTACATCGTGCTGGACGACGGCTCGGACACCACCGCAGCCGTGGCCAACGCCCGCCGCCTGATCACCGAGAGCAAGGTTGACGTGATCCTGGGCTCCACCACCACGCCCAACTCGCTGGCGATGCTGGACGTGGTGGCCGAAAACCAGACCCCGATGGTCTCGCTGGCCGCCTCATCGCGGGTGGTCGAGCCGATGGACGCCAAGCGCCGCTGGGTCTTCAAGACGCCCCAGAACGACATCATGATGGCGCTGGCGATTGCCCAGCACATGGCCAACCAGGGCATCAAGACGGTGGCCTTCATCGGTTTTGCCGATGCTTATGGCGAAGGCTGGTCGCAAGAGTTTGGCAAGGCGGCCGCGATCAAGGGCATCACGGTGGTCGCCAGCGAGCGCTTCAACCGCAGCGACGCGTCGGTCACCGGGCAGGTGCTCAAGCTGATGGGCGCCAACCCGCAGGCGGTGCTGGTGGCCGGCTCGGGCACACCGGCCGCGCTGCCGCAGCGCACGCTGAAAGAACGGGGCTACAAGGGCGCGATGTACCAGACCCACGGCGTGGCCAATGCCGACTTCCTGCGGGTGGTGGGTGCGGACGGCGAGGGCACTTATCTGCCGGCCGGCCCGGTACTGGTGGCCGCGCAACTGCCGGCCAGCGACCCGTCGCGCAAGGCTGGCCTGGACTACACCGCCGCTTACGAGGCCAAGTTCGGCAAGGGCTCGGTGTCCACCTTCGGCGCGCATGCCTGGGACGCCGGCCTGGTGATCCAGGCCGCCGTCACGGCGGTGGGCAAGAAGGCCCAGCCCGGCACGCCGGAGTTCCGCGTCGCACTGCGCAACGCGCTGGAGGCCACCAAGGAGGTGGTCGGGACCCACGGCACCTTCAACATGTCGCCCGCCGACCACAACGGCCTCGACCAGCGCGCCCGCGTGATGGTCAAGATCGAAAAGGGTGCCTGGGTCTACCAGAAGTGATGCGGGGCGCCGACCCTCGGCGCCTGAACTGGACGGGACCGGCGCTGCCGGTCTTGCCAAAAAAAGAAGGGCCGCAAAAGCGGCCCTTGTCACGTCATCTTGCGGCTGCCAGCTGACTCGCCTTACCAGGGCGCCCGGCCCATGCCCATCACCCGCCGGTACCACTCGTGGAAGTGCTGCATGCCGTCTTCCATCGGGCTCTGGTAGGGGCCGGCCTCGTCGTCGCCACGCTCCAGCAGCGCCTTGCGGCCGGCGTCCATGCGCAGCGCGATCTCGTCGTCCTCGACGCAGGTCTCCATGTAGGCAGCCTGTTCGGCCTCGATGAACTCGCGCTCGAAGGCGGCGATCTCCTCGGGGTAATAAAACTCCACCATGTTGACCGTCTTTTGCGGCCCCTTGGGGTAGAGCGTGGAGACCACCAGCACATGCGGGTACCACTCGACCATGATGTTCGGGTAGTAGGTCAGCCAGATCGCGCCCTGCTTGGGCGGTGCGCCGTTGCCCAGCGCCAGCACCGCCTCATGCCAGCGTTTGTAGGCCGGAGAGCCGGCCTGGCGCAGTGAGTCGTTGATGCCCACGGTCTGCACCGAGTGGTGGCGGCTGAACTCCCATTTCAGATCATCGCAGCTGACAAACCGGCCCAGCCCGGGGTGGAACGGGCCAACGTGGTAGTCCTCCAGGTAGACCTCGATGAAGGTCTTCCAGTTGTAGTTGCACTCATGCAGGTGCACCTTGTCGAGCACATAGCCCGAAAAATCGAGGTCGGCGCGGGGCCCGACATGGCCCAGCTCGGTCTCGATGTCGCGGCCGTTGTCCTCGAACACCATGCCGTTCCAGCTGCGCGTCGGGTAGTTGTTGAGATGCAGGCAGGGGTCGTGGTCAAACAGCGGCGCGCCCAGCAGCTTGCCCTTCAAGTCGTAGGTCCAGCGGTGCAGCGGGCAGACGATCTGGCCGCCGGTCGGCCCACCACCGCCGCTGCCGCGGGTATTGCCCCGGCCTTGCAGCATCAGCGCCTGGCGGTGCCGGCAGACATTGGAGATCAGCTCCACGCCCTGCGCGGTGCGCACCAAGGCGCGGCCCTCGCCCTCTTGGGGCAGGGCGTAAAAATCGCCCACTTCGGGCACGGCCAGTTCGTGCCCCAGATAACGGGGCCCATGCTGGTAGATCAGCTCCATCTCGCGACGGAACAGTTCATCCGAAAAATAGGTGGTGACGGAGAGTTGCGAGCGGGCCGACACGTCGTCAAGACGGGTGCGCGCAAGAGCTTCGAGACGGGTGCTCAGGTTCGACATGATCCCCAGGATCTCCACAAAGGATGTCTCAACCCCCCACCCGGTGGCCCCGCGGATGGGCATGATGAATACTGATGAAAACGGCCACCCAGGGGCAGCCGCTCCCCTAATTGTAGCCAAGGGCCATGGCCTGGCCGCAACATCGCCCGACTAAAATGACAGGCTCTGGTGCAAACTGCGCCGTTGTCCTCGCGCCGCCCATGTCACTTTCTTCGCCCCCTGCTGCTGTGCCCGAACTTTACGAAGACGCATTGGCCGAGTTGGAGCGCCTGGTCCAGGCCATGGAGGGCAGCAAGCTGCCGCTCGACGCCCTGCTCGACAACTACCGCCGCGGCGCCCAGCTGTTGGCGTTTTGCCGTGACCGCCTGCAAGCAGTCGAGGCCCAGGTCAAGGTGCTCGAAGACGGCCAGCTCAAGGACTGGGTCGCGCCGTGACCGCAGTGGGTTTTGACCTGTGGGTGCGCGACGAACTGGTGCGGGTCGAGCAGGCCTTGTCGCTGTGGGTGCCGGGCAACGCGCCGGCCGGCCTGGGTGAGGCCATGCGCTACGGCGTGCTCGACGGTGGCAAGCGCCTGCGGCCGCTGCTGGTGCGCGCCGCCTGTGAAGCGGTGGACGGCGATGCCGATGCCGCTTTGCGCGCCGCGGTGGCGGTGGAGCTGATCCACGCCTATTCGCTGGTGCACGACGACATGCCTTGCATGGACAACGATGTGCTGCGCCGCGGCAAGCCCACGGTGCATGTGCAGTTCGGCGAGGCCGCTGCCATGTTGGCCGGCGATGCGATGCAGGCGCTGGCCTTCGAGGTGCTGACCCCCGACGACGGTGTGCCGCCGGCTTTGCAGGCCCGCCTGTGTGCCTTGTTGGCACGGGCCGCCGGCCACGCCGGCATGGCCGGTGGCCAGGCGATTGATTTGGCCAGCGTCGGCAAGCCGATCAACGAGGACTGCCTGCGCGACATGCACCGCCGCAAGACCGGCGCCTTGCTGCAGGCCAGCGTGCTGATGGGCGCGGTTTGCGGTGACTGCAGCCCGGCCGCCTGGGCCGCGCTGGCCGAGTTTGGTGCCGCGCTGGGCCTGGCCTTCCAGGTGGTCGATGACATCCTGGACGTGACGCAAGGCTCGGACAAGCTGGGCAAGACCGCCGGCAAGGACCTGCACGCCAACAAGCCGACCTATGTCACCGTGCTGGGCCTGGTCGAGGCCAGACGCCAAGCCAGCGCCTTGCATGCCCAGGCGTTGGACGCGTTGTCGCGCAGCCACCTGCCAGGTGCCAGCCACCTGCGCATGCTGGCCGACATGGTGGTCGAGCGCGAAAGCTGAACCGCGCGCGATTTGTGCCGTAAGTTGAACCGTGATTTGAACCGCCAAAACCCGATGCCCACGTCCCTGCTCGATACCATCAATTCCCCTGCAGACCTGCGCCGCCTGTCGCGCGGTGAACTGGGCCGTTTGGCGGCTGAGCTGCGCAGCTTTGTGCTCAGCAGCGTCAGCAAGACCGGCGGCCACCTGTCGTCCAACCTCGGCACGGTCGAGCTGACGGTGGCGCTGCACTATGTCTTCAACACCCCGCACGACCGCATCGTCTGGGACGTGGGCCACCAGACCTACCCGCACAAGATCCTGACCGGCCGGCGCGAGGCGATGTCCACGCTCAAGCAGCAGGGCGGTATCAGCGGCTTTCCGCGCCGCGTCGAGAGCGAGTACGACACCTTCGGCACGGGGCATTCGTCGACCTCGATCTCGGCCGCGCTGGGCATGGCGCAGGCCGCCAAGTTGAAGGGCGAGCGGCGCCGCGCGGTGGCGGTGATCGGTGACAGCGCGCTGACCGGTGGCATGGCCTTCGAGGCGCTCAACCATGCCGGCGCGCCGCATGGCGTGGGCCCGGCCGACCTGCTGGTGATCCTGAACGACAACGACATGTCGATCAGCCCGCCGGTGGGCGCCTTGAACAAGCACCTGGCCCGGCTGATGAGCGGCAGCTTCTACAGCGCGGCGCGCGAGGGCGCCAAAAGCGTGCTCAAGAACACCCCGCTGTACGAGTTTGCGCGGCGCTTCGAGGAGCACACCAAGGGCATGGTCGTGCCCGGCACGATTTTCGAGGAACTGGGTTTCACCTATGTCGGCCCGATCGACGGCCACGACCTGGAGTCGCTGATCCCGACGCTGGAAAACCTGCGCGACCGCAAGGGCCCGCAGTTCTTGCATGTGGTCACCAAGAAGGGCTACGGCTACAAGCTGGCCGAAAACGACCCGGTCAACTACCACGGCCCGAGCAAGTTCGACCCGGCGGTCGGCCTGCAAAAGCCCACCACGGCGCCCAAGACCACCTTTACCCAGATCTTTGGCCAGTGGCTGTGCGACATGGCCGCCGCCGACGACCGCCTGGTGGCGATCACGCCGGCGATGCGCGAGGGCTCTGGGCTGGTCGAGTTCGAACAGCGCTTCCCCAAGCGCTATCACGATGTGGGCATTGCCGAGCAGCATGCCGTCACCTTTGCCGCCGGCCTGGCCTGCGAGGGGCTCAAGCCCGTGGTGGCGATTTATTCCACCTTCTTGCAGCGCGGCTACGACCAGCTGATCCACGACGTGGCGTTGCAGAACCTGCCGGTGGTGTTTGCACTCGACCGCGCCGGTCTGGTGGGGGCCGACGGTGCCACCCATGCCGGGGCCTACGACATCGCCTACTTGCGCTGCATCCCGAACGTCAGCGTGATCACGCCGTCGGACGAGGACGAGTGTCGCAAGGCGCTGACCACCGCCTTCCGCCAGAACCACCCGGTGGCCGTGCGCTATCCACGCGGCGCGGGCATTGGCAAGGCTGTTGACGTCGCGCTGACCGAACTGCCCTGGGGCCGAGGCGAGATGCGGCGGCAAACCTCGGTGCTGGCCGGCCAGGGCAAGCGCATCGCCATCCTGGCGTTTGGCACGCTGTTGCATCCGGCACTGGCCGCGGCTGACAAGCTCGACGCCAGCGTGGCCAACATGCGCTTTGCCAAGCCGATCGATGCCGCGCTGGTGGCCGAGCTGGCGCGCAGCCACGATGCGCTGGTCACGGTCGAAGAGGGTTGCATCGCCGGTGGCGCCGGCAGCGCGGTGGGCGAGTGCCTGGCCGCGGCCGGCCTGTTTGTGCCTTTGCTGCACCTGGGCCTGCCCGATGAGTTCATCGAGCACGGTGAGTCGCCCAAGCTGCTGGCCGGCCTTGGGCTGGATGCCGCCGGCATTGAAGCCGCAGTGCGCAAGCGTTTTGGTCCGTCGCTGGTACTGGTCAAACCTGCCGTCAACGATTGACGGGCCGGCCGTGATGCCTGCGCACCAACCCGCCCTTCAAATCGCCCGTCAACCTGCCCATCAACCCTCGGGCCGCACTACGCGATGAGCAGCAGCCTGATCGACGCCCGGGTGCAGGACGCGCAGGCCATGCGCCAGGCCGGTGTAGGCCTGCTGTCGCTGGCGCTGATGGACGCCCGCACCCGCACGCTCGGCTGGCTGGCCGCGTTTGATGGCCTGCCGCTGCCGGCGGGCCTGGACGGGTTTGATCCGCCGTGGTGGCTGGCCGGCCAGGCCGCGTGGTTCCAGGAGCACTGGATCGCCCGCCATGTGCAGCGCGGCCGGGGTGAGGCCGCTGACCCGGGCGGCCTGCGGCTGGCCTCGGTCGAGCCGCGTGCCGATGCCTGGTTCGACCCCCTGGCCAGCCACCGTGCCCAGCGATGGCAGCAAACGCCGCCAACCCCTGCCGACCTGCAGGCCTACCTGGCCGGCACGCTCGACACCACGCTGGAGTTGCTGGACAAGGCCGCCACCGGCGACGACGCACTGCATGTCTTCCGCCAGGCGCTGTGGCACGAGGACAGGCTGGGCGAGGCATTGGCCGTGCTGGTGCAGGCGCTGGACCTGGGGCCTGATCGCCACCAGGCCTTGGCGGCATCGGGCTTGTGGCCGCAGCTGCCCAGCCGCGGCCAGCGCGACGCCTTGTGGCTGCCCGGGCAGGTGGTCCAGCTGGGCTCTCCGCGTGGCGGGGCGGTGCCCGATGCTGAAAAGTGGGCCCACCCGGTGCGGGTGCCTGAGTTCGAGATCGACGCCCAGCCGGTCAGTTGGGCGCAGTTTGCCGAATTTGTAGACGACGGCGGCTATGACGACCGCCGCTGGTGGTCCAACGCAGGGTGGGCCATGCTGGAGTCCACCGCCCGGCGTGCGCCGCGCTATGTCGAGCAGATGGCGGGCGGTGTGCTGGCCAGGCGCCAGGGGCGGTTACAGCGTCTGCCGCTGGCCCAGGCAGTCGTGCACATCAGCGACTTCGAAGCGGCGGCCTGGTGCCGCTGGGCCGGCCGGCGCCTGCCCGGCGAGGCCGAATGGACCTTGGCCGCCATCACCGCCAGCGCGCGCGGCTTTGTGTGGGGCGAGGTGCTGGAATGGGTGGCCGACCCTGCCGCGCCTTACCCGGGCGGTCAGGACGGCCCAGCGGCACTGGACGCACTGCCGTCCGTGGGCGGTGACAGTGCGGGCTGGCGGGTGCTGCGCGGGGCATCGGCATGGGGCAGTGCACGCCTGCGTCATGTCCAGGCCAGGCGCTACGCAGCGCCGGGGTGCGATGAGGGGTTTGTCGGCTTTCGCAGCTGCGCGGTGTAGCTTGGGGCATGGCTGCGGGCTGTCACCCGAGGCGGGTCAAGCGGCCCGCCGGTCCGGCTCACTTCTCGACCAGGCCTTCACGCACTGCCAACCGCACCAGCGAGGTCACGCCCGTCACACCCAACTTGGCCATGACGCGGCTGCGGTAGGTGTCCACCGTCTTGGGTGACAGATGCAACTGCCCGCCGATGATCGCGCTGCTCATGCCGTTGACGACCATCGTGACGATCTGCCGCTCGCGCGGCGACAGGGCCGAAAACGGGTCCGTCGGCGTGTCCTGGGTCAGGGCCCGAAACGCCAGGTCGGCCACTTGGGGGCCGAAGAAGCGGCGGCCAGCAGCCACCGTGTCGATCGCCAGCAGCAGTTCAGCCGCGCCGGAGTCTTTCAGCACATAGCCGGCCGCGCCCATGCGCACCGCCTCAGCCACGTGCCTGGGCTGGGCCGACATCGTCACCACCAGGGCCTTCACGGGTGAATCCCGACGCTTGAGCTCGTGCAGCACCTCGAAGCCGGAGCGCTCGCCCAGTCCCAAATCCAACAGCATCACCTGGGCCTGTTGTTGTTGCGCCTCTACAACAGCGTGGGTCGGATCACTGCTTTCACCCACCACCTGATGCCCCGCGGTTTCCAGCAGGGCATGCAGGCCGTCGCGCAGCAGCAGTTGGTCATCCACCAAATAGATTCGGGTCATGCTGACGGGGTATTCAGGCGGCAAGATAGCGCCGGCCGTGCAGGAAACTTCAGATTCATCATTATTTTGTCCCTCGTCTGTAACGATATCAAATGCGGCAAGTCATTGATCCGATTTGAAGCACCGCACGGGAAAACCTGGGCTTGGAACTGGACGGCCGAGGCGGTCTGATAAGGGTATAGCGTGCCGCTTCGTCGTCATGCATCCTGTCCGTTGTTCTACCCAAGCCCCGATCGGTCCGCTGTGTACCTGCTTAATTCCAAGAAATACGCCTTTGCGCTGTCGCCGCTGGCTTTGGCTTGCTCGTTGGTTTGGCTGCCGCAGACCGCGCAAGCGCAGGCCAGCGAGGGCGTTGGCGAGGTGGTGGTCACTGGTTCCGCGCGGGCCCAGCGGGTGCTGGATGCGCCGTTTGCGATCACGGTGATCGATGTGTCGGCATTGCACGATGCCGGCGCCATGATCAACCTGTCGGAGGTGATGGCACGGGTACCGGGCATCATGGTCAACAACCGCAACAACTACGCGCAGGACCTGCAAATCAGCTCGCGCGGTTTTGGCGCACGGGCAGCTTTTGGTGTGCGCGGGCTGCGGCTGTACGCCGATGGCATCCCCGCCACCATGCCCGATGGGCAGGGCCAGGTGGCGCATTTCGACCTGGCCGGCGCCCAGCGCATCGAGGTCTTGCGCGGGCCGTTTTCGGTGCTGTACGGCAACAGCTCGGGCGGTGTGATCGCCTTGTTCACCGCGCCGGCCACCCAGGCGCAGACCGAGGTGTCGCTGGATGCCGGCAGTTTTGGCCTGCGCCAGGGCCGGGTCAGCCTGGCCGCGCCGCTGGGCAACGGGTTCGATTTGCGCGCCAGCTACGCCGACACCGATGTCGACGGGTTTCGCCCGCAAAGCGCGGCGCACCGCACCCTGGGCAATGTGCGGCTGGGCTGGCAGGGTGAGTCCGACAAGGTGACCTTGCTGGCGTCCGACCACAACCAGCGCGCCCAGGACCCGCTGGGCCTGACCGCAGCGCAGTTCAGCGCCAACCCGCGCCAGACCACACCCGAGGCGCTGGCGTTTGATACCCGCAAGACCATCCGCCAAAGCCAAGCCGGCCTGAACTGGCGCCACAGCTTTGGGGATGCCGGGATGCTGCGCGAAAGCCAGCTCACCGCCTACAGCGGCAGCCGCGGCGTCACCCAGTGGCAGGCGATCACCGCTGGCGCGCAGGCCAGTGCCAAGAGCGGCGGCGGGGTGGTCGATTTCGACCGGGCTTACAACGGCGTCGAGGGCAAACTGACGCTGCGCCTGGGCGAGACCGACGTGGTGCTGGGCCTGAACCGCGAAACCCTTCGCGACGACCGCCAGGGCTACGAGAACTTCACAACGCCACCGCTGGTGCAGGGCGTGACCGGCAAATTGCGGCGCGACGAGATCAACACCGCCACCACCACCGAAGGTTTTGTGCAAGCGCGTGCGCCGTTGGCGCCGGGCTGGGACTTGACCGGCGGCGTGCGCAGTGGCCGTGTCGAGATGGCCACCAACGACCACTACATCGTCGGTATCAACGGCAATGATTCTGGCGCGCTGGCCTATTCGTACACCAACCCGGTGCTGGGCCTGCGCTGGACGCCGGCGCCCGGCTGGTCCCTGCATGCCAGCGCGGCGCGCGGTTTCGAGTCGCCCACGCTGGGCGAGCTGGCCTACCGGGCGGACGGCGCCGGTGGCTTCAGCACCGCGCTGAAGGGCCAGACCAGCCAGCAGTTCGAGCTGGGCAGCAAGTGGCGCAGCGGGCCGGTCGAGGCCGACCTGGCGCTGTTTTCGGTCGCGACCGACAACGAGATCGGCGTGCTGAGCAACAGCGGCGGACGCTCGGTGTTCCAGAACGTCGGCCGCACCCAGCGCCGCGGCGCCGAGTTGTCCGCCGCATGGCGGCTCAGCCCCAGCCTGCGGCTGCAAGCGGCCGCCAGTTGGTTGGACGCCACCTACCGCGACGCTTTCCTGACCTGCACGGCCACGCCCTGCGTCAAGCCCATCGTGGCGGTGGCCGCCGGCAACGGCATTTCGGGCACCCAGAAGTCCTCCGGCTGGGCTGAGGCGGCCTGGCGGCCGGGCACTTTGCTGGGCGGCGATATGGCCCGCTACGCGGGTGAGCTGGCGGTCGAATGGCGCGGCGTGGCGCGCACGCTGGCCAACGACACCAACACTGCCGCTGCGGCCGGTTATGCGCTGGCCAACCTGCGCTGGAGCGCCAGCCTGCCGCTGGGCCCCACCGACTCGATCGAGGCGCTGGCCCGCATCGACAACCTGTTCGACCGCGTTTATGCCGGCAGCGTGATCGTCAACGACGGCAACCAGCGCTTCTTCGAGCCCGGCTCGCCGCGTGCTGGCCTGGTCTCGCTGCGCTGGCAGCACCGCTGGTGATCCCGATCATGCAAAGACGCCACTGGTTGATGCGCGGGTTGGCACTGGCGGCGGGCGGGTCAGCGGGGGCCGCCTTGGCCGCGGGCCCGTCGGCGGCCGGCGCCGCATCCGGCGCCGACCCGTTCGAGGGGGACCCGTTCCAGTCCTTCCAATGGCCCGATTTGCGCAAGGAGTTTCTGGGTGGTGCTGCCCGCACGCAGTTCGATCCGCGGGTGCGGGTGCAGGGGCCGGCCTTTGCCGAGGACCCGATGAACGTGCCGATCACGGTGGCGGCCGACCTGCCCGGCGTGCAGCGCCTGATCGTGCTGGTCGACCGCAATCCGATCCGCAAGGTGTTGGAGCTGCAACCCGTGGCGGCCCTGCCGGCGGTGAGCTTTCGCTTCAAGCTGGAGCAGGCGTCGCCGGTGCGTGCGCTGGCCCAGACTGCCGATGGACTCTGGCATGTCGGCGGCACCTGGGTCGACTCGGCCGGCGGCGGCTGCACGGTGGCGGGGGGCTCACGTGCAGACGGCAGCTGGACCCAGACCTTGGGCCAGGTCAGTGGCCGCATCTACGCCTCGGCGTTGCCTGGCGGCGACAGCAGCGCCCGCTTGCGGGTGCGCATCATGCACCCGATGGACACCGGCCTGGTTGGCGGCATACCGGCGTTTTTTGTCAGCAAGCTGGCAGTGCGCGATGCGGCCGACCGCGAGCTGCTGCGCATCCAGACCTTCGAGCCGGTCAGCGAAAACCCGGTGTTCTCGTTCGAATTCAGCAAAGCCCCGGCCGGGCCGTTGCGCATCGTCGGCGTGGACAACAACGGCAACCGCATCGACAGCCGGGTCGATTGATGGTCACCGCCATGAACCGCGCCTGGCGTCAGCCACTGCAGGCCCTGACGCTGGCCAGCGTGCTGGCCGGCACGCCGTTGGGGCTGGAAGCGCAAACCTCGGCGCCACCGTTGGCGAGCCCGCCGGTGGTCAACCTGGCGCAGTTCGACTATGGCTTGAAGGCGCGTGCGCTGGCCGAGGGCGTTTATGTGGTCGAGGGCACAAACGCCGACTTCAGCCCCGCCAACGGCTGCAACATCATCAACACCGGCTTCATCGCCACCGGGGCTGGCGTGCTGGTGATCAACACCGGCAGCAACCGGCGTTACGGTGAGCAGTTGCGCGCCTTGATTGCCCGCACCACCCCCGAGCCGGTGGTGCAGGTGATCGCCCTCAACCTGCACCCGGACTACTTTCTCGGCAACCAGGCCTTTGCCGATGTGCCGCTGCTGGCCACCAGCGCCACCCGGGCCGGCATGCAGCGCGAAGCCAAGGCCTACGAGGACAACCTGTACCGCCTGTGCGGCGACTGGATGAAGGGCACCGAGGCCCGCCTGCCCACGCAGTCCATCGGCCCGGGGCCGCTGCGCATCGGAAAGCGCGAGTTCGAACTGCGTGAGTTCACGGGCCACACCGACAGCGATCTGGTGCTGATCGACAAGACCAGCGGCGTGGCCTTTGTCGGCGGGCTGGTGTTTGCCGACCGGGTGCCCACCACGCCGCATGCCGACCCGCAGGCCTGGCTGCGGTCGCTGGAGGCGCTGTCGCGCTTGAAACTGACCACCGTGGTGCCCAGCCACGGTCCGGTGCACAGCGGTTTGCGCGGCTTGCAACAGACCCGGGCCTACCTGCAATGGCTGGACGGCAGCTTCACCCGCTGGGCGGCCGCGGGCTGGGAGGTCAACGAGGTGTTGCGTGCGTCTCCGCCGGATGACTTCACCCGCTGGGCGGCCTGGCCGGCCGAATACACCCGCAACGTAGCCCACCTGTACCCACGCTACGAGCGTGCCGCACTGCAGCGCGCCAAGCCGCCCTGAGCGGCTGGTTGCGCTGGCTGTCCCGTGCGGCTGTGCAAACCTGGAGCACGGCGCCTCGGGCATACCCTGAAATGAATGCCCTTGTGTGACTGTTGGAATACACGAAGGCCGGTGGCACGCTTTGTGCCCTCAATAACGCCTGAAGCACCGGGGAATGTGTCCCGGTGTGACAACCCAAAACCCGGAGGAGACACCCCATGAAACTGAAACTTCTGACCCTGCTCGTGTCCATTGGCTGCGCAGCCATGGGCGCCCACGCTGTCGTCACCGATCAGATGATCGAAAACGATGCCAAGACCACCGACGACGTGCTCAGCTGGGGCATGGGCACCCAGGGCCAGCGCTACTCGCCGCTCAAGACCATCAACACCAGCAACGTCGCCAAGCTGCTGCCGGTCTGGTCGTTTTCGTTTGGCGGTGAAAAGCAGCGCGGGCAAGAGAGCCAGCCGGTCATCCACAACGGCAAGATGTTCGTCACCTCGTCGTACTCGCGCATTTATGCGCTGGACGCCAAGACCGGTACCAAGCTCTGGAAGTACGAGCACCGCCTGCCCGACGGCATCATGCCCTGCTGCGATGTGGTCAACCGCGGCGCGGCGCTGTACGACAACCTGGTCATCTTCATGACGCTGGACGCCCAGATCGTGGCGTTGAACCAGGACAGCGGCGATGTGGTCTGGAAGGAAAAGATCGACGACTACGCCGCCGGCTACTCGGCCACCGCTGCGCCCATCATCGCCAACGGCTTGCTGCTGACCGGTGTGTCGGGCGGTGAGTTCGGCGTGGTGGGCCGGGTCGAGGCGCGTGACGCCAAGACAGGCCGCATGGTCTGGTCACGGCCCACGGTCGAGGGCCACATGGGCTACAAGTACGACAAGGACGGCAACAAGACCGAGATCGGCATCTCCGGCACCACTGGCAAGACCTGGCCCGGCGACCTGTACAAGACCGGCGGCGCCGCCACCTGGTTGGGCGGCACCTACAACGCCAAGACCGGTCTGGCCTACTTCGGCACCGGCAACCCGTCACCGTGGAACAGCCATTTGCGCAAGGGCGACAACCTGTTCTCGTGCTCGACGGTCGCCATCGACGTCAAGACCGGCCAGATTGTGTGGCACTACCAGGGCACGCCCAACGACGGTTGGGACTTCGACGGTGTGAACGAGTTCATCACCTACGACGAAGGTGGCAAGACACTCGGCGGCAAGGCCGACCGCAACGGCTTTTTCTACGTCATCGACGCCAAGAATGGCCACCTCGAAAACGCCTTTCCGTTTGTCAAGAAGATCACCTGGGCCACCGGCATCGACCTGAAGACCGGCCGGCCTAACTTCGTGCCCGAGAACCGTCCGGGCGA
>JBBRZR010000030.1:0-21273 GCA_038236495.1 Burkholderiales bacterium
GTTGAACACCACCTGGATCAGGATGGGCACGGCCAGCATCGCGATCACCAGCGGCTGCTGCAGGATCGCTGCGCCCTGGAAGGCAAACAGCAACACCAAGGTGGCCAGCAGTGCGGCAATCGACCACGGGCCGATCATCGCGAGTGTGGCGTCCAGCGCCGCCTGCCCGCGCTGCAACAAGGCGCGGCGCCAGACCTGGGCGATCAGCACCGGGATCACGATGTACAGCAGCACCGAGGTCAGCAGCGTGGCCCAGGGCACGGTGATGGACGACAGCCCCAGCAGCAGCGCGACGATGGGCGCAAAGGCAAACACCATGATGGTGTCGTTCAGCGCCACTTGCGACAGCGTGAACAGCGGGTGGCCGTTGGTCAGACGGCTCCAGACAAACACCATCGCCGTGCAGGGTGCGGCCGCCAGCAGGATCAGGCCGGCCACATAGCTGTCGGCCTGGCCCGCCGGCAGGTAGGGCGCAAACACATGGCGGATGAAGATCCAGCCCAGCAGCGCCATCGAAAACGGCTTGACCGCCCAGTTGACGAACAAGGTGACGCCAATGCCGCGCCAGTGCTGGCGGACCTGGTGCAACGCGCCAAAATCTACCCTCAGCAGCATCGGGATGACCATCACCCAGATCAGCCCGCCCACCGGCAGATTGACCTTGGCGATCTCCATGCCGCCGATGGCCTGCACCGGCCCGGGCAGCCACTGGCCCAGCGCGATGCCCACGACGATGCAGGCCAACACCCAGACCGTGAGGTAGCGCTCGAAGACGCTCATCGCAGCTGGCGTTGCAGCGCGGGCGGGAAGGGTTGAGGTGCTCATGGCGTCATGGCGTCACGGCGTCATGGCTTGTGTCGTCAGCTGCAGGCTATGCCGGCCAGCAAGCTGCGCGCCGGGTTGTGGGTGCACAGGATCAGGACATGGCGGGTCATCAGCCTACCTGCGTTCTTCGTACCGAGGTGTTTCGCCCTTCGGAGCGGCCGATCGGGTTCAAGCTGTCAGCAACAGCCGCCCGACGACTTGACCGGGATGGCGATGGGCTTGCCGCGCGGCGACGGGGTGCAACAGGCTGCGGCCACCGCCACCGCCACCGCCACCGCCGGCGTGGCGCTGGTGGCCGGCGCTTCAGCCAGGGTTTCTGGCGCGATGTCGGTCGGTGCGCAGCACGCCGCCGGCGAGGTCTGGGCGCTGCCGGCCTCCTTGAACACCGGGATGTTGCCCAGCGTGTGAAAGTGCTCCCAGGCGATGCCCTGCGGGTCGGTGACCCAGTGCTTTTCGCTGCGGGCGTAGCAGCAGGTGGTTTCGCCCTCGTCCAGCAAGGCCATGTCGGCGGCCTCGGCGCGGGCCTTCATGTCCGCCAGCTCGGCCGGGTCGTCGGTCTGTATGCCCAGGTGGTCGATGCCCGGTTGGTCACCACGGGTGGAGATCGCAAAGTTGACCGGCGGGTCTTCGAGCATCCACTTGGCGTAGTCGGCCTCGGTGCGCGTGGGCGCGGCGGCAAACAGCTTGGCGTAGAAGGCGATGCTCTTGCCGAGGTCATCGACATGCAAATGAACGTGGAAGCGTTTCATGGGGATCCTTTTGAATCAACCGGGGGTGCAGCCCTGGGCCCGGGCCGGGGTGATTGGGCAAGCCGCACCCATGCAGCAGTGGGCAGTGAGGTAGGAGAGCAGGTCGTTCATCCGGTCCAGCGCCGGCCGGTAGATCAGGTTGCGGCCGTCCCGCTCCTGGGACACCATACCGGCACGCATCAGCTCCTTGAGGTGAAACGACAGCGTGGACGCCGGCAGGTCCAGCATGGCCATCAGCGCGCCGGGTGTCATGCCCTGCGGACCCACACCGACCAGCGCCCTGAAGATGCGCAGGCGCATGCCCTGGGCCAGAGCGGCAAGCGAGGCAACAGCGTCTGTCTCTTCCATATTTCCAGTTTGACAGAATCATTGAGTGTCGTCAAGGCGGCGCTGTGCGCTGTGGGCGGCGATCAGCGCAGCACCAACGCGCTGCCCGGCTGCGGCGCCCGGGCCTGCAGCGGACCCAGCCGTCGCCGGGCTACAGCCGCTGTGTCACCCGCTGGGGCAGCCGGCGCGCCATGAACAGATCGGCCAGTTCGTCCAGGCTCAGATAGCGCCCGGTGCCGGACGGCTTGCCCATGACGCGCAGCAGCACCGGCCATTCACCGTCCATCAGCGCCCGGTCGACAAGGCGGCGCTTGCCCGCGGCACGGGCAAAGTTGGCGTCCATCATCGTGCGCAGCTGCTGGGCGTCCAGGCCCAGTTCGGTGTGGCCCTGGGCGTCGGTCTTGGGGCTGGCGAAATCACCCAGCCGGGCCAGCTCGGGCAGGTCCACCTCGCCCTGCGGGTCCAGGATGCCCGAGCCCGCGCCCTTTTTGTCCAGCGGGCCGTTGCGCAGGCCGTCCAGGCGCACACCGCCCAGCAGGCGCTGGGCCAGGCTCAGCGGCGACAGGCCGTTGGCCACCAGCGCAATCGCGCCTATGGCCAGCGTCGGCAGGCGCGTCTCGCCTGGCCCGGCGCTGGCTTTTGACACCACCTGGGACAGCCTGGACAAGGGCTCCTCATGGTCGTCCAGACGGCCCGCTGCCACCAGGCCGCGCAGGAAAGGGCAGGGGTTGCCCGGTGACACCTCAGGCAGCTCAGGGGTCGCGGCGGCGGTGCGGGAGACAGAGGATTTCATGGCGTTTTTTTGCACCTGAGTTGGCTGCGCACAATCGCGCGCTGGCACGATTCTGCGGCCTGCGGCAACCACCGCCCTGCCCGGCCCGGCAGCCGTCTCCACCACAATGCCCGCATGAGCAGATTCGACGACGACACCCGGGTCACGCCGCTGGCGCCGGCGCCGGCGCCAAAAGGCGATAGCGGCAGCGCGGCATTTGCCGGCCAGGTCGACCCCGCCTGGAACATCGGCGCCAACCCGAACGGCGGCTACCTGCTGGCCATCGCAGCGCAAGCGCTTGGGCAGGCCACGCCAGACCAGCCGGACCCGCTGAGCATCAGCGCGCACTACCTGCGCCCGGGGCTGGCCGGCCAGGCCTGCCGCATCGACACGCAAGTGTTGCGCAGCGGCCGCACGATCAGCACCGTCCGGGCCACGCTGACCCAGGCCGGCCGGCCGTGCCTGGAGGTGCTGGCCGCGATGGGCCATCTGGGCGACAGCCAAACCGCTGTGCCGGTGCTGACGCTGCCGCTGCCCGATCTGCCGCCGCCCGAGCAGTGCATCGGCCGGTCGGCATCGGCCCAGGGCGTGACGCTGTCGATCCTGGACCAGCTGGACATTCGGCTGCATCCGGACGAGGCTGTGCCGGGGGCCGTCGGCCGGGCCAGGGTCAGCGGCTGGATCCGCTTTACCGATGGCCGGCCACCCGATGCGCTGGCCTGCCTGCTGATGGCGGACGCGTTTCCGCCCGCGGTGTTCGGCCTGCTGGGCTTGGTCGGCTGGGTGCCGACCATCGAGCTGACGGTGCACTTGCGTCGCCGCCCGGCACCGGGCTGGCTGCGGGGCCAGTTCTGGGCGCATGACCTGAGCGACGGCCGGGTGGTGGAGGACGGCGCGCTGTGGGACGCCACCGGTCAGTTGGTGGCGCAATCGCGCCAGTTGGCGCTGGTGCGCCTGGACCAGGGGGGCCGGTGAGCCTGCAGGCTTGCACTGAAGGGCCAGGCACCGCACTGCAAGACGTGCAGGCGGCCGCTTGAGCACACCCGCGACAAGCGCCGACAGCGCCGCCGCACGGCACGCCTGGCGGGTCGGCACCGCCGGCTACCTCTGCGCCAGCCTGCTGTGGGGCCTGAACCTGCCGTTGTCGGCCGTGCTGTTGCAGCACTTCGACCCGTTCTGGGTCTCGCCGCTGCGCTACGCAGTGGCCACGCTGCTGCTCGGTGGCTTGCTGGCCGCCACGCTGGGCCCGGGGCGGCTGCGATCACCGATCCCGCTGTGGCGGGTGGCGGTGCTCAGCTTGTGCGTGGCGGGGTTTCTGGTGCTCTACAACCTGGGGCTGTACCGCACCCACCCGGTGACGGTGGCGGCGCTGTCGGCTGGCTCGCCGGTGTATGTGGCGGTGGTGTCGCGGCTGATGACCGGCGCCCGCCTGGAGCGCGGCTTCTGGGGCGCCACGGCGTTGACCTTGCTGGGCGCCGGCATCGCCATCAGCGGCCGCGCCCGGGCCGGCGTGGCGGCGGGCGCGGTGAGCAACGGCGCGGCATCAGGCCTGCTCGGCGGCGAGGTGATGGTGGTGCTGGGCATCTGCAGCTGGACGGCCTACTCGATCCTGGCGCAGCGCTGGTTCAGGCCGGGCACACCGCAGCTGCAGCGCACCTACCTCACCACCGTCGGCGCGCTGCCCTGGTTGCTGCTGTTCTGGGCCGCTGCACGGGCCACCGGCCTGGTGGGCGCACCCAACCTGGCGCCGGCGCCGGTGCCGGTGCTGCAGCTGCTGGTGGCGGCGGTGTTTTGCACCGCGCTGGCCACCGTGGCCTGGAACACCGGTGTCGCCCACCTGGGCATACAGACCGGCGGGATGTGGCAGAACATGGTGCCGGTGTTTGCCGTGCTGATCGCGCTGCTGTTTTTTGGCGTGGCGCCGCTGGCCGAGCAGTGGGTGGGCGGCGCGGTGGTGCTGGTCGGCGTGCTGTACCTGCAGTGGCAGCGTTTGCGGCCCGCCGCGTTGCGGGCGGTGTAGGGCGGCGGGTCCGCCAGCCTGCACCGCAGCGGGGCCCACCATGGCGGCCAGAGCCGCAGCCGCCGGCTGTCACGTTGGCGCAACCCCGGGGTGCGCGGGCCCGGTAGAGTGCCGCACTGCCTGCCACCCCCACGCCCGGCCCTGCGCCAGGCCATGCGCCATGGATGCCACCGAGTTGCTCACCGTCGATGCCTTCATCCGCCACTGGGCGGCCGACCGGCCCGGCCAGCCCGCGATGGTGGGCGAGCGGCGCATCAACTTTGCCGAGCTGGACGACACCACCCGCCGCGTGGCCACCGCCCTGCAGGCCGCGGGCCTGCAAAAGGGTGACCGCATCGCCTGGCTGGGCAAAAACGCGGTGCTGTACTTCAGCCTGCTGTTTGGCGCTGCACGCATCGGCGTGGTGATGGTGCCGGTGGGCTGGCGCCTGGCAGCGCCCGAGCGCCAGTACATCCTGCACGACACCGACGCCAAGCTGTTGTTTGCCGGTGAGGGCTTTGCGGACGCTGCCCGGGCGCTGATGCCAACGCTGCCCCAGGTGCAGCAGGTGCTGTCGGCCGAGCAGGCCTGGGCCTGGATCGATGCCAGCCCCGCCGCTGACTTCACACCCAGCGGGCCCGAGGACGCCATCCTGCAGCTCTACACCTCGGGCACCACCGGCCACCCCAAGGGCGTCGAGTTGTGCAACCGCAACCTGTTCGGCCTGCGCCGGCACGCCCTGGCGGCCAACCTGCCCTGGGCCTTCTGGGACGACGACGAGGTGGTGATGGTGGCCATGCCCTGCGCCCACATCGGCGGCACCGGCCTGGGCTTCATGGCACTGGCCGGCGGGGTGTGCGGCTGCGTGATGGCCGAGTTCACGCCCGACGGGGTGTTCGATGTGATCGAACAAGAAGGCGTGACCCGCTTTTTTGCCGTGCCCGCGGCGCTGCAGATGCTGGTCAACCACCCGCGCTGCGCCCGCACCGACTTCAGCCGGCTGAAGTACATCTTCTACGGCGCAGCCCCGATCCCGCTGGAGTTGCTGCGCCAGTGCGTCAAGGCCTTCGGCTGCCAGTTTGCCCAGGCCTACGGCATGACCGAGACCACCGGCACCGTGGTGATGCTGCCGCCCGAGGACCATGACCCGAACGGCAGCCCGCGCATGCGCGCCGCCGGCAAGCCGGTGCCGGGCGTCGAGCTGAAGATCGTCGATGTCGACGGCCAGACCCTGCCGCCCGGCCAGGTCGGCGAGATCGTCACCCGCTCATCGAACAACATGCTGCGCTACTGGAAGCAGCCCGAGGCCAGCGCCCGCACCCTGACCTCGGACGGCTGGGTCTTCACCGGCGACGCCGGCACGCTGGACGCCGACGGCTATGTCTACATCCATGACCGGCTCAAGGACATGATCATCAGCGGCGGTGAAAACATCTACCCGGCCGAGGTGGAGAGCGCCATCTACGGCCACCCCGACGTGGCCGATGTGGCGGTGATCGGCGTGCCGGACGCCCAATGGGGCGAGGCGGTGAAAGCGGTGTGTGTGGCCAAGCCCGGGCACCGCATAGACCCCGAAAGCGTGATCGCCTGGGCCCGCGAGCGCATCGCCGGCTTCAAGGTGCCCAAGAGCATCGATGTGCTGCCCGAGCTGCCGCGCAACCCGACGGGCAAGGTGCTGCGGCGCGCGCTGCGGGCACCGTACTGGGACGGGCGCGAGCGGCAGGTGAACTGAGCTGCCGCCGCGCCAACGTTGCTGCGCGGGTACCGATGCGAAGGCCGTCTCGTCCATCAAGCGGCCAGCCGGCTGCGGTACCGGCTCGCTGCCACGGTCATTTGCCAACGCTCGCCGATGGCAGATAACCGACAGCCAACAAGGTTACCTGGCAGCCGGCGGCGGCGTCCGGTACAGCTTGGCTGTCTGCTCGTCGGCCATGTCCGGCACGAAAATGACTGACGCAATCTTGCCGTCACGCATGATCACGGTATCAATCCCGACGATTCGCTGAATCCCGAGCTTGTCGATGCCGGGCCAGCTGACCTCGGCTCGGGTGCGAACCGATGCACCGTCGTCGCCGGCAGAGCTGACCGCCGCGGGGACGATCTGCATCTTCTGGTCGATGGCGCGAGCAACAAAATTCTCGCGTGCAGCGTCCTTGCCGACGCAAGGCTTCGATGGCAGACACGCCGGCCCGGCCACGTAAATGACGTCGTCGGACAGCCCGATCATGGCTGCCTGAAGGTCGCCGCGCACGATGGCTGCCTTGTGGGCACGGTAGGCAGTCTCGGTGTCGGTTAGCCGATCGGCGCTGGCTGGGAGCGCCGCAGCGAGCATGAGGGCTCCGAACACAAATTGCTGGGAAGGTCTGTTCATCGGTTTCTCCTGTGGTGTGCATGAATGCGTCAGATAGGCCTGTCCAAGGTAGCCGGTCTTCGCGAATCGGCGTGCGATGGCTGGCCGATAAACTCCGAAAATCCACGATCAAGGGGGCCGGGTTCACATTGACGGATCGGGAATGGCCCGCAACACTGGGCTGACCATGCGTCAAGAATCCATCGGCGTGGCACGCGACCCCCGGCTGCACCTGCCGAATCACGTGCTCGATATGTCGCGCCATTCGCTCAGCACGCTTGCTGGCGAGCCGGTCGACCTGCGTCCACAGGCGCTGGATTTGCTGTGCCAGCTGGCACAGCGACCCGGCGAGGTGGTCTCCAAGCGCGAGCTGTTGGCGCAGGTTTGGCCGGGTGTGATCGTGACGGACGATTCTCTCGTCCAGGCCGTCAGCGATGCGCGCCGCGCGATTGGCGACGACGCGCATACCGTCATCCAGACGGTGCCGCGCCGCGGTTACCGCCTGATCGCAGGCCTGCCTGTGGCGGCGGCCTGCGCCGTCGAGCCCGGCGAGCAGTCGCCTGCCCTGCACGCGCCCTGCCCTGCGGCCGAGCGCATCCCCGACGTCCCGGCAGCCGCCGAAGTGGCAGGGCCGACGCCGGAGCAGCACACGATGACATCGGCCGCAATACCCGCGAGGCCCGCCAGACCGGCGTCGCGGCGCGCATGGATCGTCGCCCTTGCCGTCGGTGTGTTGCTGGCAAGCGGGCTGGCGGGACTGCGCGCATGGCAAACCGGCACGCAGCCGCGTCCCGTGTCTTTCGACCGGCCGCCGCTTGCAGTCCTCAGCTTCCGCGACGCCACCGCGTCTGTGGAGGACCAGGAACTGGCCCGCGCTTACGCTCAGGAACTGACAGGCGAATTGGCCCGCAACGCCGACTTGAGCGTCATCGCAGCCTACTCCGGCCAGACACTGGCCGACCGCGGCGAATCGCCGCAGCAGGTCGCCCGGCAACTCGGCGCGCGTTACCTCGTCGACGGTCAACTTCGACGCCGCGGTGACGTGCTGCGTCTCGCGGTGCAGTTCATCGACGGTCGTGACGGCCGTGTGATCTGGACCGACCGCCAGGACATCGCGGCGGGCCAGGTGGTCGCGGCACGCGACGCGCTCGTGGACCGTATCGCCGGTTCGCTCCACTCGACCATGCGACGCGACCAGGAAACAAGTGCACGCAGCGCGCCAGCGACGCTGGATGTCTATGCGATGACCTTGAACGCCATCAACCTGAAACATCGCTTCAACCCACCGGACACCCTCAAGGCCCGCGCCATGCTGGAGCGCGTGGTGTCCCTCGACCCGGACTACGCGCCGGGCTGGCTGTACCTGGGCTACGTCAACACTGTCGATCTTGGCGCGAGGCTCACCGGTCCGCGCACGCCGGAGCGCATCCAGCAGGCGATCAAGCAGATCGAGCACTCGATTCGACTGAACCCGAACTTGCCGCCTGCCTATGCGGCACTGGCAAACCTCTACATTTACTCGGCACGGTACCCAGAGGCGGAGCGGGCAGCGAGGCACTGCCTGCAACTGGGCCCGAGCGATGCGGAGTGCGCCATTTTCCTGTCCGCAACCTTGGTTGCTGCAGGAAAGCCGGAAGAAGCGCTGGGCTTCGCACGTCGAGCGATGGCAGCGACACCGCTGCCTGCGCCGCATGTCCTGGCGTTTTATGGCCAGTCGCTGTGGGCCAGCATGGAGTTCGATCTTGCGATCAACGTGCTGAGCGATTGCCTGCAACAGGCGCCCCAATTCGTGCTGTGCCGTGTCGACCGGATGCTCGCCTTGGCGGAATCCGGAAAGATCGAATCAGCCCTCGCGGACGCGGCGGAACTCCACCGCACATTTGCCGGCATTCCACTTGAGGCATTGGTTGCCGTCGACATTTCACCCAACGCTACACAGTTGCTCGAGCGCATCGCGAAAGCGGTACAACGGGTCAAGAAGGCGGAGGCGCTTCGCAGCGGGTGACCTCGGGCCCGGTCTACCGTGGATCGCTTTGCGCAAACGAATTTCAGCGGTCAGCGTGCAACGCCACCGAAGGCTGAGCGCTTCCAGGCGGTGGCCACAGCGCCGATCAGACGGTCCGATGCTGGGCTGGCAGCTCACATGCTCAGCGAGCGGCGCTCGGGCAGCGTTTTCGCGGCGCCGGATCAGAGCGGGTAGCTGACGGCTCAGTGTCGATCAGCATCCTTCGGCGCCGCCCACGCCGCAACAGGTTCGGGGCAGGTAGCTGCCAAGACCCGCCCAGTCCACCTGGCGCCCCCTAAGCGACGCGGCGGGTTGGGTGGACAGCTGCGAACTTAGCACGTCTTCCAGATTCCCCCCCGTTCAGGTGCCCACGATCCAGGGTTGCGACGGTGTTCGCCCCAACGCGACAGCGCCGCCAGCAAGGCCGCGCACGATGGCAGCCTGCGGACGGTCGTCTGCTTTCGAGACGATGGGGGGGGGCTGCAATGGGTCGGGCCTTGCCGCTCAGTGCTGCTGTTCAGCGTCGGCGAAGCAGTCGTCGGGCTTGCAACGCGATCACGCAGCCACAGAATGCGCCTCGAGGTTCACGTTCAGGCGTTCGCGAATTGCGTGGAAGATGGCCGCCAGGTTGTCCATGCTGGGGTTGCCAGTGCGCGACAACATGCGATGCAGGCTCTTGCTGGGCTTGGCAGTCAAAGTGGCGAGTTGCTCAAAGCCGATCGTCGCGTTGATCAGATCTCGCAGGATCAGGCGCGCCGTTTCGGGCTCTCCGTTGAGGAACAAGGTAGCAGCTTCGTCGAGCAGCGCCTGCGCGAACGCAGGCTCGCGCTCGACCCGCTCGACCACGGTCTGCTTGAAATCACGCGTCAGTGCCATTTGATTCACCCCTTTCTACTGCTCGCGCCAGGCTTTGCAACTCTGGCTTTCTTGCGCACCTTGTACTCGGCCAGCAGGGCCCTGGCTTGATCAATGTCGCGCTGCTGACCGCGCTTGATGCCGCCTCCGAAGAGCACGATCAATGTTTCACCGTCCTTGGCCAAGTAGATACGGTAACCCGGCCCCCAATCGATGACGTACTCACCCATGCCGTCGAACCACTTGATGCTGGATGTGTTGCCCAACTCCATCCGGAGCTTCGCCGTCGTGACCTTGGCTGCGGCCCGCGCATCAAGCCCGTCGAACCACCTCTTGTAGGAATTCGACCCGTCTTCGCGAAGGTACTCCTCAACCCGCATTGCCATGGCTGATGGTAACTTATGTGTTACTTTTTGTCCAGTGCCTGTGCCGGCAGCCGATCGACGCCATAGGGCGGAGCGGACCCAACGCCCGCCGCAGCCGTCAGGCCCGAGGTGCAGTTCGTTGCGTCGATCACCTTCCAATACCTGCACGGGCTTCCCGATACGGCAAATGTCGCCTTCTCGGCTGCCAATCTCGGCAGCCCAATGCACGGTTTGGGTCGGCATTGGCCGACCGCGTCGATGATCTGACTTCCGGCCAGCTGCCGTTCACCGCGTACGGCACTGAACCTGACGGTCGCCGGCGGCGGTCCCGGCCGTTTGCAGGCCGTCGTCAGAGCTCTTCCGACCGGTACGCGGCGACGGTTTGTGCGCCAAGTTGCCGCTGAGCAAGTCAGCGTGTGGAAAGGTAGCAGGCCCGGCACATCGAGCCCATCATCATCGAGCCCAGATGCGCCTTACTCCTCCCACTGGAAACGCGCCAGCGCCACGGCCGAGAACAGGAGCGTGAAGCCCAGCATGGCCGCCACGGGCAGCAGCGCGGCCTGCAGCGGCAGTCCGCGCCAGGTCATGGCATCGAGGCCATCGACGGCCCAGTGCGTGGGCATCCACATCGACACCGTTTGCAGCCAGGGCGGGAAGATGAACGACGGTACCCAGGCGCCGCCCAGCATCACCATCAGCAGCGTGACCAGGATGGCCAGTCCGCGCGTGGCCTCGGGCGTGCGGCCCAGTGCGGCGATCATGAGCCCGAAGCTGGAAGTGAGCAGCGCGAACGCCACCAGCACGGCGACGAAGCCGGGCACGCTGCCGCTGATGCGCACGCCGAAGAAGGCCACGGCCACGGCGTAGACGACGGCAAAGACGATCAGGCCGATGAGCGCGCAACTCGCGACCCGGCTGCCCAGCAACTGCGCCCGCGAAAGCGGCGCGGCGCGCAGGCGCTTCCACAGCCCCATGCGGCGCATCAGCAGCAGCCCCACGCCCATGTCCACGCCCATCAGCAGGATGAACTGCACGCCCATGCCGGCGAAGGCGTGGGCGTAGCTGTTGTACTGGGCACCCAGTTCGGACACGGCCGCCTCGTCGCGCGTAGCGAACGGGATGCCGAGGCCACCGGCCGGGTTCGCTGCGCCATCTGCGGCGGACGCGGAACTCGCAGCAGGCGCTGCAGCGGCTGCGGACGCAGCGGCCGGCAGTGCCTGCACGCGGGCGATGCTGTCGAACATCGCCACCATGGCCTGGCGCCGCTCTTGAGCCAAGGTGGCTTTGCCACTTGACTCAACCCCCTCGGGGGGCGGCGGCAACGCCGCCTGGGGGCGCTGTTCAAGCAGGCTACCGGCCTGCTGCATCTGCGTGCGCAGCTCGCGCACCACCGGGCTGCCACTGCTAAAGGCCGATTGGCTGACCGGCTGCATCACATGCTGGGCCAGCAGCCCCTTGACCATCGGCAGCACCATTGCCTGAGACGGATCGTAGAACACCACCACCTCGGGCTTGGCGGCGCCGCCGAACAGCGCCCGGGTGGCCTGCGCGCCGAAGCCGGCGGGCAGCAGCACGGCCGCACGCTGCTTGCCGGCGCGCACCTGGGCCTGGGCCTCGGCAGCGGACGCTTCGCTCAAACGAAGCGCGGGGTCGCCACGCAGGTTGGCGACGATGCGTGCCGATATCTCGCTCTGGTCGAGATCAGTCACCACCACGGGAATCTGCGCCGGCCCCTTGTCGCTGCCGCCGAACAGGCTGCCGAAGAAGGCGGCGATGAGGATAGGCGCCACCAGGCTCATCAGCACGGCACGGCGGTTGGAGAAATGCAGCACGAGATCTTTGCGCAACAGCGCGAGGAAGGCGTTCATGGGGCTGGGCTTTCCTCAGTCGCGCAGTTGGCGGCCGGTGAGGGCCAGGAAGACGTCTTCGAGGTTGGCGCGGTCGGAATCGATGTGCCGCACGGCCAGCCCCGCTGCGCCCAGCGCCTGCAGCACACCCACGGTGCCCTGCGCCAGGTTGTCCAGCCCCAACGTCCAGCGGCCATGGGTCTGCGTGACGGTGTGAACGCCAGCAAGGGCCTGCAGCCAGGCCATTGCAGGCTCGCCATCGATGTCGAGCGTCAGCTTCTGCGCCATCGGCAGCATGCGGTACAGCTCGGGCAGCGTGCCCTGGGCCACGACGCGGCCGTGGTCGATGATCACCACCCGGTCGGCCAGGCGCTCGACCTCTTCCATGTAGTGCGTGGTGTAGACCAGCGCCTTGCCCGCAGCCTTCAGCGCCAGCAGGGTGTCGAAGATGGCGTTGCGGCTTTGCGGGTCCACGCCGGCCGTCGGCTCGTCGAGCAGCAGCACGTCGGGGTCGTGCACCACGGCGCAGGCAATGTTCAGTCGGCGCTTCATGCCGCCGCTGTAGGTGGCCGGCTTGTCGCGTGCGCGGTCGGCCAGCCCGACGGCGGCCAGCACCTTGGTAGCGCGGCGCCTGGCGCTGGCCGGGGACAGGCCGTAGAGTGCGCCGAACAGCTCGACATTCGCCTGCGCCGGCAGGTCTTCGAACAGTGCCAGGTCTTGCGGTACGAGGCCGATGCGGCGCTTGCAGGCGGCTTCGTCCTGCGCCAATGCCAGGCCGCCCACCAGCACGCGGCCGGCGTCGGCTGGGGTCAGGCCGCAGACCATGGCGATGGTGGTCGACTTGCCGGCGCCATTCGGCCCCAGCAGGCCCAGCACCTCGCCAGCCGCCACTTCGAACGAGACGTCGATCACCGCGGCGCGTTGGCCGTACGACTTCTTCAGGCCTTCGGCCCTGAGCAGGGGTGTCCGAGCTTGCATGCGCGACCTTTGATGTTCGATGCGGCGCATCGTATGTGTTTGCCTCGGCGGCGTCGCGGGCCGTGCGACCGGTGCGCATGCCCGCGGTGCGAAGCGACGGCAGCGGGGCGCGAAGGCTGGTACAGGGCCTCAAGCGCTTCGCGCGGCGTCAGGCGGTAGGGGTCGGCCAGGGCGAGTTCGCGCTCGCACCGGCACCTTCATAAACCGCGGACGACGCCCGCGCTGCATAGCGGCGACGGAATCTTGCTGACCGGGTGCTTGAACAACGCTGCCGCCGATGTCGGCTTTGCCGCCAGCATTTCAATGAGGCCATCAGCAGCAAAGGGGCGATCAGCGCCCTCGGGCGCTGCACACCCAGCGACAGGTTCGGGACAGATAGCCGACTGCGGCAAGGCCGTGAGACCCGCCCACATGCTGGCCCGGCGAACATCGCGTCGAACCCCCGGCTCAATTGCGCGGGGCGGCAGGCAGGGCTTTCCATCAAGCGGGTTTTGGCGGCCTGTGCCCGGGCTCAGCCCGACCCCGCCCCGGGCAACACATACTCGCTGAACTGCCGGCGCAAGGTCAGCTTGTGGACCTTGCCGGTGCCGGTCATCGGCATCTGCGCTACAAACACCACGTCGTCCGGCAGCCACCAATCGACCACCTTGCCGCGCATGAAGGCCAGCATCTGCGGCGCGTCCAGCGTGCTGCCGGGCTTGCGCACGACGATCAGCAGGGGCCGCTCCTGCCACTTCGGGTGCGGCACCGCGATCACTGCGGCCTGCATCACCTCGGGGTGGCCCACCGCCAGGTTCTCCAGGTCTATCGAGCTGATCCACTCGCCGCCGGACTTGATCACGTCCTTGGACCGGTCTGTGAGCTGGATGCGGCCGTCCGGCGCGATGGTGGCCAGGTCGCCGGTTTTCAGCCAGCCCTGCTCGTCGAGTGCGCTGCCGCCCTCGTTTTTGAAATAGGCCGAGCTGACCCAGGGCGCCTTGATCCTGAAGTGGCCCACGCTGGCACCGTCCTGCGGCAGCTCCTGACCGGCGTCGTCGACCAGCCGGTAGTCCACACCCCAGGCGGCGCGGCCGGACGTCATGCCGGCGTCGATGCGCTCATCGAGGCTGCGCGGGGCGGCACGTGGCGCCATCAACACCGAGCTGCCGCCCAGCGCCTCGGTCATGCCCCAGGCCTGCAGGATCTCGACGCCGTAGTCACGCGCCAGCTTTTCCATCAGCGAGCGGGGCACGGCCGACCCGCTGGACAGCGAGTAGCGCAGCGTGCTGAAGGTCTTGCCGTTGCGCTCCAGCCAGTCCACGATGATCAGCCAGAAGGTCGGCACGCCGCAGGTCAGCGTCACCCGCTCGCCCTCCAGCAACTCGTACAGCTTGTCGGGCTCGTAGTTGCGGCCGGGCAGCACCAGCTTGGCGCCGACCATCGGCGCCAGGTACGGAAACTGCCAGGCATTGCCATGGAACATCGGCGCCATCGGCATCAGCACCGGCAGCTCGCCGTTCTGTGCGCGCAAGCCCACGATGGGGCCAAACATCATCGTCGTCAGCACCGCCGACCGGTGCGAATAGACCACGCCCTTGGGGTTGCCGGTGGTGCCCGAGGTGTAGCAAATGGTGGACGCACTGCGCTCGTCGAACTCGGGCCAAACATAGTCCGGCTGCTCGGCGGCCAGCAGGTCCTCGAAGCACAGCAAGCTGGGCAGCGCACTTGCGGCCGGCATGCCGGCGCGGTCGCTCATCATGACAAAGGCTTCGACGGTGGTCAGCTGCGGCGCGATCTTCTCGACGATGGGCAAGGTCATCGCATCGACAAACAGCAACCGGTCCTCGGCGTGGTTGATGATGTAGACCAGCTGCTCAAGCGCCAGCCGCGGGTTGACAGTGTGCAGCACGGCGCCGGTGCCTGAGACGCCGTAGAACATCTCGAACTGGCGGTGGGTGTTCCAGGCCAGTGCGCCCACCCGGTCGCCGGGCTGCATGCCCAGCCGGGTGATGGCGTGCGCCAGTTGCCGCATGCGGTCATGCGCCTGGCCGTAGGTGTAGCGGTGCAGGTTGCCTTCTATCGTCCGGGCGACGATTTCGGTGGCGGTGTGGTAGCGGGCGGCATGCTCGATGATCGAGGAGATCATCAAGGGCTTGTCCATGATCAGGCCGGGCAGGGTCATGTCGGGTCTCGCTTGAAGGGCTGGATTGGCGTTGGCGGGCGTGGACGGGCGTGGACGGGCGTGGGAGAACAGTGGGGCAGAGGTGCGGGCGCCTGCCAATCCGGGCGATCCCTGTCTGCCGCCGCCGGGCAGCAAGGTGTGGCGCTGCCGGGCAGCTGGCGGGGTTATCGTCAGGCCATGAATCTGCCCACGACCCCTGTACCGAATGCCGTGCTGGATGATCTGCAACGCAAGTTCGTTTCGCGCACGCCGCACATGCGCGAGATCGGGCTGACGATCACCGCGCTGGCGCCCGGCCGGGGCACGATGAGCCTGCCCGACCGGCCGGACTGGCTGGGTGACCCGACGCGCGGCTGGCTGCACACCGGCCCGGTGACGGTGCTGGCCGACTCCACCTGCGGCTTGGCCGTGGGCGCGGCCCTGCCCTTGCGTGTGCCCTACGCCACGCTGGATTTGCGCATGGACTACCTGGGCGCAGCCCGCCCGGGCCAGGCCGTGCACTGCGAGGCCCATTGCTACCGCCTGACCCGCAGCGTGGCCTTTGTGCGCGGCGAGGTCTGGCAGGCCGATCGCCAGGCGCCGGTGGCCAGCGTGCAGGCCAGCTTCATGCTGTCCACGCCAGCCGGCACACACCCCTCGCAACATGCCTCACAGCGCCCCGCGACGGGCGCGGCGCAGCAGGCAGCGACCACCGCCGCGCCGGACACCGACGCCGAGGCCCCCTGGCTGGCGCCAACCGGCCATGCGCCAGCGCTGGCCGGCAGCGTGATCCCGTATGTCGAGTACCTGCGCATCCACCTGGCATCAGCGGGCGAGCCACCGTTGTTCTGCCTGCCGTTTCAGGATGCGCTGATCGGCAACCCCTACCTGCCGGCGCTGCATGGCGGGGTGGTGGCCGGTTTTGCCGAGACAGCCGCCACGCTGCAGCTGATCCGCAACGTGGGCGGTGCCAAGCTGCCCAAGTGCATCGACTTCTCGATCGACTACCTGCGTGCCGGCCGCGCCGAGGCGACGTTTGCTGCCTGCGAGGTGGTGCGCCTGGGCGGGCGGGTGGCGCTGGTACAGGTGCGTTGCTGGCAAGGCAAGGGCCCGGCGCAGCCGATCGCGGTGGCGCGGGGCCATTTTTTGCTGACGCCACCGGACGCTATGCTGGCGCCCGCTTCGCCGTAGCCCGGCGCCTCTTGTCCAGCATGCTGACCCGGCACGCTGACCCGCAAAAGACCCCCTGAAAGGATCCCATGCACTACCGCAACCTGGGCCGCAGCAACTTGAAGGTATCGGCCCTGTGCCTGGGCACGATGATGTTCGGCGACCAGACCGAGCTGCCCGAGGCCGAGCGCATCGTTGCCCATGCCCATGCGCAGGGCGTGAACTTCATCGACACCGCCGACGTGTACACCGCCGGCGCGTCGGAGGCGATGGTGGGCCGGTTGATCCAGCCGCAGCGCAACGACTGGGTGCTGGCCACCAAGCTGGGCAATGCGATGTCCAAGCGGGTCAACGAGGGCCACTACTCGCGTGCCTGGATGCTGCGCGAGGTGGATGACAGCCTGCGCCGCCTGCAGACCGAGCACATCGACATCCTCTACCTGCACCGCGACTTCCCCGGCATGGACCTGGAGGAGCCGCTGCGTGCGCTGGGCGACCTGGTGCAAAGCGGCAAGATCCGCTATTGGGGCGTGTCCAACTTTCGCGGCTGGCGCATTGCCGAGTTGGTGCACACCGCCGCCCGGCTGGGCGTGCCCGGCCCGGTGGTGTGCCAGCCGTACTACAACCTGCTGAACCGCATGCCCGAGGTCGAGATCCTGCCGGCCTGCGCGCACCACGGCATCGGCGTGGTGCCGTACAGCCCGATTGCGCGCGGTGTGCTCACCGGCAAATACCCACCCGGTGCGGCGCCCGAGGCCGGCACGCGCGCCGGGCGCGGTGACAAGCGCATCATCGAGACCGAGTTTCGCGAGGAATCGCTGCTGATCGCCCAGCAACTCAAGCAGCATGTGGCGGACCGGGGCGTATCGCTGGCGCAATTCGCCACCGCCTGGGTGCTGGCCAACCGGGCGGTGAGCTCGGTCATCGCCGGCCCCAGGACGTTGGCGCAGTGGCAGGACTACGCACCGGCGCTGGACTACGCCGTCACTGCGGACGACGAGGCGCTGGTCGATGCGCTGGTGGCCCCTGGCCACCCGTCCACCCCCGGTTACAACGACCCGGCCTACCCGCTGCTGTCGCGCCGCCCCACGCTGTAGGGCAGCAAGGCCTTGGCGGCTTCGATGCGCAGCGCCAGTGTCACGCGGTGATCGTTCATCACGGCCAGCAAAAATTGCCGGGGATCAGCGCCGCGCGGCAAATCCGACGGACCGGCGTCAGCGGAGACTGCCGGGTTGGCGGGCTTTGCCGGGCCTGCGCCCAAGCCCGGGGGCTGCGTGTGGCCACCCGGCGGGGCCGCGGCGCGCAAGTCAAGCTGCGCAAAGGCCGCCGCCCAGGCCGCTGGTGTGATGCTGCGCAGGCCCCGCAGCAGATTGGCCTGGCCGTCGTCGCCGGGCGGGCTGTCGAGCCAGGGCGTGTCGGCAAACACCGGCGCCAGATCGGGCGCCACAAACACCGACCAGTGGCCGGTGGCCGCCTGCTGGGCTGGCACCGGCCGCGCATGCAGCACGGCGCCGGTGGGCGATGAGGCATCCGGCGCGGGCATCAGGCCCACACGGCGGGACGCCACCTCCGGCAGGTAGCGCACGACCAGGGCTGCCAGAAACGCATGGGCCTCTTTTACATCGACCGCCTGCGCCAGCGAGAACCACAGCTGGATGCCGTCCACCCCCGAGACCGCAATCGCCGGCGCGGGCAGGTCCAGATCGATCTGGACGCCGTGCCAGGCCTTGGCCAGCACGGACCAGTCGGCCGGCCGGGCCAGCTCCAGCACCAGGGCGCGCACCCGGCCCTGGGCATCGACCAGGCCCGACGGCGCGGCGCCAGGGACGACGTCCGGGCCAGCGAGGTAGAGGCGTTGAAACTCGGCCTGCAGTCGGTTCATGGTGGGGCTGGGACAGGCCGGTTGACGGACCCACGACTCTACTTGACCGCAGCCTGCGGGTTCAGCCTCACCACCCGCTCGGGCGGCCGGCGGGGTCAGGTGCGCAGCGTCAAACCGCCATCGGCCACCAGGCCGTGGCCGGTGATGAAGTCGGCCTCGTCGCTGACCAGCAACAGCACCGCGCGCGCCATGTCGATAGGCTGGCCCAGCCGGCGCAGCGCCGCCTTCTTGGCCCACACGGCACGCACGGCGGCGTCCTCGAAGCTGGCCGCCGTCATGCCGGTCTGGATCGCGCCGGGCAGCAGGTAGTTGACGGTGATGCCCCATTTGCCCAGCTCCAGCGCCAGGGTCTTGGTCAGCCCGGCCACCGCATGTTTGCTGGCGGTATAGGCCGACAGGCCGATGTCGGTGCGCTCGGCCATCACCGACGCGGTGTTGACGATGCGGGCGCGCCCGGTTGCGGCAGCGCGCTCCCGCAGTGCAGGGATGGCCGCCCGGCACAGCCGGAACACCGCCCGCACATTGACCGCGAAGGTGTCGTCCCACTGCGCATCGGTGGTGGCCTCGGCCAGTGCACGGGCCGACACGCCGGCGTTGTTGAACAGGATGTCCAGCCCGCCGCCTGCGCTTAGCGCAGCGGCCACGACGACCTCGGCCGCGCCATCGGCGCTGACGTCCTGGGCCAGCGCAACGATGCTCGCTTGCCCCGCATGCACCTGCAGGATGGCGCTGGCCGGCCGGTCAACGGCCAGCACCAGCGCACCTTCATCGGCAAACAGGCGTGTGGTGGCGTGGCCGATGCCGGACGCGGCGCCGGTGACGATCGCGACCTTGCCGGCCAGGCGTTGCAGTGAGGGTGGCATCCGGTGCTCCTGGGGTTGTGGGCTGACAGTCCCAGTGTGCGGCAGGGCCCGCGCTGGGCATGGGCACCCCGGCGACATCGGCGCCCAGGCGTGTGTCAGACACCCACTGGCGGGACCGTACCGAACCGTCCGTGGCCATAATCCGGATGCGGCAAACTGCACCGCATCCGCCGGCCCGTTCCGTGGCCCCAACCCCAATCAAACGCCCACCGTGGCGCTCTCGAAGAAGGAACATCTGCATGTTTTCACACATCATGATCGGCACCAACGATCTGGACAAGGCCAAGTCGTTCTATGACGCCGTGCTGGGCACGCTGGGGGTTGCACCGGCCACTGTCGATCGCCACCGCATCTTCTACCGCACGCCGACGGGCGTGTTCTCCGTCAGCAAGCCGATCAACGGCGAGCCGGCGACCGCGCCCAACGGCGGCACCATCGGCTTTGCCTGCAGCTCGGCCGAACAGGCCGATGCCTGGCACGCCGCCGGTATGGCCCACGGCGGCGCCAGCTGCGAAGACCCGCCTGGCGTGCGCGACGGCAGCGCTGGCAAGCTCTACCTGGCCTACCTGCGGGACCCCGACGGCAACAAGATCTGCGCGTTGCAGCGTCTGGGCTGAGGCTGGGCCGTCCGGGGCTCGCGTCCGTTGCCAAACCTCGGCATCACAGGCGTCGAGGCCGGCCTTACCCGGCTTACAGCCTCACTCCTTGACCGACCCCGTCATGCCCGAGACGTAATGCTCGACAAAAAACGAGTAGATAAACGCCACCGGCAACGAGCCCAATAGCGCGCCGGCCATCAGTGAACCCCAGTGGTAGACGTCGCCCTCCACCAGCTCGGTGACCACGCCGACCGGCACGGTCTTGTTCTCGGAGGATGAGATGAAGGTCAGCGCGTAGATGAACTCGTTCCAGCTGAGTGTGAAGGCGAAGATGCCGGCCGAGATCAGCCCCGGCACGGCCAGCGGCAGCACGATCTTGATCAGGATCTGCCAGCGGCTGGCGCCGTCGATCAGCGCGCACTCTTCCAGCTCATACGGTATCGACCGAAAGTAGCTCATCAGCAGCCAGGTGGAAAACGGGATCAAAAACGTCGGGTACGACAGGATCAACGCCCAGCGGCTGTCGAACAGGCCCAGCTGAAAAATAATGGCCGCCAGCGGGATGAACAAGATCGACGGCGGCACCAGGTAGGCCAGAAAGATCGCGCCGCCCGCCGTCTTGGCGCCCTGGAAGCGCAGCCGCTCGATCGCGTAGGCCGCCAGCACCGACGCCACCAGCGAGATCGCGGTCGACACCACCGACACCACCACCGTGTTCCACAGCCATTCCGGGTAGGCGGTGTGGAACAGCAGCTTCTCGAAGTGCGCCAGCGTCGGCCGGATCACCCAGAACGGGTTGCCGGTGCGCGACAGCAGTTCTTCGTTCGGCTTGAAGGACGTGACCACCATCCAGTAGAACGGGAACAGCAGCACGAAGACGAAGATGCAGATCGGGATGTACAGCGTCACCCAGCGGCGCGGCAGCGACTGCAGGTAGTCCATGCCCTGTGCGCTGTCGTTGTTCTTCTTCTCGCTCATGCCCGGCCTTCGAGGGTCGCTGCCACTGCTTCGCCCATCACTTGTCGCCCCCCTGCTGCCAGGCCCGGCGCTGCAGCCCGAAGTAGCTGAACATGATCGCGCCCAGCAAAAACGGCACCATCAGCGTGGCCAGCGCTGCGCCCTCGCCCAGCGCACCGCCCGAGATCGCCCTCTGGAACGACAGCGTGGCCATCAGGTGGGTGGCGTTGAGCGGGCCGCCACGGGTCAACACGTAGATCAGCTGGAAGTCGGTGAAGGTAAACAGCACCGAAAACGTCATCACCACCGCGATGATGGGTGTCAGCAGCGGCAGCGTGACATGACGAAACTGCTGCCAGGGCGTGGCGCCGTCGATCGCCGAGGCCTCGTAGTACGACGGCGAAATGGTCTGCAGCCCGGCCAGCAGCGAGATCGCCACAAACGGCACACCGCGCCAGACGTTGGCGGCGATCGTCGAGATGCGGGCGTTCCACGGGTTGCCCAGAAAGTCGATGTACTGGTCGATCAGCCCCATCTTGACCAGCACCCAGCTGATGACCGAAAACTGCGCGTCGTACAACCACCAGAAA
>JBBRZR010000031.1:0-21213 GCA_038236495.1 Burkholderiales bacterium
GCACAGCGCGGCGATCCGGGCCGACTACCACGATGTGATCCCGCTGGAGCGCTACGGCACGGTCGAGGAGATCGCCAATGCCATCGGCTTCTTGTGCAGCCCGGCCGCCAGCTATGTCAACGGCCAGGTGCTGGCGGTGGACGGTGGCTTCGATGCGGCCGGCGTGGGCTTGCCGACCTTGCGCAAAGCCGCGTCGGCGGCCTGATCGGCTGGTCGGGCCGCTGTGCGGTCGGGCGGCCAGATCAGACGGCCAGATCAAACGGCCAGATCAAACGGCCAAGTCAGACGGCCAAGTCAGACGGCCAAGTCAGCCCACCACGCTACGCCGCATCGACTCGTACAGGCAGACCGCCGCCGCTGCCGCGACGTTGAGCGACTCTTCGCCCCCCGGCTGCGGGATACGCAGCACCAGCGCGCAGCGCGCCAGCACCGCAGGCGCCACACCCTGGCCTTCATGGCCCAGCACCCAGGCGCAGGGCCAGGGCAATGCAGTGGTGGGCAGCAGGGCATCGGTAGCCAGCGAGGTACCGACCAGCGGCACGGTCAGCGCGGCCAGACCGTCAGGCGACAGCCCTTCGACCAGCCGCAGGCCAAAGTGTGCGCCCATGCCGGCCCGCAGCACCTTGGGCGACCACAGCGCCGCCGTGCCCTGCAAGGCCAGCACCTGGCCCACGCCAAAGGCCGCCGCGCTGCGCAGGATGCTGCCGACGTTGCCGGCGTCCTGCACCCGGTCCAGCACCACGCTGGCCGCCGCCGGGTCGATCACTGGCGCAGTGGGCAGGGTCAGCACAAAGCCCAGGCGCGCGGGGGATTCGAGTGCGCTGAAACCATCAAACAGCGCATCCGACACCACCACCACGCGGGGCGCCCACTGCGCCAGCTTGCGCAGCGCAGGTTGGGCCCAGGCGCTTTCGGCCACCACCGCCTGCACCGGTCGCAGACCCCGAACACGCAGCGCCGAACACAGGTGCTCACCCTCCAGCCACAGCTCACCCAGCTTGCGGTAGGCGCCGGGGTCGCGCGCCAGCTTGCGCAGCCTGACCAGCAGCGGGTTGTCTTTGGCGCTGAGGCTGACAAAGGCTTCGGTCATTCGCAGGGCCGGACGGTCGCGGCGGCAGCGTCCAGCACCGCCCGCACCGGCGCGTAACTGCGCCGGTGCACCGGGCAGGCGCCGTGCTGGCGCAGCGCGGCCAGGTGGTCGGCGGTGGGGTAGCCCTTGTGCGCCGCAAAGCCATAGACCGGCCAGGTCTCGTGCAGCGCCAGGCACAGCCGGTCGCGGTGCACCTTGGCCAGGATGGACGCAGCCGAGATCGCCGGCACCAGCGCATCGCCCTTGACGATGGCCGCGGCCGGCATTTTCAAGATCGGCAGCCGGTTGCCGTCCACCAGCACCCGCTGCGGCACCAGGCGCAGGCCCTCCACCGCACGGCGCATCGCCAGCAGCGTGGCCTGCAGGATGTTGAGGCGGTCGATCTCCTCGACGCTGGCCTCGGCGATGCAGCAGGCCAGCGCCTTGGCGCGGATCTCGTCGAACAGACGCTCGCGCCGGCGCGGGCTGATGACCTTGGAGTCACCCAGCCCGCGGATAGGCTGCCGGTCGTCCAGGATCACCGCGGCGGCCACCACCGGGCCGGCCAGCGGGCCGCGGCCGGCCTCGTCCACACCGGCGATCAGCCCCGGCGTGTCCCAGGCCAGGCCCAAATGCTCAAGCAATCTGGAGGACTTGCGCGATGGCATCGGTGGCCTTCCTGGCAGTGTTCTGGCGCAGGCTGTGGTGCAGGTCGGTGAATCGCTGCACCAGGGCCTGGGCGCGCGGCGCATCGTCCAGCCAGGCCAGGCCGGCGCGCGCCAGCGCTTCGGGCGTGGCGGCGTCCTGGATCAGCTCGGGCACCACAAATTCGCTGCTCAGGATGTTGGGCAGGCCAAACCAGGGCTGGTAGCGCATGCGCTTCATGCGCTGCCAGTTCAGCCAGGCCAGGTGGTAGGTGATGACCATCGGCCGCTTGAACAGCGCCGCCTCCAGCGTGGCCGTGCCGCTGGCAATCAGCGTGACATCGCAGGCCGCCAGCGCCTCGTGCGACCGCCCGGCCAGCAGCTGGATGGCCACGCCCGGCGCATGCAGCGCCAGCATCGGCTCGACCAACGCCTGCAGGCCGGGCACCACCGGCATCACAAAGCGCAGGCCGGGGCGCTGGTGCTGCATCAGCGCGGCAGCAGCCAGAATGCGCGGCGCGATGTGGTTGATCTCGCTGCGCCGGCTGCCGGGCAGCAGCGCCACCACGGTGTCGGATTCGGCCAGCGCCAGCGCCGCCCGGGCTGCGGCGCGGGGTACCGCCAGCGGAATGGCATCGGCCAGCGGGTGGCCGACAAAGGTGGCCGCGATGCCGTGTGCGTGGAGCAGCGCCGGCTCGAAGGGGAACAGGCACAGCACATGGTCAGCCGCACGCGCCAGCTTGGCGACCCGCTCGCGCCGCCAGGCCCAGATCGACGGACAGACAAAGTGCAAGGTCTTGATACCGCCAGCGCGCAGCCGGCTCTCCAGCCCGAAGTTGAAATCGGGCGCGTCGATACCGATGAAGGCCGCTGGCCGCTGTTGCAGCAGGCGCTCGGCCAATTGGCTGCGGATTCGCAACAACTCGGGCAGCCGGCCCAGCGCGTCGACATAACCAAAAACCGACAGCCGATCATGGGGCCACCAGGCGTCGAACCCCTGGGCGGCCATCCTCGGCCCGCCGATGCCGGCGCTTTGCAGATCGGGCCAGCGCCCTTTCAAGCCTTGCAGCAGCAGGCCGCCCAGCAGGTCGCCGCTGGCCTCGCCGGCGACCAGGCCCAGCCGCAGCGCAGGCGTTGTCATGGCCCTTTGATCAGCGGACGATGCCGCGCTCGGCGTTGGCCAAAAAGTCCAGCATCAGCGTGATGTCGGCCTCGCTGCCCTCGAGCTGGCCGCGCAGGGCCGCGATCGCCTGGATGCCCGCCGCCAAGGTCAGCCCTTGGCGGTACAGGCTGCGGTGCATGGCCTTGACCTGGGTGATGCGCTCGGGCGAAAACCCGCGCCGCTTCAAGCCCTCGGCATTGATGCCGGTGGCCGCCGCGGGGTTGCCGGCCGCCGTGACATAGGGCGGCAGGTCTTGCGACAGCCGGGTCTGGAAGCCCGTCATCGCATGGGCGCCGACCCGCACAAACTGGTGCACGCCCGACAGGCCGCCCAGAAAAGCCCAATCGCCCACATGCACATGGCCGCCCAGCTGGGTGGCGTTGGCAATGATGGTGTGGCTGCCGATGCGGCAATCGTGCGCCACATGCACATAGGCCATGATCCAGTTGTCGTCGCCCAGCGCGGTCAGGCCACCGTCTTGCACGGTGCCGGTGTTGAGGGTGACAAACTCGCGGAGGGTGTTGCCGTCGCCGATCACCAGGCGGGTCGGCTCACCGGCGTACTTCTTGTCCTGCGGCGCAGCACCCACCGACGCAAACTGGAAGACCCGGTTGTCGCGGCCCAGGGTGGTGTGGCCCTCGATCACGCAGTGCGCGCCGATGCTGCTGCCCTCGCCGATGCGCACATGGGCGCCGATCACGGCGTACGGACCGATGGTCACATCGTCGGCCAGCTCGGCCTTGGCGTCGACCAAGGCGGTGGCGTGGATCTGGGTCATGGCCTCAGGCCACCTTGCGCATGGTGCACATCAGCTCGGCCTCGACCGCCGTCTGGCCGTCTACCGAGGCCCGGGTCTTGTACTTGTAGATACCGGCCTTGACGCGGTCGATGCTGGCTTCGAGGATCAACTGGTCGCCCGGCTCGACCACCCGCTTGAAGCGGGCGCCGTCGATGCCCAGAAAGTACACCACCGTGTTCTCGTCAGGCTGCTCGCCCAAGGACTCGAACGACAGCAGCGCGGCGGCCTGGGCCAGGGCTTCGAGCATCAGCACGCCCGGCATCACCGGCCGGTTGGGGAAATGCCCGACAAAAAACGGCTCGTTGATGGTGACGTTTTTCAGCGCCTTGATGCGCTTGTCTTTTTCGAACTCGATGACCCGGTCCACCAGCAAAAACGGGTAACGGTGCGGCAGGCGCTTGAGGATCTTGTGGATGTCGAACAGCGGAACAAGGGCGGTCATGGTTGTTTTTTCTCCAGCGCACGCAGGCGGTCGCGCAGGGCATGCAATTGGCGCAGCGTGGCGGCGTTTTTTTCCCAGGACGCATTGTCATCGAACGGAAACAGGCCGCTGTACTGACCCGGTTTCAAGATCGAGCGGGTGATCACGGTGGCCGCGGTGATGTGCACATGGTCCACCAGTTGCAGGTGGCCCAGGATGATCGCGCCACCACCGGCGGTGCAGAAGCGCCCGATCCGGGCGCTGCCGGCGATACCGACACAGCCGGCCATCGCGCTGTGCGCACCGATGTGCACGTTGTGGCCGACCTGGATCAGGTTGTCGAGCTTGACGCCGTCATCGATCAGGGTGTCGTCGAGCGCACCGCGGTCTATGCAGGTGTTGGCGCCGATCTCGACATCGTCGGCAATGCGCACCGCACCGAGTTGCGCGATCTTGATCCAGCGGGCGCCCTCACCCTCGCCGGCACCTGTGGTGTCCGGCGCAAAACCAAAACCGTCGGCACCGATCACCACGCCCGAATGCACGATGCCGCGTGCGCCGATGCGGCAGGCCTCGCCCAGCGTGACGCGTGCCGCCAGCCGGGTGTGCTCGCCCACCCAGGCGCAGTCTCCGATATGGCAGTGGCTGCCGATCACCGCGCCAGCACCGATCTGTGCGCCGGCGCCGATGTACGCAAACGCCGCCACCGAGGCGCTGGCGTGGACAAACGCGCCAGGCTCGACCACCGCACTGGCGTGCACGCCCGGCACTGGCGCACGGCGGGTGCGCGCGGCCCACCATTGGGTCAGCCGGGCAAAATAGAGGTAGGGGTTGTCGCTGACCAGCGCCGCACCGCGCGCCAAAGCCGCATCGCGCATCGCGGGCGAGACGATCACGCAGGCCGCAGCCGAGGCCGCCAGTTGCGCACCGTAGCGCGGGTTGGACAAAAAACTCAGGCTGCCCGCGTCAGCGGATTCGAGCGGCGCGAGTCGGCCGATGACCGTGTCCTGGACCTGCGCCAGGTGCCCGCCCTTCCCCGCATACAAATCGCCGCCCAGGGCCGAGACGATCTCGGCCAGCCGCACCGGAGACGGCACGGCGCGCGGCCCTTACTTGGCCGCCGGGGCGGCGTTCAGTGCCTTGATCACCTTCTCGGTGATATCGACCTTGGCACTGGCAAACACCACGTCCTGCAGGATCACGTCGTATTTCTCGCTTTCGAAGATCGACTTGATGACCTTGTTGGCGCGCTCGACGATGCCGGCGGTTTCTTCGTTGCGACGCTGGTTCAGGTCCTCCTGGAACTCACGGCGCTTGCGTTGCAGGTCGCGGTCCTGCTCGACCAGGTCGCGCTGGCGGCGGTTGCGCTCGCTCTCGGGCAAGGTGGGCGCGTCTTTTTCGAGCTTGTCGGCGGCAGCCTTCAACTTGGCGGCCTGGTCGTTGAGGTCCTTGTCGCGCTTGCTGAAGTCGGCCTCCATGCGGGCCAGCGCGGCCTTGGCCGGGGTCGCCTCACGCAGCACCCGCTCACTGTTGACATAGCCGATCTTCAGCTCCTGGGCCTGCACACCGGCGGGGACCGCTGCGGCCACCAGGACTGCACCACCCAAGGTGGCCAAAGCCTGCAAAGTCTTCTTGATCATCAGAACGCAGTCCCGATCTGGAATTGGAAACGTTGAATTCTATCCGTCGGCTGTTTACGCAAGGGCGCACCCCAGCTCAGCTTGAGCGGACCCACCGGCGAAACCCAGGACAGGCCAGCACCGGCCGACGACCTGATACTGGCGCCGCTGATCTTCTCGCCATCGCGCCAGACGTTGCCGGCGTCGGCAAACAAAAAGACCCGCAGCGATTTGTCGTTGCCGGTGCCCGGCACCGGCAGGTACAGCTCGGCATTGAGGTTGAGCTTCTTGGCGCCGCCGACGTAGGCGCCGGTCGGGTCGATCACGCCCAGCGAGTTTTGCTCGAACACCCGCACCGAACCCAGACCACCGCCGTAGAAGTTCTTGAACACCGGGTAGGGCCGACCCCCCTGACCGATGCCCCAGCCCACTTCGCTGTTCAGGCCCAGCGTGATGCGCTGCCAGATCGGGAAAAACTGCTGGTATTGCAGGTTGCTGCGCACGTAGCGCACGTCGCCGGCCACGCTCCACTCCACGTTGACCCGCTGGTAGCGGCCGGCCGTCGGGGTGAGCGAGCTGTCGCGCTGGTCACGCGCCCAGCCCAGTGTCAGCGGCACAGCGGTGGAGATGGGGCCGTAGCGGAACCGGTAGTCGAAATACTGGTTCGGGATACCGGACGACGCGCCGATGTTGGTCTGCTCGATACCGCCGCCAAAAAACACCGTGTCGTATTCAGAGAACGGCACGCCAAAGCGCACGGCACCGCCCGGGTTGGTGATCTGGTACTGGTCGCCCAGGCTGTTGTAGGGCCGGGAGGTGCGGTAGTACAGGTCGATGGCGCGCGAGATGCCGTCGACCGTGAAGTACGGGTCCACCGTGGAAAACACCAGGCTGCGCGCCAGCTTGCTGGTGTTGACCTCGAAGCCCAGATAGTTGCCCGAGCCGAAGACGTTGTCCTGCCTGATCGCCATCGACAACGCCAACTTGTCGGCACTGGAAAAGCTCAAGCCCAGCGACAGGTTGCCGGTGGGCTTTTCGGTCACCGTGACCCCCAGATCGACCTGGTCGACCGTGCCCGCCACCTCGTTGGTGTCGACGTTGACATCCTTGAAGTAACCCAGCCGGTCGACCCGCTCACGTGACAGCTTGATGCGCTCGCCGTCATACCAGCTGGATTCGAGTTGACGGAACTCACGCCGCACCACGTCGTCCTTGGTGCGGGTGTTGCCGGCGATGTCGATGCGGCGCACGTAGACCCGGCGTTGCGGCTCGGCCGCCAGCACCAGCGCCACCTGGCCATTGGCCCGGTCGATTTCGGTGCGGGCATCGACCCGGGCAAACGCGTAGCCGAAGGTGCCGAAGCGGTCGGTGAAGGCCTTGGTCGTGGCGGTGACCGCGGCAGCGCGGTAGGGTTCACCGGCCTGGATGCCGATCAACTGCTTGAACTCGTCTTCCTTGCCCAGGTAGTCCCCCGCCAGCCGCACCGCGGTCACGGTGTACAGCTGGCCTTCCTTGACGGTCAAAGTGACGGAGATGTCTTGCTTGTCGGGCGAGATCGTGACCTGGGCGGTCTCGATGTTGAACTCGAGGTAGCCCCGGTTCAGGTAGTAGGCCCGGATGGTGTCCAAGTCGGCATTGAGCTTGGCCCGCGAGTAGCGGTCGTTCTTGGTGTACCAGGTCAGCCAACCGCTGGTGGTCAGGTCCATCAAGCTGGTGAGCGTGCCCTCGGAAAACACCTTGGCTCCGACGATCCGGATCTCGCGGATGCGGGCGGCGTCGCCCTCGGTCATCGTGAAGCTGACATTGACGCGGTTACGCTCGGTGGGCGTGATGGTGGTCACCACCTCGGCACCGTACAGGCTGCGCGACAGGTACTGGCGCTTGACCTCCTGCTCGGCTCTGTCGACCAGCGCCTTGTCGAACGGCATGCCCTCGCCGATGCCCGCGTCCTTGAGCGACTTGATCAAGGTGTCCTTGTCGAACTCCTTGAGGCCCACGAAGCTGACCGACTCGATCACCGGCCGCTCCTCGACGATCACCACCGCCACGCGGCCGTCGATCTCGATGCGCACATCCTTGAACAGGCCGGTGGCGAACAACGCCCGCAGCGCGGCAGCCGCCTTGTCGTCGGAGTAGGTGTCGCCCACCCGGAACGGCAGCGCGGCAAACACCGTGCCGGGGTCGGTGCGCTGCAGGCCCTCGACCCGGATGTCTTGCAGCGGGAAGGGTTCGATAGCGTGGGCGGCAGGCGCAACCAGTGAAGCGACCAGGGCGCCGGCCACCACCACGGCAGAGGCTGGGCGGAACATACGATCTGTGGAGAGGGGCATCAGGGCAATCAGTGCAGGCCCAGCAAGCGGGCGACATCGTTGAAGAGGGCTACCGACATCATCAGCAGCAAGACTGCGATGCCACCGCGCTGCAGGCGCGCGAGCCACAGATCGGAGACCGGGCGTCCGGTCAAACCCTCGAAAAGATAATACATCAGGTGCCCACCGTCGAGCATCGGCAGCGGCAGCAGGTTCAGCACCCCCAGGCTGACACTGACCAGCGCCAGGAACCCGAGGTAGTAGGCCAGCCCCTGCTGCACCGACTGGCCGGCGACATCGGCAATCGTCAGCGGCCCGCTGAGGTTGCGCAGCGAGGCCTGGCCGATCAGCATGCGGCCCAGCATCCGGACGGTGAGTGAAGACACTTCCCAGGTGCGTGTAAAGCCTTGCGACAGCCCGTCCAGCGGACCGAGCTGGACCCGCACCATCGCCGGCGGGGTACCGACAAAGGCATCGATGCGGCCAGTGACATTGGTGGCGGCGCTGCCTGCAGCAGGGCGGTCGCCGGCCCGGTCGGCCGCACGTTCGGCCGCACGTTCGGCTTCCCGCACCACCCTCGGCGTGACCACCACCTCCAGCGTCTGCCCGCCCCGCTGCACCTGCCAGGCCATCGGCAACGCCGCGCCATCGCGCACCGCGGCGCGGATGCGATCCCGCAGGCCCTGCGCGTCGGCAACCCCGGTGCCGTCGACCCGCAACACGCGGTCGCCACTGCGCAAGCCTGCTGCCGCGGCCGGGCCGCCGGCCTTGACCTCACCCAGCTCCGGCTCGCTGTAAGGCATGCCCAGCCCGATGCGTTTCATCAGCGCGGCATCCAGCTCTTGCGCGCCCAGTTCATCCACATCCAGACGCGCCTGGCGGGTGTCGCGACCGGCGGCGTCGCTGATTTGCAGTTGCAGCGGCTCGCTCCGCAGCATGTGCTGGGTAAGCTGCCAGCGCAGGTCGTTGACCGAGCGCACGTCCACCCACTCGCCGTCGCTGTCCTGCCAGGCCCGCACCCAATCACCCGAGCGCATGCCGGCACGCTCGGCCAAGCTGCCGGCCACCGGCGCACTCAGCAGCGCCTTGGGCTCGTCCACACCAATCCAGTGCGACGCCGCGTACAGCAGCACCGCCAGCAACAGGTTGGCAATCGGGCCGGCAGCAACGACGGCGGTGCGCTGCCACAGCGACTTGCGGTTGAAGGCCTGGCCCAGCTCGGCCGCCGGCACGGGGCCTTCGCGCTCGTCCAGCATGCGCACATAGCCGCCCAGCGGCAGTGCCGACAACACAAACTCGGTGTGGGCGGGTGATTTTTGGTGACGCCAGATCACCCGGCCAAAGCCGATCGAGAACCGCAGCACCTTGACGCCACACGCCACCGCTACCCGGTAGTGGCCGTACTCGTGCACGACGATCAGCACGCCCAGTGTCAACAAGAAGGCCAGCACCGTGGTGATCATTCGCTCAGCTCCCGGGACAACGATTGCGCAAATGCCCGTGCCCGGCCGTCCAGCGCCAGCAGGTCATCGAGGGTGGCCGCATCGGCCAGGCTGGGCGCCAGCGCCGCCACGGTGTCGGCATTGATGCGGTGGATATCGGTAAAACGAACGCCCCCGGCCAGGAAGGCCGCCACCGCCACTTCATTGGCCGCGTTGAGCACCGCGCTACTGCCTTCGGGGCCGCGCAGCGCGTCGAAGGCCAGGCCCAGGCCCGGAAAACGCTGAACATCGGCGGGCTCGAAGGTGAGCGGCGGGGTCGTCAGAAAGTCCAGCGCTGCGGCGCCCGAAGCCACCCGGTCGGGCCAGGCCAGCCCGACGCTGATGGGCACCTTCATGTCGGGCGTGCCGAGCTGGGCCAGCACCGAGTTGTCGCGGCACACCACCATCGAGTGGATGATGCTTTGCGGGTGCAGCACCACCCGCACCTGCTCGGGCGCCAGGTCGAACAGCCAGCGCGCCTCGATCACCTCCAGCGCCTTGTTCATCATCGTGGCCGAATCGACCGAGATCTTGCGGCCCATCACCCAGTTCGGGTGGGCGCAGGCCTCGTCCGGCGTGACGCTGTGCAGCGTGGCCGGGTCACGGCTGCGGAACGGCCCGCCCGAGGCAGTCAGCACGATATGGTCGATGCGCTGGGGCCAGGCGGCTCGGTCCTCGGGCAGTCACTGTAAGATCGCCGAGTGCTCTCTGTCGATCGGCAGCAGCAGCGCCCCACCCTGCTGCACCGCCTGCATGAACAGCCGGCCCCCGACCACCAGCGCCTCCTTGTTGGCCAGCATCAGGCGCTTGCCGGCGCGCGCTGCGGCAATGCAGGGCGGCAAGCCGGCGGCACCGACGATGGCGGCCATCACGCTGTCCACGTCGGGGTGCGCGGCCAGCTCACACAGCGCCTTGGCGCCGTACAGCACCTCGGTGCGGGGGCCAGCAGTGGCAGGGCTCGCGGCCAGTTCGCCGCGCAGCCAAGCGGCCTGCTCGGAGGTGGCGACCGCCGCAAAACGCGGCGTCCAGCGGCGGCACAGCGCCGCCAGATCCGCCACGCGGTGCTGGGCCGTGAGGGCAAACACCTCGTAGCGCTCGGGGTGCAGCGCCATGACCTCGAGCGTGCTGGTGCCCACCGAACCTGTTGCGCCAAGCAGGCAAACGCGTTGAACCATGTCAGGTGCTTTCAAGGGGGCCGGTGCAGCAGCACACTACAGGCTGATCAGCGCCAAAGCCACAGGCAACACCGGCAGCAGCGCATCGACCCGGTCGAGCACGCCGCCGTGGCCAGGCAGCAGGCCGCTGGAATCCTTGACCCCGGCAGCCCGCTTGACCAGGGACTCGAACAAATCGCCTATCACGCTGAGCGCTGTCAGCAGCAAGGCCGCCAGCAACAAGCCACCCAGCCCCAGGCGCTGGCGCAGCAGCAGGAACAGGCTGGGCGAATCAAAACTGAAATGGGCGTCCAGCCACAGCCAGCCCGCCGCCAGCAACAGCACCCCGGCTGCGCCGCCATACACCCCCTCCCAGCTCTTGCCGGGGCTGATGGTGGGTGCCAGCTTGCGCTTGCCAAAGGCCCGTCCGCAAAAATACGCCGAAATGTCCGCCGCCCACACCACGCACATCACCGACAGCAGGAAGTTGACGCCGATGCTGCGCGCCTGCGCCATCGCCAGCCAGGCCAGCCACAGCCCCGCCAGGCCAAGCGCCCAACGCAGCAACGGCGGCAGCAGCAGCCAGCCCGCCGGGCCGCGCCGCAGCGCCCAGCCACCGCCCAGCAACCAGACCGCGGCAGCCAGCCACCACAGGCCGGCCGCCTGGCCCACCTGGGTCAGGTGCGACAGGCTGAGCGCGCACAGCAGCGCCAGCAGCCCACCCGAGCCCAGTGCCAGCGCCGGCGTGGCCGCACCGTTGAGCCGGGCCCATTCCCAGCCGGCCGCACTGATCAAGACCAGTGTGAGCAAGGCAAACGGCAGCGGGCTGGCCGCAAACAGGGACGGCAACAGCAGCGCCAGCAACACCACGGCAGTGACAACGCGCTGGCCTAGCATCGCTTCTCAGCCACCCGACGCATCAACGACTGGCGCCGAGACGGCGCCAAATCGACGCTCGCGCCCGGCGTAATCGGTCAGCGCCGCGTCCAGCGCGTGAACGTCGAAGTCGGGCCACAGGCAGTCGGTGAACACCAACTCCGAGTAAGCCACCTGCCACAGCAGGAAGTTGCTGATGCGCACCTCTCCGCCGGTCCGGATGAACAAATCGGGATCGGGCGCATGGCGCATGGCCATGTAGCCCGACAACGATGCTTCGGTGATCTGGTCGGCGGTCAAGCCGGCGGCCACCGCCTGCTTGCAAGCCTGCACCACATCCCAACGGCCGCCGTAGTTGAAGGCCACCGACAGCGTGATGCGGGTGTTGTGCCGGGTGGCGCTCTCGGCCTCGGCCCAGGCGGCACGCAAGCGGTCGGACACCGCGTTGCGGTCGCCGACGATGATGATGCGCACGCCGTCGCGCGCCAGTTTGGCCAGGTACTTGGTGACGGCCACCAGCACCAGACCCATCAGGCCGGAGACCTCGTCCTCGGGCCGCTTCCAGTTTTCGGACGAGAAGGCGAATACCGTGAGGTATTCGACGCCGCGGTCGGCGCTGGCGTTGATCACCTTGACCAGCGCATCAACGCCTGCCTTGTGGCCAAAAAACCGCGGCAAATAACGCTTTTTGGCCCAGCGGCCGTTGCCGTCCATCACGATCGCCACGTGGCGAGGCACCGATGCATCTCTTGTCATCTGCATTCCGCACTGACCGTCCACGCTCCGCCCACCGCAGGCTCCCAAAAGTGGCAAGCGGCCACCGTGGAACCGGCGCTGCCGGGCCACTGGCGGCGCCCCCCAAGTGGGGCTGAGGCCCGACACAAACGGCGTGCCGCTTGTGCCTGCCGAAGGGCTGGGCCTCTGGCCCAGCGCGGCCGGCAAGAACGCCGAAGTTGCTGCGGGGGGGGGTGCATCAAACCGCCATGATCTCGGCTTCTTTGCCGTGCACCAGCTTGTCGACTTCGGCCACCACCCGGTCGGTGAGCTTTTGCACCTCGTCCTGGGCGCGGCGCTCGTCGTCCTCGGTCACGGCCTTGTCCTTGAGCAGTTTCTTGAACTGCTCGTTGGCCTCGCGGCGCAGGTTGCGCACCGCCACCTTGCAGTCCTCGCCGGCATGGCGCACCACTTTGCTCAGATCGCGCCGGCGTTCTTCGGTCAATGCAGGCATCGGCACCCGGATCAAGTCGCCCTGCGAGGCTGGGTTCAGGCCCAGGTCGCTCTCGCGGATGGCTTTTTCGATCTTGGCGGACAGGCCCTTTTCCCAGGGCTGCACGCTGATCGTGCGGGCATCCAGCAGCGACACGTTGGCGACCTGGGTGATCGGCACCATCGAACCGTAGTAATCCACATGCACAGAATCGAGGATGCCGGGGTGAGCCCGCCCGGTGCGGATTTTCTGGATTTCGCCCTTGAAAGCCTCGATGGACTTGAGCATCTTGCTCTCGGCGGTGTGCTTGGTGTCGGCAATGGTCATGGGGGATCTCGACAGGTCAAACGGGGTCAGGTCAGCGCAGGATCAGGCACAGCAGAATCAGACGTGCACCAACGTGCCTTCGTCCTCACCCAGCACCACACGCTTGAGCGCGCCGGGCTTGAAGATCGAAAACACTTTGATCGGCAACTTCTGGTCACGGCACAGCGCAAACGCGGTGGCGTCCAGCACTTGCAGGTTTTTGGAAATCGCTTCGTCGAAGCTCACGCTGGTGTAGCGCGTGGCCGTCGGGTCTTTTTTGGGGTCGGCGGTGTAAACACCGTCCACCTTGGTGGCCTTGAGCACGATCTGTGCACCGATCTCGGCACCGCGCAGCGCGGCTGCGGTATCGGTGGTGAAAAACGGGTTGCCGGTGCCGGCAGCAAAAATCACGACCTTGCCCTCTTCGAGGTACTGCAAGGCTTTGGGCCGCACATAGCTCTCGACCACCTGCTCGATGGCGATGGCCGACATCACGCGGGCGGTGAGGCCCTCGACCCGCATCGCGTCGGCCAGCGCCAGCGCGTTCATCACGGTGGCCAGCATGCCCATGTAGTCGGCGGTGGCCCGGTCCATGCCCACCGATCCACCCGCCACACCGCGGAAGATGTTGCCGCCGCCGATCACCACCGCCACCTCGACGCCCAGCGCCGTCACCTCCTGCACCTCGCGCACCATGCGCACGATGGTGGCGCGGTTGATGCCGTAGGCGTCGTCGCCCATCAAGGCTTCGCCCGACAGCTTGAGAAGAATGCGCTTGTAAGCGGCCATGCAAAAGCTCCTTGGGAGGACCCTGGCGGAAGGATCTCAGTTTAAGCGGCGCGGGCGGGTTGGCCGCCCGCGCTTTGAACGGGGCGGCTGGCAACGGGCGATCAGCCCACTGTCAGCCGTGCGGGTCTGGCGTTCAGGCCGGCAGCGCAGCCGGGTTTGGGCAGCACTCCCGCCCCGAACGGGCTCAGCCGCCCTTGGCAGCGGCGACCTGCGCGGCCACCTCGGCGGCAAAGTCGTCCACCTTCTTCTCGATGCCTTCGCCCACCACGTACATGGTGAAGCCGGCCACCACGGTGTTGGCGGCCTTGAGCATCTGCTCGACAGTCTGCTTGTCGTTCTTGACGAAGGCCTGGTTGAACAGCGAGACCTCCTTCAGGTACTTCTGCACCGAGCCTTCGACGCGCTTGGCGACGATCTCGGGCGACTGCACCGACTTGCCAGCAGCCACCGCGGCAGCTGCGTCTTCCGACGCTTTTTCAGCAGCGATGCGGCGCTCTTTTTCGACCAGCTCGACCGGCACGTCGGCCGCCGACACCGACACCGGCTTCATCGCCGCCACGTGCATCGCCACGTCCTTGCCGGCCGCATTGGCCAAATCACCGTCGCCGCTGAACTCGACCACCACGCCGATGCGCGTGCCGTGCAGGTAGGTGGCCAGTTTGTGGTCACCGGCGAAACGCTTGAAGCGACGGATCGCGACGTTTTCGCCAATCTTGCCGATCAAGCCCTTGCGCACGTCCTCGACCGTCGGGCCGAAGCTCTCTTGCGCCAGCGGCAGTGCCGACAGCGCAGCCACGTCGGCCGGGTTGTTGGCGGCGATCAACGCGGCGCAGTTTTTGGTGAAGGCCAGGAACGAGTCGTTCTTCGAAACAAAGTCGGTCTCGCAGTTGATCTCGACCATCGCGCCGGTGCTGCCGGCGACCGAAATCGCGATGACACCCTCGGCGGTGATGCGCGAGGCGGCCTTGCCGGCCTTGTTGCCCAGCTTGACGCGCAAGATCTCCTCGGCGCGGCCCATGTCGCCGTCGGCTTCGGTGAGCGCCTTCTTGCATTCCATCATCGGCGCATCGGTCTTGGCGCGCAGTTCGCCGACCATGCTTGCAGTGATTGCTGCCATGTTCAATCTCCAGTGCTGCGGGCGGCCACACGGCAGCCCTTCAATGACAGGACGCCCATGCCGGGCGGCCCTGAACGGGGTGGGTCGAGGCCTTGTGAAAAAGGGGCTGCAAAGCCCCTTTTCAAGGCCTGACAAGCAAGGCGTCAGGCGCCTTCGCTGACCTCGACAAACTCGTCGGTGCCGGCAACAGCGGCGACCACTTCATTGACCGCGTTGGCACGGCCTTCGAGCACCGCATCAGCCACCGCCTTGGCGTACAGCGCCACGGCCTTGGCCGAGTCGTCGTTGCCGGGGATGACGTAGTCGATGCCGATCGGCGAGTGGTTGGTGTCGACCACGCCGATGATCGGGATGCCCAGCTTGATGGCTTCGGCTACGGCAATCTTGTGGTAGCCGACGTCGATCACGAACAGCGCGTCCGGCAGCGCGTTCATGTCCTGGATGCCGCCGATGTCCTTTTCGAGCTTGGCCAGTTCACGCTCGAACATCAGGCCTTCCTTCTTGGACAGCGAATCCAGGCCTGCCTCTTTGGTGACCTGCATTTCCTTCAACTTCTTCAGCGAGCCCTTGACCGTCTTGAAGTTGGTCAACATGCCGCCTAGCCAGCGCTGGTCGACAAAAGGCATACCCGAGCGGTGCGCTTCCATGTTGATGACGTCGCGCGCCTGGCGCTTGGTGCCCACCATCAGGATGGTGCCGCGCTTGCCGCTGAGCTTGCGAACAAACTTCATCGCCTCCTCGAACTTGGGCAGCGTCTTCTCGAGGTTGATGATGTGGATCTTGTTGCGATGGCCGTAGATGTACGGGGCCATCTTGGGGTTCCAGAAGCGGGTTTGGTGTCCAAAATGGACGCCGGCTTCCAGCATTTCGCGCATGGTGACTGACATGATTAACTCCGAAGGTTGGGTCTAGAATCCGGCGCGAATCGCTGCTGAAAACACCGGGTTGCAGCGGCCTGTGACCATCCCAGACTGTTGCAAACCACCCCGAACTGACCCAAACCAACGGCCAGTCACGGGTTTTCAGGTGTTTTTCAGATCAGCGACACCTCTCGACAGCCGGTTCGCGATTTGTTCATCCAGCGTCCAATGCACCAGCGGTGCACTATCAGTTGCGAACCACCATTGGCCCACATGGACAACCAGATAAACCCAAAGATTGTATCAGCCCAGCCGTTTGCGTCCGGCAGGCAGACTGACCTGCACGATGCGGTGGCCGCGATCATCGCCGGCCAGGTCAGCGCCACCAGCCTGCTGCAAAACGCCCTGGCGGCAGCCAACAGCCCGGCGTGCGACCGGGTCTACATCCGGCGCTTCGACGACCAGGCACTGGCCGTGGCCGCGGCGGTGGATGCCGCCCGCGCGGTCGGGCTGCCACTGCCACCGCTGGCCGGACTGGCGGTGTCGATCAAGGATTTGTTCGACGTCGCCGGGCATCCGACCACCGCGGGCTCGCGGGCCATGATGGACGCCGCACCGGCTGGCACCGACTGCCCGGCCGTTGCACGGCTGCGCAGCGCCGGCGCTGCGCTGACGGGCCACACCAACCTGAGCGAATTTGCCTACTCGGGCGTGGGCATCAATCCGCATTTCGGTACACCGGTCAACCCGGTCACCTTCAGCCACAACCCGACCCCCCGCATTCCTGGCGGCAGCACCTCGGGCGGCGCGGTGTCGGTGGCCACCGGCGCGGCCTGGGCGGCGCTGGGCTCGGACACCGGCGGCTCGATCCGCATCCCGGCAGCGCTTCAGGGCCTGGTCGGCTTCAAGAACACCCAGCGCCTGACCCCGCTGGAGGGCGCGATACCCTTGTCCAGCACCTTGGACACGGCCTGCGCCATCACCCGCAGCGTGCGCGATGCGGTGTTGGTGCACGGCCTGTTGGCGGCCCGCACACCCCGGCCGCTGGCGCGGCCGCTGCAGGCGCTGCGGCTGGCGGTGCCACAAACGGTGATGCTCGATGGCCTGGACGGTGATGTGGCGCGCGCCTTCGAGGACACGCTGGCCACACTGCGGGCCGCCGGCGCGCACATCGAGGAGCTGCCGCTCACGCCGCTGGCCCACCTGGCTGGCCTGCAGGCGCAAGCCGGCTTCACTGCCGCCGAAAGCTGGGCCTGGCACCGCGCCAGGCTGGCCCAGCGCGAAGCCGACTACGACCCACGGGTGTCCCAGCGCATCCGCCGCGGCGAGGCCATGACCGCCGCCGACTACATCGACCTGGTGCACGCACGGCGCGCCTGGATCGCCAGCATCGAAGCCGAGGTCCAGGGCTTCGACGCCCTGCTGTCGCCCACGGTGCCGATGGTGGCGCCGGCGCTGGCGCCGCTGCTGGCCAGTGACCAGCGCTTTTTTGCCATCAACGCACTGCTGCTGCGCAATGCCTCAAGCATCAACATGCTGGACGGCTGCGCGCTGTCACTGCCTTGCCAGGCCCCTGACCAGATGCCGGTCGGTCTGATGGTCTGGGGCCCGGCGATGCACGACGACAGCGTACTGGGCGTGTCGCTGGTGATCGAATCGGCACTGGCCGCCTTTGCAGGCTCAACCCGCCGCGCCAAAGGCCGGAGCACCTGACGGTGCGGGTTGCGGTGATTGGCGCCGGCATCGTCGGCGTCACGACTGCCTTTGAGCTCGCCAGCGACGGCCACCAGGTCACCGTGTTCGAGCGCCGCGCCAGCGTGGCCGAGGAGACCAGCTTTGCCAACGCCGGCGTGGTGGCGCCGGGTTATGTCACGCCCTGGGCCGCGCCGGGCATGCCGGCCAAAGTGCTGCGCCACCTGTTGTCGCGCCACGCGCCGGTGCGGCTGGCGCGGCCGATGGCGCCCGGTCAGCTGGGCTGGATGTGGCGCTGGTGGCGCGCCTGCCGGGCACCGGTCTACGCCGCCAACCGCGCCCGGCTGTACCGGCTGGCGCGCTACAGCCAGCAGCGCCTGGCCTTGCTGAGCAGCAGCCTGCAGCTGGAACATGAACAGGCACGCGGCTATATGGTGCTGCTGCGCACGGCCCGCGACCTGACCGCGGCACGCGGCAGCTTAAAGCTGCTGGCCGAGTTGGGCGTCAACTTCCACCTGATCGACGGCGCCCGCGCCCGCAGCATCGAGCGTGGCCTCAACCCGGACACCCCCTTGCACGCCGCAGTGCACCTGCCCGATGACGAGGTCGGCAATTGCCGCCAGTTTGCCCACCTGCTGCGGGCCGAGGCACAGCGTTGCGGTGCGGTGTTCCGCTTCGGGCGCTCGGTTCACCACCTGGACGGCGGCCAGCAGCCTACGGTCTGGCACCAGGCCAGCGGCAGCACCGAGGCGCCGACGCCCGACGGGTTCGACGCGGTCGTGGTCTGCGCGGCGCTGGGCTCACGCGGATTGCTCGCGCCCCTGGGCCTGCGCCTGCCGCTGGTGGCGGTGCATGGCTACTCGATCACCGCGCCGCTGCGCCTGCTCGAAGGCCATCCGCACCTGGGCCCGGCATCGGCCGTGATGGACGAAAAATACAAGGTGGCCATCAGCCGACTGGGCCAGCGGGTGCGGGTTGCGGGCAGTGCCGAGCTGGGTGGCGACCTGGCGCATCACAGCGCAGCGGCCATCCACACCCTGCACAAGGTGCTGGACGACTGGTACCCCGGTTGCGCCCAGCACGGCCAGATCCAGGCCTGGAAGGGCGCACGGCCGATGCTGCCCGACGGGCCACCGGTGCTGGGCGCCAGCGGCGTGCCGGGTATTTGGCTCAACCTGGGCCACGGCTCCAGCGGCTGGGCACTGGCTTGCGGCTCGGCCCGGGTGTTGGCCGACCAGCTGATGGGGCGGGCACCGGCGATCGACGTCGAAGGGCTGGATGTGGCGCGCCTGGTCCGGCGCTGACGCCAGCCACCTCAGGCACGGATGGCGGACCTGCGCCAGTCCGCCCACTGGCGCAGCAACACCGGCGCGGCCACCGCCGCACCGATCAGCGTGCTGGTCAGGCCCGGCACCACCATCAACACTGCACCCAGGCCGCACAGCTGTTGCACGGGTCGCTGCCCGCCATGCCGGCGGCCGCGTAGGCCACCAGTGCCACCGGCGGTGTGATGTCGTCTCGAAGGCCTCCAGCAGCACCGCCGGCGCGATGCGGCCGCTGACGCCGCCCAGCCGGATCGCCAGCACCGCCGCCAGCACCGCCACCAGCCCGCCGCCGGCAAACACGGCCAGCTTGGCGTCTTCGTGCTGCAGGCCACCCAACACCAGCCCGCCCAGCATTGCGCCCATGCCCTCGTAGGTACCGACGGCGATCAGGTCCGGCGGGAAGAAGCCATCGCTCTTGCGGATCGCGTCCGCCTGCGGGCCGTCGAAGGCGACCAGCCCGATGCCGGCGCCCGACGAGACCAGCACGGGGATGGCGCCGCCGGGCGAGCCGCCAGTGAAGAAAATGCGTCGATGGACCCGTCCTTCAATTTGTCGCCGGCCTGGTTCGGCTTGATGTGTTCCGGCTGGATATTGGCGATCCTGCCGCCCAGCGGGTAGTGGGTGCCGGCGGTGCCGCCGGTGCCGGTGCGGAAGAACTGCTAGGTCTGCACAGTGCCGGATGCCAGGCCGGCGGCAATCGCTTCACCGGCGACGGCTTGTTTGAACAGGATCGGATCTCCTGCGGGGTCGGGCTGCAACCATCCGGCGCAGCCAAAGGCCAGTAAAGCACAATGTGGCGCAGCACCCCTACGGCTTACCCTGGACCGGAGAAATCATGACCCAGCGCGGCCTGTTGGCCTTGAGGCTCGCTACTGGCAACGGACCGCAAGCGGTGCTGCCGTCGGTCCGCGGGTGGTCGCTGTTCGACGCCGCCGCCAGCCGACGCATCGAGCAAGCAGCCTTGGCGGCAAGCGCACCCCACGCCCTGATGGCGGCTGCAGGCCTGGGCGTGGCCCGCTTGGCACTGGCAGTAGTGCCGCAGGCCCGCAGGATCCAGGTCTGGGCCGGCCCGGGCAACAACGGCGGCGACGGCTTGGTGGCCGCGCGCCACCTGCACCAAGCCGGTCTGGAAGTGGCGGTCAACCTGCTGGGCGATGCCAGCCGCCTGCCTGCCGATGCCCAACACGCGCTGACCCAAGCCCGACAAGCAGGCGTCCGGATCATCGGTGGTCTGGCCCCGCCCTGGTTCGATGGCCGACCGGCCGATGCCCTGATCGACGCGCTGCTCGGCCTGGGTTCACGCCGCGCGCCCGACGGCGAAATCGCCGATGGCGTGCTGCGCATGCAGCAGCCCGGTGTACCGGTGCTGGCGGTGGACTTGCCCACCGGCCTGTGCGGCGACACCGGCCGGCTGCTGGGTGATGCGGCAGTGGTGGCCACGCACACGCTGTCGCTGCTGACCCTCAAGCCTGGCCTGTTCACCGCGATGGGTCGCGACTTTGCCGGCCGCATCTGGTTCGACGGCCTGGGCGTGGACACGGGCGCCGAGCCCGCCAGCGCCACCTTGTCCGGGCCCGAAACCCTGCACACGCTGCTGCCCGGCCGCAGCCATGCCCAGCACAAAGGCAGCTTTGGCGATGTGCTGATGCTGGGTGGCGCGCCCGGCATGGGCGGTGCGGCGCTGCTGGCCGCCAGCGCGGCCTTGACGGCTGGCGCCGGGCGGGTCTACCTGGCTCGGCTGGACGGCGACACCGCGCCCAGCGCAGCACGGCCGGAGTTGATGCCGCGCAGCGTGAACGATGCGCTGCTGCCTGATTTTCTGGCCCATTGCACGGTAGTTTGCGGCTGCGGCGGTGGCCCTGCGGTGCGGGCCGTGCTGCCGGCGGCGATCTTGCATTCGGCGCGGCTGGTGCTGGATGCCGACGCGCTCAATGCGCTGGCCGCCGACGCGGGTCTGCGCGCGGCACTGGTGCAACGCGGCAAGGCCGGTGCGCCCACGGTGCTGACGCCCCACCCGCTGGAAGCCGCCCGCCTGCTGGGCATCACGGCCGCCGCAGTGCAGGTCCGGCGCCAGCACAACGCGCAAGACCTGGCCGATCAACTCGGCGCCTGCGTGGTGCTCAAGGGCTCCGGCACAGTCATCGCCGCACCCGGCCGCACGCCCGCGATCAATCCCACCGGCAATGCCCGGTTGGGCAGCGCAGGCACCGGTGATGTGCTGGCGGGCTGGTTGGGCGGGCTGTGGTCACAGGCAGGCAGCCAACACGGCTTCGACGCGGCCGCAGCAAGCGTCTGGCTGCACGGTCACGCTGCTGAACGAGGCAACGCCAGAAACCTGCGCCTGCCCCTGCGCGCCGCCGACCTGATCGAGGCGATGGCGGCC